>JACQTF010000112.1 GCA_016210925.1 Acidobacteriota bacterium | reverse complement strand
GCATCATGGTGGCGGCAGCGGGATAGGGAAACATGTCGAAGCTGATGGAAACCCCCTGGCGCAAGGCGGCCTCTTCGCGCTCGAGTACTTCGGGAATCCGACGCCAGTGGCTCAGCCCGACCGCCTCGTTATGGGAGTGGTGGACTCGGGCGCCGGAGCGGCGACCCACTTCCAGCAGCTCCTCCACCGCTGGGAGCAGGGTCTCGCTTGAGCCACGAATGTGGCTGGTGTACACCGCGTCCCAGCGGGCCACGACGCGGGCCATTTCCGCCAGCTCCTCGGTATCCGAGAACATGCCCGGGGGATAGATGAGCCCTGTGGAAAGACCGAAGGCGCCCGCATCCAGCGCCTCTGCCAGTTGACGGCGCATGGCGTCCAGGGCCTTCGGACCGGGCGCGCCCGGGCGCAGCCCCAGGACCCCCATTCGCAGAGGTCCATGGGGCTGCAGCACGCCCACGTTGAGGAGCGGCCGGTGCCCTTCAAGTAGCGACAGATAGTCCCCGGCATTTTGCCAGTTCCATGGAAATACCGCGGGCGTCATCCAGGAATTCACCCCTCTCAACAGCGAGGCCGACGCGGCGTCCACTGGGAAGACGCCCAGACCGCAGTTCCCTACAATTTCCGTGGTAATTCCTTGCCGGATTCTCCCCTCCAGAAGGCGGCTGCGCAGAGGGTCTTCCAGAGGATGGATCAGATCCGCGTGGGAGTGCAGGTCAACGAAGCCCGGCGCAAGCACTCTGCCGGCCAGAGGAATTTCCCGGGCTGCCTCCCGAGCGGGAACTCGGCCCGCGGCCACGACACGATCCCCCTCCACCGCCACGTCACCCTCGTACACTGGACGGCCCGTTCCGTCCACGATGAGCCCCCCACGAAAGACGACATCCACCATCAGCGTGTGTCACCTCGTCCCGGGATCTTGTTCTCAGTATTACCACAATCTCGCAGATCCAGGTCCTGTGGGAAACAGTCCAAATCCTCAGATCCCTTTGAAACGGAGCCCACATCCCAACTATACTCAAGCCATGGCCAAGAAGGAAAAACCCAAAGTGACGGAACACCACGAGCTTCCGGCTGGGGAATTGCGCTGGTACTGCGACCCGAAGCAGTTCGCGTTCAAATCCACCGAGGAAGTCCCGTCCAGGGACACGGTGATCGGTCAGGAGCGGGCTGTGGAGGCCATCAAATTTGGCCTGGACATCCAGAGCGTGGGATTCAACATTTATGTCTCAGGAATTCCGGGGACGGGCAAGAACACCATCATCAAGAAATTCGTGGAGCGCATCTCCCGGGACGAGAAGGTCCCGGACGACTGGATCTACATCCACAACTTTAAGAGCCCGGACCAACCCCGGGCGCTCAGCTTGCCTCCCGGAAGGGCGGTGGTGTTGCAGGCGGACCTGGATCGCCTCATCCAGACGCTGAAGAATGAGATCCCCCGCCTCTTCGAGAGCGAAGAATATGAGAAGCAGAAAGGGCAGGTGCTGGAAAGGCTCCAGGAGAAAAAGGTCCTGATTCTCTCTTCAGTGGAACAGGAGGCTCAGCAGCTGGGCTTTCGGATTAAGAGTACCCCCCTGGGGGTGGCGACGACGCCATTGATCGGGGACAGAGAGGTTTCGCCCGAGGAGGCGGAAGCGCTCCCCGATAAGAAGAAGCAGGAGCTCCAGGAGAAGCAAGACCACCTCACCGCCCGGATCCGGGAATCCATCCGAAGGGTCAAGGGGCTCCAGAAGGAGGCGGAGGACCAGCTGGAAGACCTCAACAGGAGGGTGGCCCTGTTCGCCGTGGGCCACCTGATCGATGACCTCAAGGAGAAGTACGGCCCGTTTCCCCGGGTGGGAGAATTCCTGGACGAAGTGCGGGAGGACATCCTCAACAGCATCCGGGACTTTCTCCACAAGGAGGGAGAGGAGACCACCATCCTGGGCATGCGTGTGCCGGCACAGCCTGCCACCTTCGAGCGGTACAAGGTCAACGTGCTGGTGGATAACTCGTACACGGAAGGGGCCCCGGTCATCCTGGAAACCCATCCCATCTACAAGAACCTGATCGGGGTCATCGAGCGGGAATTCCGCTTCGGGGCTCTCCACACCGACTTCACCATGATCAAGGCGGGATCGGTTCTCAAGGCCAACGGCGGCTACCTGATCCTCAATGTTCTGGACCTGCTGGTCAATCCCTTCGCTTGGGAGGCCTTGAAGAAGGTCATCAAGAACCGGGAGGTGAAGATCGAAGACCTGGCGGAGCACTGGGGGTTCATCTCCACCACCGGCATCCGTCCTGAGCCCATCCCCGTGGACCTGAAGGTGGTGTTGATGGGAGGTCCGTACCTTTACCAGCTTCTGCTGGCCCTGGACGAGGATTTCCGGAAGATCTTCAAGGTGAAGGCCGACTTCGCCACGGAAATGAGGCGGGACCAGGCGGCCATCCAGGACTACGCCGGGTTCATCTCGCGGCTCTGCCGCGATGAGAGCCTTAAACACTTTGACCCGAGCGGTGTCGCGGCGGTGGTGGAACACTCGGCCCGGATGCTGGAGCACCAGGAAAAGCTCTCCCTCTGCTTCAGCTACGTGGCCGACCTGATCCGGGAATCGAGCCACGTGGCCAGCACCAACGGGAACTCCCATGTCACCGGCTCGGACGTGGAGCGGGCCCTGGAGCAGAAGATCTTCCGCCACAATCTGCTTGAGAAGAAGATCCAGGAGCTGATCGATGAGGGGACCCTCCTGGTGGACGTGGACGGGGCAGTGGTGGGCCAGGTGAACGGGCTCTCCGTGTATGACCTGGGGGACTTCAGCTTTGGCAAACCTTCCCGCATTACCGCCACGGTGGGCATGGGGAAAAAGGGGGTCATCAACATCGAGCGGGAAGCCGAGATGAGCGGCCGCATCCACAGCAAGGGAGTCCTCATCCTCTCCGGGTACCTCCTTCAGAAATACGCCCAGGACAAGCCCCTCACCCTGTCCGCCAGCGTCTGCTTCGAGCAGTCTTACGAAGGGGTGGAGGGAGACAGCGCCTCCGCCGCCGAATTGTTCGCCATTCTCTCTCAGCTGTCGGGGGTGCCCATCCTTCAGGGCATCTCCGTCACGGGATCGGTCAACCAGAGAGGGTCCATCCAACCCATCGGGGGGGTGAACGCAAAGATCGAAGGAGCCTACGAGGTGTGCAAGCATAAGGGCCTCAACGGCCGCCAGGGAGTCCTCATTCCCCGGCAGAACGTCAGGCACCTGATGCTGAAGAGGGAGGTGGTGGAGGCGGTTGTCCAGGGACAGTTCCACATCTGGCCCATCGACACCATCGACGACGGCATCGAGATCCTCACGGGAGTTCCAGCCGAGGAGATCCACGCCAGGGTGGATCGCAAGCTGGCCGAGCTGGCCCGGGGACTGAAGGAATTCGAGGCCGCCAGCGACTGATTCCATGTCCCGCCCCGTCCATTCCGCCTGCCTGATTCGGGCGACGGTATCGGCCCGGAAGTGACCGAGGCCGCCGTCCGGGTGGTGGAGGCCACCGGCGCCTCCGTTCAGTGGCGGGAGATCCACCTAGACACGGCGCGCCTGGGAGAGGAAGAAGAGATCCCGGACGACTTGCTGGAACCGCTCAGGGCCACCGGCGCAGCCCTGAAGGGACCCATCACGACGCCGGTCGCCACCGGACACCGCAGCGCCAATGTGGCGCTGCGGAGGAAGCTGAACCTGTACGCCAACCTGCGCCCTTGCAAGTCCCTTCCCGGCATCCCTCTCCACTACCGGGACGTGGACTTGGTGGTGGTCCGAGAGAACACCGAGGGGCTCTATTCCGGCATCGAGCACGAGGTGGTCCCCGGGGTGGTGGAGAGCCTCAAGATCATCACCCGCGTTGCCTGCGATCGCATCAGTCGCTTCGCCTTCGAGTACGCCCGGCGGGAGAAGCGCAAAAAGGTCACGTCGGTGCACAAGGCCAACATCATGAAGATGTCCGACGGACTGTTTCTGGAATGCTCGCGGCGCATCGCCCGGGAATATCCCGACATCCGGTACGATGAGAAGATCATCGACAACGTCTGCATGCAGCTGGTGCTGGACCCGGGGCGATTCGACGTCATGCTGATGGAGAACCTTTATGGGGATATCGTCTCGGATCTGTGTGCGGGCCTGATCGGCGGGCTGGGCCTGACGGCCAGCGCCAACATCGGGGACGGGATTGCGGTCTTCGAGACCGTCCACGGCTCCGCCCCGGACATCGCGGGTCAGGGCATCGCCAACCCCATTGCCTGCATCCTCTGCGCGGCCATGATGCTGAAGCACCTGGGGGAGGAAGAGGCCCACGGCCGGATCCGGGATGCGGTGGGAAAGGTGCTGACGGAAGGCAGGGTGCGCACCCCCGACCTGGGCGGCCAGGCCACCACCCGGGAGGTCGCCGAGGCCATCGCCGCCGCCCTGTAAGCCGTCATTCGTCAGTCGTTCAATGTCTTTCACCCAGGAGCATTCGGTTTTCGCGACATGCCAGCGCGGAGCGACGCTCATGGAATGTCGAACGGGCCGGAAGAGGGCGGGGGTGACACCCCGCCATGGGCGAACCAGTGGACGCCGCGGTTGGAGAAGCAGACCCACAGGCCGTAAATCCCCAGCGCGGTGCCAAAAGGGACCCGCGGAATGTTCAGCACGCTGGCAAGGATGGTCCAGACGCGAGCCCACGAGGCCTGCCTGATCAGGCCGATGGCCGCCGCCAGGTTCAAAATGGCCCAGATCACGTAAACGGCGGACGCCAGAACCCCCAGCCCTGCGAGCCAATGAACAGGCAGTGGCAGCATGCCATGCATCCACATCCAGCGACCGAACAGCGTAACGCCCATGAGAGACAAGAACATGAAGGCGCTGCGCAGCAAGGTCCAAAGGCTGTACACCAGGAGCAACACACCCAATAACGTGACATGCTTTTCCACGAGTCAGGCCTCTCGCAATTCCCGGTTCAGGCTCACGGGCGAGACGTATTCCACCTCGCCTTCCTCCTCGACGGGCTTGAAATACCAAACCTCAGCGGCGTAGAGGCCGCGGCCGATTTCCGCCGACGCTTTGAATTGGATGGACTGCCCCACCAGGCGAGCCCGCAGCTCCTCTACCTTGGATTCCGTAACGGAATCAACACCCTCGGGCACCACGACGCAACGCTCTGATCCCCCGAGGAGCTGCACGTGAAATTCCGGCAGCCGCGTCCCTTCCACGCCCAGTACCGTCCCATTCTGTACCCTTCCCAGTTCCATGGCGGCAAGCAACCCCTCGACCTGTGCAGTTACCGACCTGTGGACCTGATGTCGCCCTTCCTGTAACGACGGCCGTCGTCAAAAACGTCGTCCAGCACCCGCGTCTGGTACCGGCGCAGATAGTTCAGGTGTTCCGGCGTTCGGGGATACGACTCGGTGGCCGGATAGGGGTACGCAGTCATCCCGTGGAAAGGAAGCGGCTCGACCCGGTCCGGACGGGCCGAGTTCAAATCCATGTCCTTTCCGAGCCCATCTGCATAGACAAAGAACGTCCGCTTCCATCCCGGAGCAGGGGGTGAAACCCGGGTCGTGTCAAACTCGATGCGGACTTCATCGCCGTGCAGGAGTGTTACGTACCTGTCGTCCCGTTCCTCCAGCAGCTCCCGGACATCACCATAGCGCGTGTACCGGCCCACGTGGCTCTTCCAGGGCGCCTCCTGTTTGATCCGGCTGTAGTCGTACAGCAGTGGCTGGCGTCCGTCGGGACTATATTCTCGCGGATAGCCCCGCCAGTGCAGGTCTGCCTCCAGCGGCGAAAGGGTGTGGATCTTCAAGTCAGGCTTCCCGGCGTAGGTATCCACCAGGATCTGGTCCCAGTAAATTCGCATGTTGGTGGTGATACGGACGCGATAATCCCTGGCAGGAAATTTTCCCGTCAAATCTACGACCATGGTCTTGGGAAGGCCGGCGGGAAAGCCCATTTGCGGCATCGCCCGGACCCATTTTCCGTTGCCATCACGCACCTCCAGGTAGGGCGGGATCAACTTCAAGCCTGCCTGGGACGCGGCCAGGTTGGCGGTCGAATCCGCATAATCGATCCAGGCGGTCATCAAAAGGGTGATTTGTTTGGCGGAGGACAGATCTCCCAGATCCAGCTCCAGGGAATGGGGCTCAGCATAGCCTTTGTACCTCAGGAGATGGAACCCTTCCGGGTAGCGCCGATCGACCTTTGAGATCAACGGGAGGACATCCCTTCCCCGGTCGTCCCTGGCGGCCAGGGGCGGCCGCGGATGGCGGACGGGGTAAATCCGGAACTCGGGAAAAGGGGGACCCGGCATGAGCCGCTCGTCGGGGTAGACTTCCAGGTCCGCGGGATGATCGATGGCCAGAAGCTTCACCTGGTCGAGCCAGATGACTTCCTCCAACTGGTCGTTCATCAGGATGGAATAGCGCCCGCCTCGCTCCCTGAGCTGGTCTGCCGTCAAGCGGACGTACTCGTCGGTGTCGGGATAGTTCCAGTGCCCGGGAGACGTGAGGTAGCCGACGGCGCTTCCGCCCAGGAAATCGGTCACGAACTGGTACCGCTGCCCATTCCACGCATACAGGATGGGACAGGACGTCCCCTTCCGGTCCAGCTCCTGCACCTCTGTGGTCTTGTTCCCCCTCAGGTTGATCTCCGATTGCAGGACGCCGGTAGGCCACAGGACCCGAACAAAATCCACCCGGTCCCTCTGCCCCAGGCCGAAGTGCACCTCGGGACTGGCCTGGGACTGGTAGCCCTGTCCCGCCGTCACCTCGATCTTTTGGGCCAGCAGGCCGGCCTTGACCTCCACCTTGGAACCCACGCCCCAGCGGTTATCGTTACGCCCCACCAGCTTCAGCTTGATCCAGTGATTTCTGTTTCCTCCATCGTTGCGCAGCAGCAACGGAGATCCTCCGTTGACCATGACGAAGAAATCCAGGTCGCCGTCCCCGTCGTAGTCGCCGACCGTCGCACCGCGAAATGCGCCGGAGAAACGGCTCAGCCCCACCGCCTGGGTGACCTCCTCGAATTTCTCTCCTGGACCATTGCGGAAAAGTCGGAGCCCACCGGAGTCCTGGATCAAGAGAAGGTCCAACCTCCCGTCATTGTCGTAGTCGAAGAATTGGGCGTTCCAGAACCCGGCAGGCTGCTTGCTCAACCACGGCGAAGCAGTAAACGCTTTCGCCGCCCGATTGCTCAGCAACTGGCTCTCCAGGGACGGACCCATCGACTCGAAGAGATCCATCCACCCATCTGTGTCGTAGTCGCCCACGGTCGCTGCGATAGCGCCGATTCCCTTCCAGAGGCCCATCGCTTCGGTCACGTTGGCGAAGGTCCCGTCCCGAAGGTTGCTGAACAGGATATTGCCGCGGAGATCCGGGCCGGTCACATAGAGGTCGATGTCGCGGCTATTGTTGAAGTCGGTGAAGACCACCCCGGTACTGATGTGGTCCCCTCCATCGACTTTGGCGTCGCGGGCCACTTCGGTGAACGTCCCGTTGCCGTTGTTACGGTAGAGGCTGTTTGGCTGTCCCTTGAAGTCGCGCGGATACACGAACGCCTCCCGGAAGGATTCCAAATCCACGAAGTTGGCCACATAGAGGTCCAGGTCGCCGTCGTGATCGTAATCGGCCCAGGCGCCGCCCACGCTCCACGCCGGGTCTCCAACCGCCGCCTCCGCTGTCACGTCGCTGAAGCGGCCGTTGCCCTCATTTCGATAGAGGATGTTCGGTCCGTAGTGGAGCACATAGAGATCCAGGTCGCCGTCGCCGTCGTAATCCCCCCACAGCCCACTCATACCGCGGCCCGAGCCGCGGACGCCCGCCTCGTCGGTCACCTCACGAAAGCTCCCGTTGCCGTTGTTCCGATAGAGCTGATTGCGTGCTTTCTCTGGATCGGGCCCGCAATTGACCAGGTAGAGATCCAGCCTCCCGTCCCCGTCGTAATCGCCAAAGGCGGCGCCCGATCCCATGAACGGGACCAGGTTGGCTTCCGCCCAGGCCTTGGAATAGGTCGCCGCGTCGAGCCGGCCCCACCAGTGGCTCTGGAGGTTTCCGGCAGCGTGCTGAAATCCAATGCCTGCGGGGGCGGTGACCTCCCGAAAAGCCACCGCGATCGCCGCGTCGCTGGCCTCAGCGGGGTAGGCCTCGACGGCGATGGAATATTTGCCCTGCTCCAGGTATTGCACTCCCACCAACGTTCCCTGCCCTGGCCCCGGACCCTCCCGCTGCAACTGCTGGAAGATCCTCAGCTCCTTCTCGCCTTCCTGCTGCTCGCCCGACCGCAGCAGGGCCTGGGCCAGGCTGTAATGGGCCGAAGCATTCCTGGGCTCCACATCCAGCGCCTTTCGGAAGTGTTCGATCGCCCTGTGATAGTCCCTCTTTCGCACGTAGAGCTGGCCGAGGTTGTAATGGGTGGAAGGATCGGCCGGGTCTTGGGACAGGACCATCCGGAATTCCTGAAGCGCCTGGTCCAGCTTGTTTTGGTTTTTGTAGATGAGTCCCAGGCCGTAGCGGACATGCGGCTGCCCCGGATCCGCCTCCAGCGCCTTCTTGAACGCGGCCTCGGCCTTTTCATATTCGGGCAGGTTGAAGTAGGCGATGCCCAGGTTGACCCGGGCCAGGAGAAAGCCGGGATCGATTTCCAAAGCTTTCTGAAATTCCTCGGCCGCCTGGGCAAAGCTCCGCTGTTCGAGATGCGCAATGCCCAGGTTGTTATGTTGATAAACTCTGGGGTCCAGGGAGGAGGACTTCGCAGGGGCGGGTCCCTCCGCCACCGCGGTCTGACTACCGACAGGAGGAGCGGGGGTCGCCAGAGAAGCTGGTCGCGCCTCCGGGGACTTCGGCGCCTCTTCCTCCTTCCGGCACCCGGTTACGGAGGCGATCAAGATCGGGACGGCGAGGCAGGTCAGGCGCATCACGGTCACCCTGGTGACTTTATCCCGAACCTTCCAATTTCGCAAACTGTGCCCCGACCCGTCGCGTCACTTTCCCCACTTTTACCCCCTTTTATCGCCAGGGCCTTACCGACGGATCGGGGCTGTGCTAGAATTTCGGCCTTCCCATGAGAACCTGCGCGTTCCTCCTCGCTTCCCTGGCTGTTCTGCCGTCCTGTGGCAAAGTGGCCGAAGAAAAAGCGGCGGTGTCCCCGTCCGCGGTCACGGTCCAGTTTCACGAGGTGACCCAGGAGTCGGGCATCGGGTTCCGGCACGTGAACGGCGCGTTCGGAAAGAAATATCTGCCGGAGACCATGGGATCAGGCGCCGCGTTCCTGGATTACGACGGTGACGGCGACCTGGACATCTTCCTCGTCCAGGCAACGTACTGGGCCGGCCACCGGGGAAAGGGCCGCCCCACCCAGGCGTTGTACCGCAACGACGGGCGGGGGCGGTTCACCGACGTGTCTGCTCAAGCTGGCGTGGACCTTGAATTCTACGGCCAGGGCGTCGCGGCGGCCGATTACGACAATGACGGCGATCCTGACCTTTATGTGACCGCCGTCGGCCCCAACCGCCTGTTCCGGAACGAGGGGAACGGCACGTTTACGGAAGTCGCGAGAGAAGCGGGCGTGGCGGATGAAAACTGGGGGACATCGGCAGCCTGGTTCGACTACGACCGGGATGGCTGGTTGGACCTGTTCGTCTGCAACTACGTCCAGTGGTCCCCGGAAAATGACCTGTGGTGCACCCTGGATGGCGTGGACAAGTCCTATTGCACCCCAGAGTCCTACCAGGGAACCACCAGCCGGCTCTTCCGCAATCGTGGAAATGGGACCTTCGAGGACGTCACCCGGAGAGCGGGGCTCTACAACCCCAACGGCAAGGCCCTGGGGATCACCTTATGGGATTTCAACGAAGACGGATGGCTCGACCTGGTGGTGGCTCAGGACACCCAGCCTAATCTTTACTACCACAGCAACGGCAATGGGACGTTCACCGAGCAGGGAGTGACCGCGGGCGTGGCGTTCGACGAGAACGGAAAAGCGCGAGCGGGCATGGGAATCGACGTGGCCGACTACCAGAACGATGGCGCAGCCAGCATCCTCATCGGAAACTTCTCCAACGAGATGACCTCTCTGTATCGCAGCGATGGCAGCGAGTATTTCACCGACTACGCTGTCAATTCACGCATCGGGCCCGCGAGCCTGCTGTATCTCACCTTCGGCTGTTTCTTCTTCGATTATGATCTGGATGGATATCAGGACATTTTTTCCGTCAATGGCCACATCGAGAACGACATCGAGAAGGTCCAGAAGAACGTGACCTATGCCCAGGCCGCTCTCGTGTTCCACAACGCCCGGGACGGGATCTTCCGCCATGCCACCGACCTGGGTCCTGATCTGCAGCGTCCCATCGTGGGGCGGGGAGCGGCCTACGGCGATTACGACGGGGATGGCGACCTGGATGTACTGGTGACCGAGAACCATGGCCCGGCCCACCTGTATCGCAACGACGGCGGGAGCCGCCGGCACTGGCTCCGCGTGCGGCTGCGCGGCAACCCCGCCCGCAAGAACAACCGCGATGGCATCGGGGCCCGAATCGTGGTTCAGGCCGGGGGAGTTCGCCAGGTCCGGGTCGTGCGCAGCGGTTCCAGCTATTGCTCCCAGAGCGAGCTGGTCCAGACTTTCGGTCTGGACCGGGCCACCCGCGTCGAGGAGCTGAAAGTCGTCTGGCCCAGTGGCAAAACGTCGCTCTTCTCCGGGATCGATGCCAACCGCGTCGTTACTGTCCATGAGGATCAGGGTTTGCTTTAGAGGACGGCGGATGTTTGCGGCAGGCTTCGTGACTTGCGCCCTGCTAGGGTGCAGTCTGTCGAGCCGCGCTCAGGCCCAATCCGTTCAGAAAAGGGATGATCGCTGGAAGCGGTTCGGCGTGGATCTCCTGGTGGTAGGAGGTGCAACGACGGCCGCGGCCCTCGGGATCGCCAACGTGCGGCACGCGATCCTGGATCGAGGCTCCTGGGGCCATGTGGGCCGAAACATCTCCCATCCCATCCAGCAAGTCCGGCTGGGAACCCGCCGCGACACCGACCCGTTCGCCATCAACTTCGTAGCCCATCCGTTGAGCTACGCCGGCATGGGCCTGTACTTGAAAGAACGGGGATACAGGGACTGGAACGCATTCCTGTTCACCCAGGCCCACAGTTATGTCTGGGAGTTCATGATCGAGGGCAGCGGCGTTCCTCCGTCGGGAAAGGACCTCCTCAGCAATCTGGCTGCTTCCTCCGTGGCGATCTTTGCGCTGGATCGCATCTCCCGCTACGGCGAGCGGCAGCTCGGCGAGCCCAGCCATGCGTGGTACCATCACCTCTTACACTGGACCAATCCTCTCAATCCGCTCCACGACCTTCTTCGCAAATGATGAACGGGCCGTGCGGGCGCAAAGACCCGGTCTCCTGAACACAAAGCCCGGCTCCTCTTTCCGCCGAAATCTCTGGTATCAAGATGGTTTCGATTGTTGTATAAACACGCTGCCGTGAAAAAACTGGGAGTGGTCTTGCTGTCCGGCGGCCTGGATTCCACCACGGTTGCCACCCTGGCGCGGCGACAAGGTTTCGACCTGTCTGCGGTGACGGTGCAGTATGGCCAGTCCCATCGCCGCGAAATCAACTCGGCACGCCAGGTGGCCCAGGCGTTGGGCCTGTCGCACCGCGTGGTCGATGTTTCCTTCTTTAAGGACTTGGCCTGGTATTCCGCCCTGACAAATCCGGAGCGGTTCCCTCCCCCGCTGGACCGTGCTCCTCAGGGGATGGCCGAGAACATCCCGCTCACCTATGTCCCTCTCCGCAACACCTTTCTGCTCACCCTGGGCGCTGCGCTCATCGAGAGCGAGGCGCTCCACGCCATCGAAGTCCAGGGAACGCAACCCGCGGCACTTGAGGCGGTGCTCTTCATCGCAGCCAACGCCATCGATTACAGCGGTTACCCGGACTGCCGGCCTGAGTACTACAAGGCCGTTGTGGAGACCCTGAGACTGGGCAGTAAGCTCGGCATACAATATGGCGTTCCACTTCGTATCGAAACTCCGTTGATCAACAAGACCAAAGCAGACATCGTTCGGCTGGCCGTGAGCATTGGCGCGCCGCTGGAATACACCTGGAGTTGCTATCTGGGAGGGTCGCGCCCGTGCCGTCGGTGCGACAGTTGCCTGCTCCGCGCCAAGGGCTTCGAGGAAGCAGGCGTGCCGGACCCCGCGCTCGCGGAGGGTTGATTCCGGGACGGTTCTCCTGTATCATTTCCCCGCTACGAAGAACTGAGGGCACAGGCACTTGGAAGAAAATACACTGGAAAAGATCCGGCGAGAGTTCGAAGAGGGGTGCCGGCGACTGGAACAGGAGCTGCAACAGTTGCGCCGGGGGGTGGAGGAAGCATTTAAGGCGCAGGGGGCCCCGGCGGGCCCCATGGTGGGTGGCGTCCTCCCGACGCTGCGCGCGGCCGCCACGCAGGCCGAGTTGCTGCAGGCGCTGATGGAACACTCAGCCCCATATGCGGGCCGGTTGGCTTTGTTTCTGGAACGGGAGGATGACTACCTCGTCTATTCAGCCACGGGTTTTGCTCCCGCCCAGGTTCGCAATCTGGCCACTTTGAAATCCAAGGACAGTATTTTAAAGGTGGCGGCCGAGCAGCGGGCCACGGCGGTGGGCAGCCCGGACAGCCCTGTTGGAAACGCCGAGTTGCTGGCGCGGCTGGGAGGCCCTGCGCCAGCGCGGGTGGTGGCGATCCCGCTGGTGATCCGGGATCGCGTCCCGGCCATCCTTTACGCGGACGGGGAGGGAAATATTGCGCTGGACGCGCTGGAGATCCTTTGCCAGCACACCAGCCTGGCTTTGGAGAACGTGGCGCTGGCCCTTCGGTGCAAGGCATTGAGCGAGCGCGCCGCCGCGGCGCCGCCTCAGGAAGTGCCAGCGCAGCCGGCCCAAGCGCCGGCGGGGCCGGTGCGGCGGACCGAAATTGAGGCTCCTCCCGTCGCCCTGGAATCAGAGCCTGCGACGAGCCGTTTCGAAGGATTCCAGGCCTCCAGCGCCCTGGATCTGCATCCCGGTTCCACCTCCGAACAACTCCTCGAGTCGCTGGAGCGAGAAGTAGCATCCCTCGAGCGAGACAAGACCCCCCTCTTTTCCTCCGAGGGCACACCGGAGCCGGCCTCCTGGACTACCCCGGAGCCACCTGCTCCGCCCACAACTCTGGAACGTGCGCCGGTCGAGCCCAGGCCCGCCCCACGGCCTGAACCGCCCCCGCCGCCCCAGATCCTGAGCCCAGCGGAGGAGAAACTCCACGCAGACGCCCGCCGCTTCGCGCGGCTGCTGGTGGCCGAAATCAAGCTGTACAACGAACAAAAGGTGGAGGAAGGCCGCCGCAAGGCGGACCTGTACGAGCGGCTCAAGCGCGATATCGATCGGAGCCGGGACATGTATGAGCGGCGCGTGGACGCCACAGTGGCCAAGCAGGTGGATTACTTCTACTCGGAGCTGGTGCGCATCCTGGCGGACAACGATGCGGCAGCCCTGGGGGCGGATTACCCCGGGCCACTGGTACGTCGCTGAGCCGGAAGTGAAGTTCTGTGGCGTGCTCAACTGAAGGGATGCGGGCCCAGAGCCGGTGGTCGCCACCATCCAGATTCCGCGGCCTGCACCTGCGGGAGGTCGGCGGGAACCACTTCCGTCCGTAGAGCCCGAACGCAGGGGTTCGTAAACACAAAGCAATGGTTCGAGTTTTCCTGGCTTTGGCGCTTGCCTGGTGCGGGTCGAGCGTTTGCGCCTGGGGCGCAGCAACCCCTGTCGCCGATGGAGACGCTTCCGGCCTCCGGGAATTGGAAAGCGTGGTGCGCACCTCCCCGCCCTTGCGGCTGGAATCGAGCCTTCGGGAGCTGGAACGCCGCTTCCCCGATTCCAGTCCGGGGGCACTGGCCCGGCTCCTTCGTGGGCACCAGAAACTCCAAAGCCAGGATTATGCTGCCGCGGTATCGCTGCTGTCGGACCCGAGCATCGCCCTCCGCACGCGGCTGGAAGACTACGCGCTCTATTTCTTGGGCCAGGCCCAGTACTCCCTGCAGTCCTACGACTCCTCCCAGAAGAGCCTGCGGCGCCTTCTGGATAAATTTTCCGCCTCCCTGTTGCGGCGAGCAGCCATGCTGCTTTTGGCCCAGTCGGAACTGAGGGAAGGGAAAGTCCGAGAAGCCGTTCAGGCGTTGGAGGGGCTGGCGAACCAATATCCTGAGCCCGCCGCCCTTTTCCTGCTGGGCGAGAGCTACCTGCAGAGGGGAGAGGGAAAAAAAGCGGCCGAGGCGTTCGCACGTGTGTACTATGAATTCCCCGCCGACGAAAACGCCCTCCCGGCACGGCGTCAGCTGGACCTGCTCAGTGGCCGTGGCGCCTGGCCAAAGTCCGATCCCCTGCTCCTCCTGCAAAAGCGGGCAGACCTGCTGTACGAAACGCAACAGTGGGCCCTCGCGATCCCGGAATACCGCAGGCTGCTGGTGCGAGATCCGAAGCAGGCTGATCTCTACCGGCTCCGTGCCGCCCTGTGCTATTTCCACCAGAGAAAAAACTATCCCGCCCTGGAGCAGCTTCGTCACGTCTCTTCCCGGGTTCCCGACTGGCACGCCCAGAGTCTCTACACGCAGGCGCTCATCCGGCGGCGGTTGAACCAGGAAGCAGCTTTTCTCGAGTTGGCGCAACGGCTGTTGCGAGAGGTCCCCGGATCTCCCTTTGCTGAGGAGATGCACTTGCAACTGGCATCATTCTACGACCAGCAGGGGGAAAGAGAGAAAGCCCAGGCCCAGCTGGAGCGCATGTTGGGGGAATTTCCTCAAGGGGCGAATGCGGCGGAAGGCCTCTGGCGCCTGGCCTGGAACCATTACCTGGCTGGCCGCTACTCGGAGTTCCTGGCGCTGGCGGCGAAGCACCTGGAGAGCTACCCCGCGTCGTCGTACACCGATGCCCTCCAATATTGGATGGGACGGTCGTACGAGCACACCGGGATGTATTCGGAGGCCGGGCGGGTCTACCGGCACCTGCTGGCCCATTGCAGGAATGATTATTACGGACAGAGGGCGGCCCGGCAGCTGGAGGGCGTGCTGGAAAAACTCAAACCGGAGCAGCCGGGCGCCGACCTGGATGCGCTACCTCCTACCCACGCGCGGCCTCCCGCCTCGGCGGCCGGCGATCAGCTTCCGGGGCCGGTGGTCCGCGCCCTGGAGCGGGCGCGGGAGTTGGCCCTGATCCGCCTGGATGCCCCGGCCCTCGCCGAACTGGAACAGGCCTGGAAGGAATTTCCCGATCAGGGCGCACTCGCTTTTGAGATGGCCCGCATTTACGGCGGAAGCGGCCAGTATCTGGAAGCCATCCGGACCTTGCGGAAGGCCTTTCCTCGATACCCCGCTTATGACCTCTCCCATCTGCCGAAGGAGGTCTGGCGGATCCTGTTTCCCCTGGATTACTGGGACCGGATCCAACAGGAATCGAACAAATACGGGCTGGATCCCTGGTTGGTCTCGGCGCTCATCCGGCAGGAATCCACCTTCAACGCTCGGGCCCGTTCCCGGTCCAACGCCATCGGCCTCATGCAAATTCTCCCCTCCACGGGTCGAACCATTGCGCGGCAGCTCCGCCTCCGCTATCGTCCCAGCAAGCTGTACGACCCCCAGTTCAACATCGCCCTCGGGACCTACTACTTGCAGACCTTACTGGCGGAGTTCCAGGGGAAGATCGAGCTGGCCCTTGCCGCTTACAACGGCGGGCCCCATCGGGTGAGCCGTTGGCTGGAGCACTACGGCGCACCGGAGACCGATGTCTTCGTGGAATGCATCCCTCTCACCGAGACCCGCGAATACGTGAAACGGATCCTGGAGCACTACTCCCTCTACCAGGCCATCTATGCGGCGGGCAGCGCTGCTCCCTTGACGACAGGCGGATAAGCGGGCCGCCCCTCTTAAACCGCTCATTCAGGCCCAAAGTCATCTATAATCGTCTGGATGAAGAAGCTGGTCTCCAGAAAGGCGGAGCAGTTCACCGAGTCGGTCATCCGGGAGATGACCCGCCTGGCGAACCGGTACGGGTCGGTGAACCTTGCCCAGGGGTTCCCCGACTTCCCCGCCCCCGAGGCGGTCAAGAGGGCGGCCATGGACGCCATTGCCGCCGATATCAATCAGTATGCCATCACGTGGGGCGCCAAACGGTTCCGGGATGCCATCGCTCGAAAGGTGGAAACCTGCTCGGGGCTGAGGGTAGACCCTGAGACCGAGATCACCGTCTGTTGCGGGTCGACAGAGGGAATGATCGCCACCATGCTGGCGGTGGTGGACCCGGGTGAAGAGGTGGTCATCTTCGAGCCGTTCTACGAGAACTACGGACCCGACGCCATTCTCTCCGGCGCTTCGCCGCGGTACGTCAAGCTCCGTCCGCCCGACTGGACCTTCGATTCCGAGGAACTCACCTCGGCCTTCAACCAACGGACCAAGGCCATCATTCTCAACACTCCCAACAACCCCACCGGCAAGGTCTTCACTCGGGAGGAGCTGGAGCAGATCGCCGCCCTTTGCCGGCGCTGGAACGCCGTGGCCATCACCGACGAGATCTACGAGCACATCCTGTTTGATGGCGCTCAACACATCCCCATGGCCACCCTGGAGGGGATGCGGGACCGCACGATCACCGTCAACGCCATGTCCAAAACGTACAGCGTCACTGGCTGGCGGGTCGGGTATGCCATCGCATCACCTCCGCTGACGGACGGCATCCGCAAGGTGCACGACTTCCTGACCGTCGGGGCAGCGGCGCCCCTCCAGGAAGCAGGAGCCGTGGCGATGGACTTGCCTGGCAGTTACTACCAGGAGCTGGCGGAGTCCTATCTCCACCGGCGAGACCTGCTCATGGATCTTCTGGACCAGGCAGGTTTCCAGGCCTTTCGACCGGAGGGAGCGTACTACATCATGGCCGACATCGCCCCTTTCGGCTTCGACGACGACGTCCGGTTCGCCCGGTACCTGGTGGAGGAGATCGGGGTCGCGGTGGTTCCGGGATCGAGCTTCTATCACCGGCCCGAGGACGGAGCCCGCTACGTGCGTTTTTGTTTCTGTAAGAAGGATGAGACATTGCGGGAGGCAGGCCAGCGCCTCCTCAAGCTGAAAGCCCGCAGGCTGGCCGGCACACGCCCTTGACCCCGCACCTACCCCGTTTCCTGCGGCTGTTAGCCAACGCTTCAGGTAGGTTCGGGGTGAGTAGCACCTGCGGGTGAAATGCTCCAAGCCCTCAGCGCGTATCTATAAGGGAATTTGACAGACGACCGGACGCTCATCGATGCAGCCCGCGGTGGAGATGCGAAGGCCTTTCAGGCGCTGATCGAAAAGTACCAGTCTGCAGTTTTCAATTTGATTTACCACTTCCTCGGAAGCGACCGAGAGCTGGAGGACGTGGCGCAGGAAGCCTTTCTGAAAACGTACCTGTCGCTGAAGCGGTTCCGGGAGGGGAAGCCATTTTTGCCGTGGCTGTACCGCATCGTGGTGAATACATGCTACGATGAGCTGCGCCGGAGGAAGCGGCGAAAGACGTACACCTTCAGTGACCTGAGCGAGGAGGAGAGTCAAAGGATCGAACGCCAGCTTGCGAATGTTTCCTCCGGCACCTCGTGGGCGCAGGACGAAACCATGCGGCGAGTGCTGGCCGAGAGCCTGCAGGAGCTGGTGCCCGCGTATCGGGCGGCGATCACGCTGAGAGATCTGGAAGACTTGTCCTACGAAGAGATCGCCGCCGCCCTGAACTGCTCGGTCCAGGCCGCTCGCCTCAAAGTCTTTCGCGGGCGGATGCAGCTCCGGAAAGCCCTGGCCACAGCTTTGAAGAAATACGGCATTCGTTATCCCTAGCTCGACTGCGGCGAGCTCAGTCGAGCCGAGCCTGCAGCGGAGGGCCCATGAAATGTGAAGAGGTTCAATGGAGCATGAACGACTGGATGGATGGACCTCTGTCCCCCGAGAAGAGGGTGTGGGTGGAAGAGCACCTCCAGCGGTGCCCATCCTGTGCCGAAGACTGGCGCCTGCTGGGCCTGGGAAGACGGTGGCTTCGGCAGTCCCGCCGGGAGACAGCCTCCTCGGACTTTGCCCGCCGGACGGCGACCGAACTGGAACTCCATCGCAACCTGTACGACTTCTGGCTGCCCCTGCATCAGACCGTCCGGCACTCGATCCCGGTTTGCATGGCGATCCTTATGGTGGTCACCTCGCTTCTTCTCCTGGAACCCCTGTACGAACCCTGGGAGCAAACCATCCCGGGGATGCATGTTCTGATCTCGCCTCCCGACACTGTTCCGATCCTGATGGCGGAGCAGGAGGAGATCACCCCGGAATTTTTGCTGGAGGAGGCCATGGAGAAATAGTACAAAGCTGGAAGACTGGAAGGATGGAAGACTGAAAGACTGGGGTTTTTAAATGATCCATTCTTCCAGCCTTCCAGTTTTCCAGCCTTCCACTGAAAACGATGCTGGCGAGCAAGCGAACGACTCTTTTTCTGATCTTCCTGGTCTTTTTGCTGGGCGCTGTTTCCGGCGGCGTCGGAGTCTATCTGATCCAGCACCAGCGCAGTCTGGCGGCGGAGCCCGACTGGCGGCGCCATCCCAAGGTGGAGGGGAGGATGTTGAAATCCCTGGTGAAGAAACTCGAGCTCTCCCCCGAACAGCTCCAGCAGGTCAAGAGCGTCCTGGCTCGAAGGCGGGAGCAGGTACTCCAACTGCAGCACGAGACCCAACCCCGCTACGAACAAATCCGCAAAAGCACCCGGGAAGACGTCCGCGGTATTCTGTCCCCGGAGCAGCGGCGAAAATTTGACCAAGGTATGGAAGAACATGAACGAAAGTTCCACTCCAGGAAGAAGCCGTAAGAAAATCGTCATCCTCTCCGGGGCGGTTGCCTTTGCGGTCCTGGCGTTGGCATGGGTGTACAACGGGAGGGTGGTCCGCTCGGCTCAGCTTCATTTCACGACGTCGCCCGCGGACCGCGTGGACATCACCATGGGGGTTGGGGCCACGGGCACCCTGCATCCCGTGGTCCGGGTGCTGGTGGGCAGCCAGGTCTCAGGCCGGATTTGGAAATTGAACGCCGACTTTAACAGCCAGGTCCGCCGCGGGCAAGTGATCGCCGAGCTGGACCCTTCCACCTTTAACGCGAACCTGCTCCAGGCCGAGGCCAATCTGAAAGACGCCGAAGCTGGCGTGAAGGCCAACCAGGCATCCATCGAGAACGCCAGGGCCAATCTTGAAACGACGAAGGCGAATCGGGAACGGTTCCGGGTGGAGATGGAAAATGCCCAGCGAAATCACAAACGGGCCCTCGAGATGTTCGAGCAGGGCCTGATCCCGGAGCAGCAGCGGGACGCGGCCCAGGCGGAGTACGACAGGTCGCGGGCCCAACTGGAAGCCGCTGATGCCCAGTTGGAACAAGCCCAGGCCCAGATCAAGTCCATGCTGTCCCAGGCGGAACAGGCGAAAGCCCGGGTGAGCCAGGCGAACGCATCCCTGGAGCTGGCTCGGGTCAACCTCAGCCACACCATCATCAAGTCCCCCATCGACGGCATCGTCATCTCCCGGGACGTGGACGTGGGACAGACGGTGGCGGCCAGCCTTCAGGCACCTACCCTGTTCACCATCGCCAACGACCTGACCAAGATGCAGGTGGAAACCAATATTGACGAAGCGGACGTGGGCCGCGTCCAGGTGGGACAGCCTGCCACCTTCACCGTGGATGCCTTCGCCGGTGAGCACTTTGTGGGGGAGGTGGCCCAGGTGCGCCTCTCCCCCATCACCGTCCAGAACGTGGTCACTTACACCGCCATCCTCTCCGTGGACAACCCCGACTTGCGCCTGCGGCCGGGGATGACAGCCACCGTGAACATCCAGGTGGCCCACAGAAGCGGCGCGCTGCGAATTCCCAACGCCGCTCTTCGGTTCCGGCCCCCCGAGGAGATCCTGGCCAGGGCGAAGCTGCCGGAAGGCCGGCCCCAGGAGCCGGGCACCTTCGCCGAACCGAGAGAGCGCCGGCGCCAAGAGGGAGCCTGGCGCGGTGAGCGCCCACGGCCCGGAGGAGCTGCCGGGGGCCGCGGTCAAGACCGTTGGAGGGCCGGGGATCCCCCTGAGCGAGGACACCTGCGGACCCACCCTGGCGCAGGCCCGATCCGTCCAACCACCCTATGGGCACTGAATCCCAAGACCCAGCAGATCGAGCCGCGGCAGGCCCTCCTGGGAATCAGCGATGGCAATTTCACGGAGGTGGTCCGGGGAGAGGTGAAGGAGGGCGACTTGATCGTCACAGGGTCAGGGGGCGAGGGCGCCGAGGCAAACTCCCAGAGCGCGCAACGGCCCTTCTTCCTGCCCCAGTGGCGCGGTCCCGGCGGAGGCGGTCCTCGAAGATAGGGAAGCGTGTTGGACCAGCAAGGCGCACGGGATGCATCCCATCATTTGCCTCTCGCACCTGACCAAGATTTACGACCTGGGCGACGTGAAGGTCCCCGCCCTGCAGGGCGTCAGCCTGGAAATTCACGAGGGGGAGTTTGTCGCCGTCATGGGGCCGTCCGGCTCGGGCAAATCCACCCTCATGCATCTTCTGGGATGCCTGGACCGGCCCACGTCCGGCCGCTACTTGCTGGACGGCCAGGACGTCTCTGAGCTGGACAGGGACCAGTTGGCTGAGGTGCGGAGCCGCAAGATCGGTTTCGTCTTCCAATCGTTCCACCTGCTGCCCAAAACCACGGCCCTGGAGAACGTGGAGCTGCCCCTACTCTATTCTCGCCTCAACCACAAGTCGCGCCTGGAGCGCGCCCGCAGCATGCTCTCGCGGATGGGCCTGCAGGAGCGCGAGCGTCACTATCCCAGCCAGCTCTCCGGGGGCCAGCAGCAACGCGTGGCCATCGCCCGGGCCCTGATCAACGAGCCCCGGATCCTGCTGGCGGATGAGCCCACGGGGAACCTGGACTCTCAGACCAGCGCCGAGATCATGAGCCTGCTGC
>JACQTF010000116.1 GCA_016210925.1 Acidobacteriota bacterium | reverse complement strand
GTCTCCCGCCGAACTGGGCCGGGGTTTCTTTCGCTTCACCGGATTGCTGGCCTCCGGGATGCTGGGATTAGGAGTGGTTCTGGTACTGACGCTGCTCTTCCCGGAAGGCACTGCAAGCCCCTATATTCCCACGGGCTCCGCCGCGGCGGGCGCGTTCGCGGCTTCGCTGGGAGCGACGCTCGTGCACGCCATCACCCTCCAGAAGATGCCTGGCTGGCTCAGCAGGCTGCTGCTGGGCCTGGCCATCGCCTTGGGGCTCGCCGGACTGGTGAGCCCGGCAAAGCCGGCCCGGGATGTGCTGCCCCTGCTGACCGTCATGGCCTCGGTGCTGCTCCTGGGCTCGGTCATCACCGACATGATCCTCGGGCATTGGTACCTGGTGATTCCGAAGCTCCCGGCGGGACACCTGCAGCGGATGACGCTGATCTTCCTGGGCGCCCTGGCAGCCCGAACTGCTTTTTTGATCTGGTCCAGCAGCGCGTGGCTGGACCCGCGTGGCATCGAGGACGTCACCCTGTTCTTCATCGACCGGGGGGTGTTCTTCGTCGTTCGGATTCTGCTGGGAATTCTCCTGCCCTGGGTGCTGGGCTACATGACCTGGCACACGGCCCGGATGCGCTCCACCCAGTCTGCCACTGGGATTCTCTACGTGGTCGCGGTGTTCACTCTCTTCGGAGAGTTGCTGGCGAAATTTTTCTGGGTGGCCGACCGGCTGCCGCTTTAGAACGAGGCTCCTGATTCCCTGACGCATCATGCAGATTCATTTTCGGTGCCGGTCTTGCGACGAGGAGATCCTCCAGGCCCTGGGTTCGGAGGACCTTTCCGCACGCTGCCCGCAGTGCGGCAAGGCGGAGGATCTTCGGCTGTCGGGATTCGTCAAGGACGGAAAGCTGGACCGCTGCCCCTTCTGCCACCGGTTTCAGTTTTACGTGCAAAAGGATTTCAACCGGAAACTGGGCCTGGCGATCATCGCCGTGGGAAGCGTCCTGAGCTTTTTCACGTACGGCATCAGCCTGGCGGTCTGCGCGGCGCTGGATTACGGGATCTACAAGCTGCTCTCGGACGTGACCGTTTGTTACTATTGTGGTACAGTGTACCGCGGATTCGCGCGCAACCGGGACCATCGCCCCTTCGACCTGCACCTCGCAGAAGCCTGCGACGAAGAGTTGCGCCGCGTCCAGGCCGGCCAGGAGGTGAAAGGGTGACCACCTTCTGGATGGTGGTGACTGTCTGCGTCTTCCTCAGGTGATCACGAAATTCCTGTCTCCGGAACCTGAAGTCAAACTGGAAAAATCCTTCGCGGATCCCTTCAAGACCATCATCACCGCCGCCCGGACCTGTTACTCCTCCAAGGGGATCATCAAGGACCAGGACCTGAAACAGAATTACGAGGAGCTGGCTCGGAGTCTTTACGAGGCCGGGCACCACACCACCCTGCAGCACGCCTACTTCCAGTTTTCCATAGCGAATGTGTCCCGGCAGTGCATCTGGTCCTTCCTGCACAGCCATCCCTTCTACAACTCCGAGCAGGTGAGCCAGCGGTACGTGGAGGTGAAGCCCGGAAGCTACGCGGTCCCGCCGCTGGAAGGCGAAAGCCTGAATATCTATCAGCGGCTCATGGATCGGCAGGTGGAAGGGTACCATCGCCTGGCAGAGTTGCTGCAACCCCTGGTAGCCCGGGAATACTACCGCCGGTTTCCCGCCCGCCGGAGCAAGGAGAAGTATGGGAAGGACATCCCGAGGAAAGCCCAGGAGGTGGCCCGCTACGTCCTGCCGGTAGCCACCTTTGCCTACATGTACCACACGGTGAGCGGAATTACAGTGCTGCGCTACTGGCGCCTGTGCGAGCAGTACGATGCGCCCCTGGAGCAGCGCCTGGTGGTGGAAAAGATGGTGCAGGAGCTCTTGCGCGCGGACCCCGACTATGCAGCGATCCTGGAGGCTCCCCTGCCCCTGGAGAGCACCCCCGAGCACGACTTCTTCGTCCAGCATCGGGAGGAAGTGGAGCGCCGGCCGCGTCGGGCGTTCCTGGAGGAGTTCGACCGCAGCCTGGAGGGGCGGGTCTCCAGGCTGGTCGACTACAAGGCGCGCAACGAGCAGGTCCTGGCCCAGTCCGTGCGGGAGGTGCTGGGCGTCACGTCAGACGCCCTGAGCGACCCCGAGGCGATCGATCTCGTCCTTCATCCGGGCCGAAACCGGCTGCTGGGCGAATCCCTGAACCTGACCACCCATTCCAAGCTGGCCCGCACCCTCTTCCATCCTGCCTATACCTTCCGGAAGAAGATCAGTCACACGGCCGATTCTCAGGACCAGCGACACCGCATGACCCCGGCATCGCGCCCCTGCCTGGCTGCCCATGCCTCCGACGAGCCCGACTACATCACGCCGGAGCTGGTGCGCCAGGACCAGAGGGTGCGGAAGTTCTATGACGATCTCATGACGGAGTCCTGGGAAGCGATCGGCGCCTTGCGAAGCCGCGGGGTCGCCGAGGAGTTCGTCTTGTACGCCCTGCCCAACGCCGTCGCCATTCGGTTCACCGAGTCGGCAGACCTGCTGAACCTCCATCACAAGCACGCCATGCGACTCTGCTACAACGCCCAGGAGGAAATCTGGCGAGCCTCCCTGGAGGAAGCGCTACAAATCCGCGAGATCAATCCCCTCATCGGCCAGTACCTGCTGCCGCCCTGCTCCCTGCGCCAGATGGCGGCGCAGCGGCCGATCTGCCCCGAAGGTCCCCGCTACTGCGGCGAGCCCGTCTGGAATTACGACCTCTCCGCCTATCAGCGCATCATCTAATTTCGGTCCGGGCGTCCGTAACGCTCTTCTCAGATGGCCCTGACAGGGTCAAAAAAAGCCAAAAAAAGCCCTTAAAGCAGTCATCATGGACATAGCCGCCGACCGCCAGGGACGCTTGTACGTGCTTTGCAGCCCCAATGTGGACGGCAACCGCAGGGAAACGGTCATCGACGTCTTTGATCCATCAGGCAGTTTCTTGTATCAACTTGGGGGAGCGCTCGCTTACTCGCTGGCCCTGTCCCAGGATGACCGGGAGTTGATCCTGCTCTCGGGTCTCAACAAGAATCGCGAGGGCAAGCCTTTCATCAAAAAAACGCGGATTCCGCGGTGAGGATCGCGTTACTTTTTGGCGGGGGCCGTTGAGATCGTCTCGATGGTCACCACCTTGTAGCCGCCGTCCACCCGCACGGACATGGAATTCTTTTCGCCGACCGGCATCTTCAACTCCATCGGATCCGACTTATCGACGGCGGTCCCCGTCACGCGGGCACGCTGGCCCAGGAGCGCCAACAGTTGCTTGTTGCCATCGGCCGGGAAGTAGAGCTTCCCGTCGGCTTCGTTGGCAATCGCCAGGGGCACGCCGCTCTGAGCGCAGGCGGCGCCACATTCCTTGTGCGCTGGGCCGATGGCGGCCTTAGGGTGGATCATATAGCAGGCGGCATCCACCACCTCACCTGCCAGCGTCACTGTCTGGCCCTTGGGCTGCTCAGCGGCCGGCGCAGGGGCTCTCTGCGCGTAAACAGATGCTGCGATGAGAATTGCTAAAGCCGGAGTCAACCATGGGTACTTCATTCTCATACCCCCTCCAATCTTTACGTTTTGTCCGCAATATGGAATTTTACTAAAAGAGTACCTGCGAGACGAGGAAAAGCGATCCATCGATCCATTTAGAAACGAGTGGCGTGAAAGGGAGGTCACCCTGCGGGATCTTTGCCGCTTCCGGGGCGGTTTTGCCAGCGGGGTGGGCGCCTTTCCAGGAAGGCGGAGACCCCTTCTTGAAACTCGGGCGTTGCCCGAGTGCGTGCGTTCTGCTGGGCAGCGAATTCCAGAGCCTCGTCCAGAGCGTGGGGCAGGTCTGCCAGCAGGGCTTTGGTGAGGGCGATGCTGGAAGGGCTGTTTTGGAGGAGGGAGGCGGCGATCTGCCGGGCCCGGTCCAGGAGGCTGTCGGCCGGGACGACTTCGTTGATCAAGCCGATTTGCGCCGCCTCCCCTGCGTCGATCAGCCTGCCGGAGAGCAGGAGGTCGCGGGCGTGTTTGTCCCCCAGGACGTGGCGCAAGAAGACCGACACGGTGGCGGCGATGAATCCGACGCGGACCTCCGTGTAGCCGAACCTGGCTTCGGGAGCCGCCACAATCAGGTCGCAGACTGTGGCCAGCCCGCACCCTCCCGCCACCGCCGGGCCGTTCACAGCGGCGATGATGGGCTTGGGGTAGCGGTACATGGTGGCCAGGACCGATGCGAGCCGGCGAGAGTCCTGGACGTTTTCCTCGTAGGAGAACTTGCTGATCTCCCGGAGGGCGTCCAGGTCCAGCCCAGCGCAGAAGCTCTTGCCCTCCCCGGTGAGGATGACGGCGCGGGCCCTGGGGTCCTCCCGGAGCTGGTCAAAGACGTCCTGCAGCTCCGCCACCATGCGCGGAGTGATGGCGTTGCGCTTGTCCGGCCGGTTCAGCCGAAGCATTGCCAGCTCGCCGTCCAAGGTCAGCAGCAGGGTTTCATAGGGTCCTAGTCGGATCGCTTCATTTCCCATACTTTTGTCGGATCTCCAGAGCCAGGGCCAGGGGCTTGTCGAGGTGGTGGAGAGAGATGCCTGTGGAGATGCCCTGGGCTTCCATCTCCCGCACGAGCCCTTCCGTCGGCGTATTGCCCACCAGCTCGTCCTCGGCGAAGGGGCAACCTCCCAGGCCCGAGAAGGCCGCATCGAAGCGTCGGCAACCCAGGCGGTAGGCGGCGAAGACATTCTCCTGCCAGCGGTCCGGCCGGGCGTGGAAGTGGGCACCGAGGGCTGCCCCGGGAGCGGCGGCGCGGCAGGCTGCGAACACGGCTCTGACCGTGTCCGGGTCCGCCTTCCCGACGGTGTCCGCGAGCTGGATCCTGTGGATTCCAAGGTCCACCAGGCGTCCGGCGGCCCGGGCAATCTGCTCCGGCTCCCAGGGCTCTCCGTAAGGATTGCCGAAGGCCATGGAGACGTAGACCAGTAACTCGATCCCGCTCTTCCGGCATCCGGCCTGGAGGCGCTCAACCAGGTCCCACGACTCTGCGACCGTCTTTCCCGTGTTGGTCCGTTGAAAGGTGTCGGACAGGGAAAGGGGGTAGCCGACCACGGGGACTCCCGCGGCCTTGGCCCGTTCCAGCCCCTGGTCGTTGGCGATGACGGCGATGAACTGCGCGCCGTCGCTGTCCTTCGAGACGGCCCGGAACAGTTCCTCGCTGTCTCGCATCTGGGGCACGGCCCTGGGTGAAACGAAGCTCCCGAAGTCGATCTCTCGGAATCCGGCTTCCATCAGCGCCCGGACGTACCGGATCTTCTCTTCCGTGGGAATGAATCCAGGCAGGCCCTGGAAAGCGTCTCGCGGCGTCTCCACGATGGTGATCTTTTCGGGCATGGCGCTTCCCCGGACATCCCTAGTTTAAACCTAAAACTCTGGAACCAGAAGCGTTTAGGTTTTCCGTGGAGCTGCGTCTCCGTTGAAAAATTTCAGAAAAGAAACTAAGCTGGGCCGAATTGACGCAGGGCCATGAAGGAAGAGGAAAAACAGGGGCTATTCCGCAAGGGCGAAGAAGCCCTGGCCATGGCCGAGTTCGAAACGGCTCTGGAGTACTTCGGCGAGCTGGTGGTGGAAGATCCCCTCAACGGCGAAGCTTGGTTTCATCTCGGGGAGTGCTACCTGGAGACTGCCCGTCCGGATCTGGCCCTGGAGGCCCTTCAGCGGGCCCGGAATGCGGATCCCTCCAACGCCACCACGTATTACATGATGGGAAACGCCCATGGGGCCCTGGGCAACCTGGACCAGGCGGCGGATTACTACCGCCAGGCCCTGGTGGTTGAGCCTTCTCACACCAAGGCCGGGGAATTTTTGATCAAAACGGAAGGTCTGCTGGAGAGCCGGAAACACTACCGGGAGGCCCTCCGGTTGATCCACGGTCAGGAGCGTCCCGAGGATTGGACAAGCCGTGCCCTGGCGGAGCTGGTTCGCTCGGTGGCCATCTTCCCCGAGTCACCCGCACGCCACCACCTTCAGGACTCCGTCGGTCAAGTACTCAAATTCTCCCGCGAGGAGCCGATCTCGTTGGAACTGGGTAAGGAGGACCGGCCCTGGGTTCGGCTGTGCGATGAAGGCTATCAATGTCTCCGACGGGGAGCCTGGGAGGAAGCGGCCCAAGTGTACCGGGAGGCCTTGAACTTCCGGTACGAGGACGCCTTCGTCCATCACGGGTTGGCGCTGGCGTTGTTTCAACTGGGAAAGGTGGACGAGGCCGTGGGGGAATGGCTCCGAGTCTTGGAGATCGATCCTGCCTACGACCTCCGGGGCCTGGGGCGCTTGATCCATCTATCCTGAGGACCGCAATTCCTGCACGATGCGAGAGGCGACCGAGCGCGCTTTGTCCACCTCATCCGGGCCGAGGGAAATGGCAGCTACCACCGGGTGACCGCCCCCGCCGTAGCGCTCGCAGATCTCCGCCAGGTTGTGTCGCCGGGGCTGGAGAGCCCAGGGGTTGGATCCCACGGCGATCTTGGACCGCCAACCGGACCGGCTGATCCCCACGCTGTACTGGGCCGTGGGGTAGAGGTAGTACGGGATGAACTTGTTGTACCCTTCCGGGCCCGTGTCGCTCAGGTCAAAATAAATGATCCCGTCCTGGAAACGGGCGGCGGAGCGGATGATCTCGATGGACTCCTGGTGCTTCTGGTACAGATCCCTGAACACCTCCTGCACCGCCTGGGAGGTCGCCACCTGATGCAAGGAGACCGACTGCAGTTGACGGATGATCTGGTGCAACAGCCCATGGTCCCGGGTCCCCTCGATGACCAGCATCAGCTGAAGGGCCGGTTCCTTCAGTTCCACGGCAGTGCGGGCATCGGGAAACTGGGCGCCGTCGATGACGTCGGCCCATTCCACCAGCTCGTCCAGGTCCGGGCAATGAAACCCGAAGCGCTCCCGGGTCACGGTGGCGATGAATTTGGCGCAAGATTTGAAGGAGGCGTCGC
>JACQTF010000111.1 GCA_016210925.1 Acidobacteriota bacterium | reverse complement strand
TTTTTTTGGAGCCGCCCCGGACGGGGTTATAATCGAGATCAGAAAAATCGCCATGAGGTTCCCATCCAGTTCCGGAAGCAGTTCTTCCGTTGATGGCTGACACCCACATACAGTCAGAATTCTGGGATGAGGCGCTGGTCGAACGCTACCGGCGCCACGAATACCGTTTCGATGGCGGCACGCTCCAGGGCAAGATCATCCTGATCCCGGGCGGGGCGGGAGGGCTTGGCGCAGCCACGGTGGCGCTCTTGCTCAAGGAAGGAGCCCTGCCGGTGGTAGGCTATCGCTCCAACCGGGAGCGAGCCCGGGCGGTTCGACAGGCCCTGGAACAACGTCATGGCGGCGAGCTCCGCCTCGTCGAGGGAGATCTTCTGGACCCGGCGGTCCAGGACCGCTATTTGGAAGAAGCAGCAAATTGGACGGGCTCTCTGTACGGGGCGGTGTTTTTCGTGGGCGATCCGGCCCGGGTCCCCTGGGAACGGCTGGATGCTCAGGCCCTGGAAGATTCTTTTCGCTCGAACTATGTCGCGCCTGTCCTCTTTGCCCGCAAGGTGGCCGACGCGCTGATGAAGCGCGGGCTGGAGGGCAGCCTGGTTTTTCTGTCTTCCATGCAGGGAGTGGGCGTGTTCGAATCGAGTTTGAGCTACGCTGCTCCCAAGTCGGCGCTGGTGCACGCCATGAAGATCCTGGCTCGGCAGTGGGGAGCCCAGGGCATCCGCTGCAACGCCGTGGCTCCGGGAGTGAACCTGGCGGGCATGGCGGAGCAGAGCATCCGGCAAGGGAAGTACGACCACTATGTTCGGGAGCGCGTGGTCCCGCGTTTCGGGCGACCGGAGGATGTGGCGCGGGTCGTACGCTTGTTGTTGGAGCCGGACAATTACATCACCGGCCAGGTCATTACCGTGGACGGCGGGCTGACCCTGCGCCGCTGAGGTGCCGAAAAATTTCGGGCATGATGGCCAAGGAACCACCCCCGTGTTGGACCCCTTCCCGCCGCCGCTTCTCCGAGCTGGTGCAGAGTGAGGAAGGCCTCCCCCTGGCGGAGGCGGCGCTGCTCATCGCCGCCGAGGAATATCCCGATCTGGAGATCTCACGTTACCTGCGCCGGCTGGACCACATGGCGCTCCAGATCCGGCGCCACGTAGGCGAGAGCCGCGAGCCGGGGAGGATGATCCAGCAGCTGAACCATCACCTCTTTGCCCTCGAAGGCTTTCGGGGGAACGAGGAGCGCTACTTCGATCCGAAGAACAGTTTTCTCAACGAGGTTCTGGACCGAAAGGTTGGGATTCCCATCACCCTGTCGGTGGTCTACATGGAGGTGGCCCAGCGGCTGGACTTTGCGCTGCTGGGCGTAGGGTTCCCCGGACACTTCCTGGTGAAATACGCCTCGCCGGGGCTGGAGATCGTCATCGACCCGTTTCACCAGGGTGCCCTTCTCACGGAGGAGGACTGCCAGCGACGACTGGACCAGCTGTATGGAGGGTCCGTCCGGCTCCAGCCCGTGTTCCTCTCCGCCGTCACCAAGAAGCAGATCCTGACCCGCATGCTCACCAACTTGAAGGGCATCTACATGCACGCCCGGGACTATGCCCGGGCCCTGGGCATCGTGGAGATGATCTTGCTCCTCGATCCTCGTTCACCCCAGGAGGTCCGAGACCGGGGCTTGCTCTACTATCAACTGGAATGTTACTCGTGGGCGCTGCATGACCTTCAGGCCTACCTGACGCTGGCCCCGCAGGCGGAGGACCAGGCCGAGGCGCGTCAGTACATCCAGGTGATCCGAGAGCTCATGACGCGGATGAACTGACTGTCCGCAGACCCGTGACGGACCGAGGGGCGGGCGGAATCCACAGGAAGATGGCTGCTCAAGGGACTTACCTCCGCAGCGCCCTACACCTAAACGAAGCGAATCAGCTCCGGAAAGGAGTGGATCCAGAAATCCGGCTTCGTCGGTCGAAGGTTTTCAGGATCGCCGATCCCGTAGGTCACGCCGCAGGTGAGGATTCCCGCGCTTCGACCGCCTTCCATGTCGGCGGGCATGTCCCCCACGATCATGGCCTGATGCCGCGGAACCCGGAACTTCTCCACCAGGTGGAGAAACGGTTCCGGATGGGGCTTTTTGTTCCCGAGGGAATCTCCTCCAACGACGGCGTCAAACAAATCAAAGGCCCCGAGCCCTCTCAAGATCTTTTCCGACAGATGCAAGGGCTTGTTGGTCAATACGGCCAGGTGGTTTCCCGGGATCCGGAGAGCCTTCAACGTTTCAGCCACGCCGGGATACAGCCGGGTCCTCTCGAGGCAATTCCGCTGATAGTGCTGACGGAAGAGCGGGATGGCCCGCTCCAGCAGTTCCCCGTCAGCAGTGGGAAACGCGTGCTCCATCAGGGGGCCAATGCCGCCGCCGACGAACGGAGCAATGCTGTGAAATTCCAGTGGGGGAAAGCCCATCTGCAGGCGCATGGAGTTGGCCGAGTACACGATGTCGGCGCGGGAATCGATCAGGGTCCCGTCCAGGTCTAAGAGGAAGAGGTGAACTTTTGCTGCTCCCATTTTTTTACTATAAAACAAATCCGGCCACGGGGCTCCATCCTGCTGTGATAAAATAAGATACTTAACACTCCCTCGGCAGGAGTTCTATGAGCGACGCGATCCTGACCGTCCTCCGAAAAGATAGCAGCGCCGACCCCGAGCTGGAGCCTCACCTTTCCCGCCAGGACCTCCTCCGCCTGTATCAGACCATGGTGCTCAACCGCAACATGGACGAGCGCATGGTCGCCTTGCAGCGCCAGGGCCGGATCGGCTTTTACATCGGGTCCGTCGGGGAAGAAGCTTGCATCATCGGCAGCGCTTTTGCCCTGAAGCCGGAGGATTGGATCTTTCCTTGCTACCGAGAGGCGGGTGCAGCCTTTCTACGGGGCTTTCCCCTGAAAAAGTTCATGTGCCAGCTCCTGGGGAACGCGGGGGACGACGTCAAGGGCCGGCAGATGCCCTGCCATTACGCTTCCCGGGAACTCAATTTTGTCTCCGTCTCCAGTCCCGTGGGGACCCAGATCCCCCAGGCCGTGGGCGCAGCCTGGGCGGCCAAAATCCGGGGCGACCGGGTGGTGGTGCTGGTGTACCTGGGGGATGGAGCCACTTCCGAGGGGGACTTCCACGTGGCGATGAACTTCGCGGGAGTGTTCAAGGTCCCCGTCGTCTTCTGTTGCCGGAACAACCAGTGGGCGATCTCGATGCCGCGGGACAAGCAGACGGCAGCCAAGACCCTGGCGGTCAAGGCGGAGGCTTATGGGTTTGAAGGCCTGCAGGTGGACGGAAACGACCTGCTGGCATGCTACCGGGCCGCTCACGGGGCGGTCGAGAAGGCGCGACGGGGCGAGGGCCCCACTCTCATCGAAGCCGTCACCTATCGCCAGGGCCCCCATTCCACCTCGGATGACCCTCGAGTGTATCGGCTCGAGAGTGAGGTGGAGGAATGGAGGAAGAAGGATCCCATCCTCCGCTTCAAAAAGTATTTGGAGAAGAGGAAGTACTGGGCCGAACCGGAGGAGGAAGAGCTACAGGCACGCGTGAAACAGGAAATCAGCGAAGCGCTGGCCTACGCGGAGAAATTCCCGCTGCCGGATCTCTCCAGCATGTTTGAGGACGTCTTCGCCTCGGTCCCCCCCCACCTGGAAGAGCAGCGGCAGACGCTGCTGGGCAGAGAGGCAGTGCCGGTCAAGTCTGCGAGGTAAGGGGAAACTTGCCCCCCATCCTTCAGGGGACGGCAGAGAGGCCCTGTGTTATGGCAACGATGAACATCATCCAGGCGGTCAACGACGCGCTCAGGCTGGAGATGCGTCGCGATGACCGGGTGGTGGTCCTGGGTGAAGACGTTGGGAGGTTTGGCGGTGTCTTCCGTGCTACCCAGGGGCTTTACGACGAGTTCGGACCCAATCGGGTGTTCGACACGCCTTTGGCGGAAGCCGGCATCATCGGCAGTGCCATCGGGATGGCCCTCTACGGCCTGCGCCCGGTCCCCGAGATCCAGTTCGCTGATTTCATCTACCCCGCCTTCGATCAAATCGTCAACGAGCTGGCGAAATACCGTTACCGCTCCGGCGGGCAATATTTTTGCCCGCTGGTGATCCGGACTCCCTACGGCGGCGGAATCAAGGGCGGCCACTATCACTCCCAGAGCCCGGAGGCTTACTTCATCCACACCCCCGGTTTGAAAGTGGTCATCCCCTCCAACCCTCACGACGCGAAGGGCCTGCTGCTTTCCGCCATCCGGGACGACGACCCGGTGATCTTCATGGAACCCAAGCGAGTGTACCGCGCTGCCAAGGGAGAGGTCCCGGAGAACGACTACACCGTGCCTCTCGGGAAGGCGCAGGTGGTCCGCGAGGGAAAGGACGTGACGGTGGTGGCCTACGGTGCCATGCTGCACGAGGCCCTGGAAGCCGCCAAGCTGGCCGAAGAAGAGGATGTCGCGGTGGAGGTCATTGACCTGCGGACGCTGCTGCCATGGGATGCAGGGACCGTACTGAATTCCGTCCAGAAGACCGGACGGGCCGTGGTCGTGCACGAGGCACCCCGCACCTGCGGTTTCGGCGCGGTGATTTCCGCCACGCTCAGCGAGAAGGCCTTCCTGTCCCTGGAGGCACCCATCCTGCGGGTCACCGGATTCGACACGCCGTTCCCGTACACG
>JACQTF010000117.1 GCA_016210925.1 Acidobacteriota bacterium | reverse complement strand
TTTTAGCGCGCCCTGTTCCGCAGCCACCTTCACACAAAGGCGGACGGCCTCTTCCAAATTATCATAGAACCATTCTGCACTTCCGCCACTGCATTAATCCGGGGCGCTTTGGACTTCGATGGGGTCCCCCACGCAAATCGTTCCACCTCGAAGGACGCGGGCCAGCGTCCCGCGGCGTCCTTCCAGAGCCTGACTCAGTCCTGATCGGATCTCCTCCATCCTGGCGCACGGATCGCATCCCTTCGTCACCTCCAGCACCGCCTCGGATCCTATTTTGAGGCGCGTGCCGGGGACCAGAGACCTCAACAGGACACCGGTCGTCGCGATGTTTTCCCGCACCTCCCCCGGCAAGAGTCGGAGCGCTTCCAAGGTCTCCCCTTCCACCATCAAGACCTGCCTGGTGGAGCCGGGCCGGCCGTGCCGATCACCTTCGAGGCCAAAGTCCGTCACGGCACGCACCAGCGAAAGGGACCGCATCGGTGCCCGGTGTCCGACGCAAAGATGAAGGGCGCGCACAGCTCCAACGTTCCCGGCAAGCAAGTCCTTCCTCCGTTCGTGATGGTCAATGGCCAAACGTCCCTCGGTTGATGAATGACAATTAACGATTGCCTAACCCGGATTATTCATAAATAGGACCCGGAAGGGCACGGCTTTCAGCCGTGCCGAACTGAAGATCCGGACGAAAACGGCTTCAGCCGCTGAGGTGACGAAGTGACCCCAGGGGCTGAAGCCCAGCTGCAGCCATGCACGAGCGCGGCACGGCTGAAAGCCGTGCCCTGACGCAAATAGTTCATGAATAATCTGGGCTAATGACGACGATGAACGGCCAGCTTTCGGACATAGTAGCGCCACAAGTTCTCCAGCGCTTCCTGGCGGAATATCTTCCTTTGCTTGGACAGGGCCTCGGGCTCCGGGCTCCACTCCGGCGACCGGGACGGGGGGACAAGCAATTGAACCCTGACGGCCTCCTCCAGCATGATGGCCCGCAAGCAGGCTTCCTGGACGGAGCTTCCCACCACCACGATGCCATGGTTTCGCAGAAAGAGTGCGTCCCGGGACCCCAGGCATTCTGCCACAGCCCGGCCCAGTTCCGGCGTAGTGATCAGGTCGCTGGTCTCCTCAAAGCGAGGCGGCGGCGGAACGAACCAGCAGCCCTCGTGGGTGAGAGGGCGCAACGGTTCCCGCAACGCGCTGAAGGCCTTCCCATAGGTAGGATGGGTGTGGACCACGCAACGGACGTCGGGACGCAGCTTGTAGATCTCGCCGTGGATCGGGTATTCGTTGTGTCGCTCTCCTGCCCCATCCAACCGAGCGCCGTCCCGGTCCAGCAGCAGAATTTTTTCGCGATCGATCTCATCCAGGCCGTAGCCGGAGGCCTTCATCAAGTACCAGGGCTCGCCTCTCCCTCGGGCCGAGAGATGACCCAGGTGCTTATCCGTGTGCCCCTCCATGGCCAGGATGCGACAACCCAAAACGAGATCCTCGCGCCAGCGCAAGGGTATTTGTTCCAGCGCGGGCGAACGTTCCACTCGGTTCATGCCCACCTCAGTTGGAAAGGCACGGGAGCCCCCGGATCCCTCAGGTGATGCTTCGAAAAAACGGGAGCAGCCGGAGGGAAAGGGAGAGCAAGATCAGCACCAGGGACCCCAAAGCGAAGTAATGGAAGACGGGTTCCAATGCAACAAGCTCCCGATGGGTATAGATCCCCTTTTCGGTGGTGGCAATGGAGTGATAGGCGCGCGAGAGGTCGGCGGCGCTGGTGGCATCGTAGTAGCTTCCGCCGGTGGACTTGATCATCTGGACGAGGGGCTCGATGCGCTGTTGGACCCGTTCCTCCAGATCCACTCCGATCAGGTAGACCCGATACCCGAGCTCGATGGCCAGGCTGGCGGTCTGTACCGGGTCGCGGCCAAAATTGTTTTCGCCGTCCGTCAGGACGACCAGCACCTTGTTGCGCTTCAGATCGCGACTCTGACGAAGCAGGATGTTGTACCCGGCCGCCATCCCCTCTCCGATAGCGGTCAAGCCCTCGCCGATCAGGATGCGATCGTCCAGGATCTCCACGTACTGCTGGAGGTACTCGTGATCCGTGGTGAGGGGGCTGACCACATAGGCATTTTCGGAAAAGGCGACCAGGCCCATGCGATCCTTCGGCCGGCGCCCGATGAACTGGCGAACCACTGCTTTGACCGTCTCCAGCCGGGTGGGCAATTGCGCCACGTTGGCCATGGAGGTTCCGCCCGGGCGGCGGCCTTCCCTCCAGGCGGTGGCGTAGTTGGCCCGAAGCTCGGTCAAGCCCATTTTCTCCTGCATGCTGGAGGACAGGTCCACCACCAGGACGATGTCCAGTCCCTCGTGCTTCACCTCTCGAGCCACGTTGGTCCGCACCGGATCCAGGAGCGCAGCCCCCAGGCAGACCAGGCCCAAACCCGCCGCGGCAGCCGGAAGGCGATCGCCCAGGGTGGCCTTATGGACTTCGGCCGAGAGGAACGTCATTCGGGAGAAGCCCAGGAAGTGACGCCTGCGCCACGCCAGGAGAATGAGGAGGCCGAAGATCAGAGGCAGGAAATAGACGGCTTCAGGCCGGTTCAGGGTCATGGGCTTTCAGGCCTCGCCCGCAGGATCTCTTCCATGGCGTCCATCAACCCTACCAGGGGCTCCGGCTCGGCATTGGCGCCATAGCGGTGTTCCACGCAGGTGGCCAGAACCTCCCGCACCTTCACAGCCCTGTCCGGATCCACGGGCTTGGATTTCAGCTCCTGTTCCACTTCGCCAGGCGTGAGGGCGCTGCTGGAGAGATCGTACTTCAGGTCCAGGTAACGGTGCAGAATCACGGTGGCCAGTTCGTACGCCTTCCCGGCATTGTCTCCGTTGGAATCCGCGGCCATTTTCTTCAATTGGCTGAAATCCCGGTACAGCTGGGCCACCTCTTCCCGCCTCGTCCGCGTTCCCACCCGCGCCTTGGATCTCCGGCGATACCACCGGAAGGCCAGCCTGCCCGCGGGATACAACACCACCGCCAGGCCGGCAGAAGCGATCCACACCAGCCAGGGCCTGCGCGCGGGGGCTTGCAATTGGGGAGTATCGCGGATCGTGGCTCTGCGCGCATCTTTCTCCAGCGTCCTGCGGAAACCCACCGCCTGTTCAGGGACCACCCACTCGAGGCGCGAAAATTCTTCGGCCGGCCGTTTCGGATCCTCAATGAAGTAGGGGACGACCAGGGGCGGAATGCTGCCCTGGTTTCCCAGGAGGTCGTAGCACGTCAGGCGGTACACCAAGAAGAGCTCTCGCCGGCCTTGCGGGAGCGTCCGCTCTTGAATTGTGGTCTGCAGCACCGTGAACGGTCCCAGAGTTGCGCCCCGGTTGATTTTCAGGCTCTCCTGATCCACCCGGACGAGGGGCTCCACCAGGATCTTCACGCTGTAATCGAACACGTCTCCGACCCAGATGGAGTTCCGGCTGAGCTGAGCGACGGCCGCCATGGGGGGGCCGGCTTCGGGGCGGGTGGCCGGTTTGGCTTGCCCAGGCGCGCCGCCCTCCGCGGCGACCGCCAGGCTCCCCGCGGTCCACACCAGGGCACACAGGCTCGAAAAATAAGTTTTCCTCATCGTCTCTTCCTGCGCTGCTCGAACATGCGCAAAAGGGGTTCAGGGATGGACCGGCTGGGGTCCACGAAGACATGGTCCAGTCCGGACAAATAGAAAAGCTTCTGGAGGGAGCGCTGCCACTCCTCCATCTGTGCCGCGTAGTCCAACCCGCCGGGTTTCGAGAAGCGAACCAACCTTTCTTCTCCCCGCTCCAGGTCTCGCATCCGCGCCAGTCCCGACGGGAACGCCAGGCTCCGTTCCAGGGGATCCAGCACCACCACCGGAACCAGGTCGTGCCGTTTGGTAAGCCGCTTGAACTCCGCCATCTGAAACGCGTCATGGGAAAAATGAAAATCTGAGATCAGGAAGATGACGCTCAGTTTGCGGAGCCGGCGGTTCAGGAACTGCAACGCGGGGCGGAGGTCCGTGTGGGTCGATTGAAGCCGGCAGTGCCAGATCTCCTCGAAGACATGCCAGGCCGATCGACGGCGCTTCATGGGGGGGACGTAGAGCTCCACGCGGTCCGTGAAGCCCAGAAAGCCAACTCCCATGTTGTCCTGGATGGCCGAGAAAAAGAGGGTGGCAGCCAGGTAGAGTACGACTTCCCTCTTGGTCCACCTCTCCGACGTGAACTCCATGGAGCGAGAAAGGTCGGCCACCACCACCGTGCTAACGTCCCGCTCCTCGTGGGTGAGCTTGAGGAACGGGTACAGGAGGCGGGCCGTGACGTTCCAGTCAATCCTCCGGCTGTCGTCTCCCGGCTGGTACTTTCGATGCTGGTCGAAATCGAACCCGGAGCCGCGCTCCCGGCTGGTGAAATCCCCCAGCAGCAGGTTCCGCATCTTTCGCCGGGTGAAGATCTCGATGTATCGAAGTTCTTCTCGAACTTCAAGAGGTAGCGCTTGCATGCCTTAAGCCGGAATGGACACGTTCTTCAGGATGCGAGAGATGATCTCGTCCACGGAAACTCCTTCGGATTCCGCCTGGATGCTCAACAGAACCCGATGCCGGAGGGCATCGTGAGCAATCTCCTTCACGTCCTCGGGCAGCACGTGGTACCGCCCCCTCAAAAAGGCGTGGCACCGCGCCAGCGCCAGAAGGTGTTGGAAGGAGCGGGGCGAAGCGCCGAGGGTGATCAAAGGCTTCAGCGCTTCCAGGCCGTGCTCTTCGGGATGCCGGGTGGCCCGGCCGATCCGAACCGTGTACTCCTTAATCTTGGGGTCCACGTACGTCTGGGCGATCAATCCCCGGATTCGGACCACATCCCGGGGGTGCAGGACCTGCTTCACCTCCACCAGCTCGATCGGGATGGAAAGGATTTTCACCTCGTCCTCGTGGGTCGGGTAGCCCACCTTCACCAGCATGGCAAAGCGGTCCAGTTGGGCCTCGGGCAGCATGTAGACGCCCTCTTGCTCCACCGGGTTTTGCGTCGCCAGGACCCAGAAGGGGTCCTCCAGGCGAAAGGTCTCCTCCCCGATCGTCACCTGGCGCTCCTGCATGGCCTCCAACAACGCGCTCTGGGTCTTCGGGGTGGCCCGATTGATTTCGTCGGCCAAAAGAATGTGGGTGAAGATCGGCCCCTTCTCCACCTTGAAAATGGCAGCCGAGGCGTCGTAGATCCGGGTCCCCACGATGTCGGCGGGCAAGAGATCCGGGGTGAGCTGGACGCGGTGAAACGTGGCCTGGATGGCCTCTGACAGGGTCGTGATCGCCAGGGTCTTGGCAACGCCGGGCACTCCTTCCAGCAACAGGTGGCCACACCCCGAGCGTTTCGTCCGATCGTGGCGGAAAGAATAGGGAATGCTGGCAAAGAGGCCCATGAGGAGCCGCTCGATCATCCGCTCCTGCCCCACGATGACCTTGTTGACCTCGTTCCGAATCTGATCGATCACGTGGTAGGCGCTCTCGTACTCCACCGGCAGCGCCTTTGAAGATGCTCTGGATAAGGTCGTCATGTACTGTGTCTCCCGAATGAAGTGGAGCTTCCAAAAATCATAACACGAGGTACCCGCACAGGGCGGCGAAAGCCAGGCAGAGGAAGTAGTAGTACACAGGGCGAAATTCCATGACGGGGCGCTGGCCTACCACCTTCCGTTCACGGTGCAGGATCTCCCGCAGTGACCGGGCCACATCCGCTCCCGATCGCGACCGCCAGAAGGCCCCTCCCGTGGACTCCGCGACCCAGCGCAGCGTGCTTTCCCCGAAGCCCGCGGAGACCAGCTGTCCGTCCTCGTCCCGCAAGAAGCGATCCTTTCCATCGGTCTGAAAGGTCACCGGGAGAGGAATGGGAAAGAAGCCCTCCCGGCCGATCCCAATGGTGTAGATTCTAATGCCTCGCTTCCGGGCTTCCGCCAGGTCGGTCGCCAAACGTTCACCGTGGTCCTCACCATCGGACAGCATCACGAAGATCTTTTTGTTCGGCTGTGCCTCCGTCCCGGTCCTCTTCAGCACCTCCAGCTCCTTGTCCACGATGGTCAGCCCGCTGCCAATGGCCGCACCGATATCTGTGCCGTAAATGGGCTTGTCTCGCTGTTCCATGAAGTCCAGGTAGTACAAGATATTCTGCGGGTCCCCGCCGAGGTAAGAGAGGATGAAGCTGGTCCCGGAAAAGCTCACCAGGGCCCACTTTTGAATCTCCGGAACGGGTTGAGAAAGAAGCGCGCCCATCTCCTGCAGGGCCCGGTGCAGCCGCAATGGAAAGATGTCCCTGGCCAGCATCGACAGAGAGGTATCCATCAGCAGCACCACATCGTAGCGTTCTACAACGTTCTCCTTTCGCTCCCACTGAGCCTCCGGCTCAGCCACCGCCAGGGCCAGGCACAGCACCCCCACCGCCAGCAACGCGACCCGAATCCACTCCGTCCGGGCAGCCCGCAGCTTCGAGACGGCGTGGACCTTCGAGAGCCGCTTGAAACGCAACAACTGTTTGCGCCTCTGCCGGTAGTCCCACGCCCAGAGCAAGAAGGCCATCACGGCCAGGCCGCCCAGCCAGAGAGATTCCGGTCGCTGGAATCGGAACACGTCGCCCATTAGCCTGTGATCTTCACCTCTTTCTGTTGAACGTCCGCCTCTCGAAGCAGATCGAAGACCTCCTTCTGCAACTTTTCCTTCTTCTCCTCGGTTGCCATCAGAATGGTCTTGACCAGCTCGTAGTTGTACTTGATATCCCAATCGTCCGGCTCGGCAGCCAGGGCTTCCCGATATTCCTTTTCGGCCCGGTGCAGCCAGGCCAGGGCGGCCTGCGGTTCCTTTTCGCCCAGGGCCTTCCGGAAATAAGAATTTCCCAGCCAGAAGCGGGCGCGCACCGCGTCCCTTGCGGAGATCTTCTCCTTCGACGATTCCGCCAGATCCATCACCGCATCGAACTCGCCCCGGGTGTAGCGCAGCTGTATCTTGTCCAGCACGATTTGGCCGTACCGGTCCGAGAAAGCCCGTTTGAGCCAGCCGTACCGGAAAAAGTCGGATTCTGTTTCGTCCAGCCGTGCCAGCGCCTGTTCCGGATCATTGGCCTGGTAGGCCTGGACTACAGCCTCCATCCTGCGGGCCAGCAGGTCGTAATACAGAAGACCCGCGGAGAGAGCAAGAATGACAATCGGGATCGCACCTCGAAGACTCCAAGCAATGATTTTCACATCCACCTCACCGATGCGTCAGACATGAAATGCATGTTCGTTCCTGGGCCGCGCCCGGTCTTCCCCACGGATGGCCGGCCGCCTTTCGCCGACTCACTCCTCCGTCATGAGACAATAACCCCGCATTCTACCAATTTCCATAGTCCAACAAAAGGAAATGCCTTTGTCAATGACCATCTTAGATTTGCCCACACCCAGTTTAAGGGGATGCGTCAGGGCACGCCTTCGGCTCGCCGAAGTCAGGCGTGCCGATCCGGTTTGCTATGCGGACCGGGGCCTTAGCCCCTGAGGGACTTCATCGAGCTCAAATCGCCCCGAAGCCGAGGACCACGGATATTCGGGGGCAACACCCACCAGAGCCCTCCTGACGGGGTTCTGTTCGATATAGTGCACGTGAATCCCGTCATCTTCTGAATCGCGAATCCGGTGATCACTGAAACCGCGCTGCCAGACCGGGAATCGCATCTGGAGCTCATCTCCTATGCGTCGAGCTGAACCGCCCTTGATGTATTGAACCACCCGTTCTAAAGATTTCGCTGAACTGGGTGTCATCAGGACGTGGAAGTGGTCCGGCATGAGGACGAACGCGTGCAGCTCGTAAGCGCCTTGGCTCCGGTAGTACAACAGAGCTTCCAAAAAGATCTCGCAAGCGCGTGTCTGTGTAAACAAAGCTCGGCGTTCCCAAGTGGTGGAACTGACAAAGTACGTGCCTGTCTGGCGGGAATGGCAAGCTCGAGGGGCGAAGCCAGGGTCTGCTCCCTCCTCCTCACCAAGGCTCAAGAATTCCGCGAATCTGCCAACCGCTCAAATGCTGGCGCCCGCCCTTGCCAGATTCCCCCCCCTCGCCGCGTCAGAGCCTAACAGGAACCAGAGCCCGACAGCCATCCAGCCGCACTGACTTTAAAATGTCAGTCCGATGGAGAACTTTCTTCTATCGGTTTTCCCGGATCGGGTCAAGCGCTTTTTCCCGTTCGGTGAAAATCAAGCCTTGCATCCCGAAAGTCTTGCACGCTCCCGGGCTTTACGCTATAGTGCGAGTCACATTTACAGGGCATTGGTTGCACTACAGGGTATTGGTTGCACCGGCTCGAACGGACATGGGTAAGGCTCTTTGCCTTCTGCTCATCACGCTGGCGATCTATTATCCTGCCCTCAGCGCTCGAATGGTGGCAGATGACTTCATACTCGTCCATCAAGTTACCTTTCCAGACGCCTTCCACTATCTGAGGGCCACCTTCGGATTTGGGCGAAACGAATACCGGCCCGTCACTGCCTTGTCGTGGGCCTTCAGCAACTTTCTTTGGAGTGACGATCCCCGCGGCTACCATCTCGAGAACATTCTGCTTCACGGGGCCAATGCAGCCCTCCTCTTTCACTGGATCCGCGGCCTGACTCAAAACGGGCCGATGGCTTTCGTCGCCGCGCTCTTTTTTATCGTCCATCCCATCCACCACTCGCGCGTCACCTGGATCTCCGCCAGAGATGCGCTGATCAGTTCCCTGTTTTTGTTGCTGGCCCTTCACACATACACGACCTACCGTCAAAGCGCGGTCGGGGTGAGCGCGGCGAAAGACGCCGGACAGAAAAGGCCTCCCCTTCCCCTTGTTCTGTCCCTCGGATTTTTTGTCCTCAGCCTTCTCAGCTACGAAGGAGCCATCATCCTTCCTTTGATGCTCTTGCTTCTAGAGCTGTTTTTCTTTGGCGACACCGCCGGGAATATTTTTCATAAGCTCTGGGTGGCCATCCAACGGCTCCGCTTTTACATCGGCCTGGCATTCGTCTATGTCTGTTTTTGGCTGATTCTATTTCGTGGCAGCGTGGTTGGATACGACCTGTCTTTACCCATCACCTCTATTTCAGGTAACTACTACGCCCTGCTGTATCGCTTGTTTCACGGCCACCAACGTCTCGCTGGGGTGCTTTACGCCCTCCTCGTCGTGATCGGCTACGGCACCCTGCGGCGCAGGCGATCGCTGGCAGTCTTTTCTCTGCTGTGGATGCTCGCTGCGTACCTGCCGTTTTGCATGATCCGTGGCTTCGCCGACCGCTTTGCCTATGTGAGCGGTA
>JACQTF010000113.1 GCA_016210925.1 Acidobacteriota bacterium | reverse complement strand
GTAAGGGATTCGAACCCTCGGCCTCCGCGTTGCGAACGCGGCGCTCTCCCAACTGAGCTAACCGCCCACTCCAAACAAACGTCAATCGTCAAACGCCAAGCAAGGTTCACACTAACTATCCTTGACCCGGGATCGAGCCCTGGCCGGGCTGGGCTCCCCGTTTGAGGCCGGCGATCAACTGCTTCACCGATTTGGGATCCGGGACGCCCGCGAAGACAACCTCGGCTTCGTCCCGCCCGGATGAACTGATTTCCAGGGTCCCGTAGTCGAGGATCCGGCCGGCCAGGGACTGTTTGAGAACCAGGTCCCGGATGTCCTGGACGTCGATCTCGTGGGTCTCCTGGGAGAGCAACCCGTAGGTGGCGCTCACGGTGCCGCCCGAAACGCTGAAACGGTTCGAGAACTTGCCCCAGCACGCGGAAAGAAAAAAAGCGAGGGCCACGAGAGCCAGCGACACGGACGCGATCCCCTTCTCCTCAAATCGGCTGAAGAGCGCGGCGATGGCGGCGGCGCCAAAGGCCACGGTCCCCAGGACCCGGCCGAAGTAGTTCCACCAGGAAGGACTGCCCGTCCATTGCGTCCCGAGCGGCACCTGCACCTCCTCCTCGATCAGTCCAATCGATGCAAGCCTACCACCAGCCGTGTCGCCGAGCAAACAGCAAGCTCAAAACGGCCATTGCAGGAAGGGGGGTCGGCTTCCCAAAACAGGGCCCGGAGCACGGCCAGCGCGGAAAACCTGCCCCGCGCCGGCCGTTCGTGGTATATAGAGTGTCAACGGGTCTAATCCAATGCGGGTGCGGCGAGTCTCCCCAGCGTTCCCCGGTGGCAAGAAGCCATTTCCGAGGGACAAATTTCACTCGCCGCACGGAGGCGAATATGAGAACGAAAAAAACCTCACTATTTTTGCTCCTCCTCTCGGCATGGATGTGCTTGCTGGCGGTGGCGCCGGCCGTTCAGGCGCAGACCGGAACCAGCCGCATCACCGGAACCGTCACCGACCAGACGGGCGCCGTCCTTCCCGGGGCGACGGCCACTGCTATGAACGAGGCTACCGGCGTCCGGTATACGACGACCACGACCACCGCGGGCACCTACGCCCTGGACTCGCTGCCGGTGGGAACTTACACCGTCACGGTGCAGTCTCCTGGCTTTCGGACCTTCACCAGCACCGGCAATGTCCTGACCGTCGGTGCTCCCTTGGTGGTCGATGCGACGATGGAAATAGGACAGCCCACCGAAATCGTTGAGGTGGTAGGCACCTACGAGCGAATAGAGACAAAGCATGCCATGCTCAGCGACGTAGTGAGCCGCCGCGAAATTGTCGAGCTGCCCCTGAACGGCCGGAACCCGCTGGCGCTCATCACCTTGCAGCCCGGGCTGTTGCAGCGCACCAATAACGCGGCCGGCTCCGGCACTCATGTCTTCGGCTCGCGGGACCGGGCCCACAACGTTACCATTGACGGCATTGATGCCAATGAGTCCTCCGTCCCGAACCCCCAGAGCAACATCTACCGGCTGAATGCCAACACCGTCCAGGAGTTCCGGGTCGTGACTCACAACGCCACACCGGAGTTCGGCCGCAACAGCGGCGCCCAGGTCGCCATCGCCACGCGGTCGGGCACCAACGAGTACCACGGCGACGTGTACTGGTTCCACCGCAATACCGCCCTCAATGCCAACGAGTGGTTCAACAACGTGAAAGGCATCGAAAGGCCCGTCCTGCTGCTGAACCAGTTCGGCGCCTCCGGCGGCGGACCCGTCATCAAGAACAAGACCTTTTTCTTCGCCAGCTGGCAGGGTAACCGGATCGTACAGAAACAGCCCATTTCCGCCTCCTTTGGGATCCCTCGCGTCTATACGGACAGCTTGAGGTCGGGCCTCTTCCGCTATTTCGTCCCCGACCCGGCCAGGCCGTTGGTGATCGATGGAGTGACCATCACCCGGAATTCCCCCCTGCTGGTGGACCCCCGAACCGGAGCGCTGCGTGCGCCCCTCTGCGCCACCCCCACCAGCGTCGGCTGCGTACGAACCTACAGCATCTTTGCCAGCGACCCGCTTCGAATCGGCGCCGACCGGACGATCACTGCCATGATCGCAAAGTTCCCGCTGCCGAACACGTTCGCCGTAGGAGACGGGCTGAACTTCGGGGGCTTTGCCTGGAACCCGCCTTCCCGCTTCGTGGGCCCGCACTACATGATTCGTCTCGATCACAAACTGAACGAGAACAACAATCTCTTCGGTCGCTTCCTCTGGTCGGACTGGGACACCAAAGACGGGGATTTCCTGAACTCCCGGCCCCAGGTCTTTCCCGGTTTCTCCCCCCTGGGCGAAGTCTTTCGAGCTTCGCAGAACCTGGCCCTGGGCTACCGGCGCGTCTTCTCGCCCAACCTGGTGAACGAGCTCACCACGGGCTTCAGCCGGTTTCATTTCTTTTTCTCGCTGCGCGAGTCCAACAGCCGCGGCGGCATCGAGCCCCCTCCCTACGGCCAGGAGTGCTTCGGGACGGATTCCTTCAGCGACAGCGAGGCATCCACCGCTGTGCTGATGGACACGCCCTTTTGCAATACGCCCCATACGAGACGGGCGGTGAGCAACATCCAGTTTGTGGACAACTTGAGCTATATCCAGGGTGCTCACACTATCCGGACGGGGTTGAACATCCGCTTTTACCGCCACAACGACGAGCGGGGAGTCCCGGGCGGGTTCAATATGTCCCCCACGATCATCTTCGACCGATCCATTCGGGATCCGGGCTTCCCCGCAGCTCCTGGGATCCACACTGAGGACAACGTCAACCTGTTGAACGCCGTCGCCGCCCTGGTGGGCATCCCGGCACGGGTGCAGCAGGTCTTTCTGCCCGACTTCAAGAAGGACGTCTACATCCCCGACTTGTTCACCCTGGGCACGCGCACCAAACAATTCAACCTCTACCTTCAGGACGAGTGGCGGCTGCGCCGTGACCTGACGTTGACCTACGGCCTGCGCTGGGAACTTAATTTGCCGCCCGCCGATGAGGGCGATCGCACCTTCGTCCCTGACCGGGCCATCGATGGCTCCCAGGGCCCGGTCACTTATGTGCGAGCCAAGCGTTGGTTCCAAAGGAACAATGCTGCGGCCTTTGCGCCGCGTATCGGCCTGGCCTGGTCACCGTGGGACACCAAGACTGTCATCCGGGCCGGTTACGGGATTGCCTTTGACCCCATCTCCACGTTCCAGGTGACTGCCATCGGGGGCAAGGTGCCCGGCGGTGTCCTGCAGTGTCGGGTGAACGTCCAGGACTCCGCTGCGGCCTCCGCCCCTTGCTCCGATATTCCCAACGATATTCGACTGGGCCAGCTTCTGGCGACTTCCCAACCGTTTACCTTGCCTGCGCCAACGGCCCGGCCGAGCACCGAACTGAGCCCTGCCAACCGGCCTTTTCTCGTGGCGCCCAACGTGGGAGCCTTCGACCCTAACCTCAAGCTGCCCACGGTGCACGAGTGGTCTCTCACACTCCAGCGCGAGCTCCCGTGGAACTTCGTGGGACAGGTGGGTTACATCGGCAAGCGAGGCCTGCACCTGCTGCGAGGCTATGACTTGAATCAGATCCGCGCTGACCAGCCGGGCTTTCTGGAGTCGTTCCTGATCGCCCAGCAGAACGTGGCCCGCGGTTGCAACGCCGATGGCACGGGCAACTGCGTGGGCGGACAGACCCCCACCCTCCTGCTGCAACTGGTGCCGGCCTCCTTCCTGAACTCCAGCGCCACCCGCAGGAACCTGACCCGCAACGGACTGGGCGACCTGGCCCGCCGAACCGACCAAAGGGACATCGTTTCGCGCGGCTTTCCGGCCAACTACTTCCGGCCCAACGCCCAGTTCAGCGAGATCTTTTATGTGGATTCGGGCGGCGACTCCTATTACCACGGGTTCATCGCCCAATTGCGGCGGCGTTTTGAGAAGGGGCTGGAGTTTGGCCTGTCCTACACCCTGAGCAAGTCGATTGACAATATGTCGGTGGATCCAGTGGCCGCCAGCTCAGGTGGTGGTCTCAGCAGCACCAACTCCCGCACCCCCACCGACGTCCGCAACTTCAGGCTTGACCGCAGCCTCTCGGACTTCGACAACACGCACGTCGTGGTCAGCCACGCGGTCTACGATCTCCCCTTTGGCCGGGGGCGTGCCTGGGGCGACAACCTCTCGGGCTGGGCCAACCATCTCTTCGGCGGGTGGACGGTGACAGGGATTTTTAACTTCCAGACCGGTGAGCCGTACACGATCAACAGCGGAATCCGAACGGCCAACGGGTTCAAGGTTTCTCGGGCGGAGCTGATCGGTTCCCAGCCCTCCGGCGACTTGCAGACCGCCGACGGAGGCCCCATCGTCTTCCGCGTGGACGATCTGGACGCCAGCCGGCCCAATTGCCGTCGCGTGGTGGGGACGGAAAGCTTCTTTTGCCTCCCTCCGCCCGGGAGCCATGGGATGGGGCGCAATGCCTTGCGAGGCCCCGGGCTGTGGAACTTCGACTTCGGCGTGATCAAGAAGTTCGGCATGACTGAGCGTTTCAACCTGGAGTTCCGGGGCGAGTTCTTCAACCTCTTCAACCACCCCAACTTCGAAAATCCGCGCAACGCCACCGAGGGCTCGCCCACATTGACGAGCTCGCTTTTCGGGCAAACCTGCTGCATCACCTCCTCTTTGCCCAGCTCAGCCACCGTCATCGCCACCGGCGAGCCGAACCGTGTGATCCAATTTGCCCTGAAGCTCAGCTTTTAGTGGTCGCAGTGCTCAACGCTGGAAAATCACGGAAGGCAAACGCCACCCCAGGGGAAACTTAGTCTGGGCTAAAGTTCATCTTCTCCGGGAGCAAAGGCAGGGCACGACGATTCCCCGGATCAGCCCATCGCGATGCTCACCCTACAGACTGCAGGTATATAGGTGTGCTTTTCCTGTTCACTTTTGTGAACGCGAAACAAGGAGCCGTGGCCGCTTACTGGTCAGGCTGGGGGATGAGTGTCGAGCGCGAGCCGTTCCAGGTCCGCTTCCATGCCGAACCGAGGTCGGGTTGGGATTCATGGTTGGATAGCCAGAAGGTACGGAGTGCCGACGATCAAGAAGACCGCCAGGAAGATTGCGCCGAAGACCAGCCCCAGCGTCCAGAAGTCCTTGCGCGGGATGTAGCCGCTGCCGAAGTAGACGGGCGAAGGCCCGGTGGCGTACGGTGTGAGGATGCCCATGATGCCCAGCGCGTACACCAGCATGAGCGACAGCACCAGCACATTCATGCCCGGCACCGCCGCGCCTGCGGCCAAGAACACGGGCAGCACCGCCGTGGTATGCGCCGTCAGGCTGGCAAACATGTAGTGCGTGAAGAAGAAGGTCGCTACCAGGAGCACCAGCAACAGCCCCGGGGACACACCCTGGAACAGCGCAGCTGCTCTTGCACCGAACCACTCGGTGAAGCCGACCTTCGCCAGCCCGCCCGCCAGCGTCACAAGTGTCGCGAACCACGCCAGCACATTCCACGCCTGCCTGTTCGACAGGATGTCGTCCCACCTGGCGGTGCCGGTGATCAGCATCAGGCTGATCACGACGAGCGCCACGGTCGTCGCGTCGATGAAATTCCTGCCGAATATCCAGAACACCAGCGCCACGCCCGCCAGAATCGCCATGGTGACCTCTTTCATGGTGATGGGGCCCATGCGGGCCAGCTCCTGACTGGCCCACTGCGGCACTTCCTCGCTAGCTTTGATCTCCGGCGGGTAGAGCTTGTACACGAGGAGCGGCAGGGCGACGAGCAGGATCACGCCGACGGGCAGGAAGCCGACCAGCCATGCCGTCCACGAGATCTCCAGGTTGACGGTCTTCTTCACCAGGTCCAGCGCCAACAAGTTGGGAGCCATGCCGGTCAGGAACATCGAGCTGGTCACGCAGGTGGCGGCAAGCGCTGTCCACATGATGTACGAACCTATCTTGCGGCCGGTCTCGCCCGGCTCCGATCCATACAGCACCGGGATACTGCGGATGATCGGGAAGATCGTGCCTCCGCTGCGGGCAGTGTTTGAGGGCGTGAAAGGCGCCAGTGCAACATCCGACAGCGTGATGGCATATCCCAGACCGAGCGTGTTGCGCCCCAGCGACTTCACCAGCACCAGCGCGATGCGGCGGCCCAGGCCGGTCTTCTCGTAGCCCATGGCGAACATGAAGGCTCCAAAGATCAGCCAGACGGTGCTGTTGGAGAACCCGCCGAGCGCCCACCGAATCGAGTCGCCCGGCGTCGGCTCGACCAGCATCAGGACCGTGGCCACGGCGACCCCGATGAAGCCGATGGGCGCTGCCGGGATCGGCTCCAGCACCAGGCCGACGATCACGGCGACAAAGACCGCAAAGAAATACCAGGCGTTCTGTGTCAGGCCCTCCGGCGCAGGCAGGAGCACAATCACGGCACCGATCGTCAAGGGGATGGCCGCTTTCCAGACATTCGGTTTCATGAATCGCTCCTTCCCATGCTACAGCTCCTGGCGACGACTGCAGGATCGTTCACAGACTGCGTGCACCCTTATCCACATCCACCACACTCACCGCCGCCACATTCCCCGCCGCCGGGCGAGCCAGAAATGACCCTCGCCGTCTCTGAACGCCCTGTCTTCGGTGAGGAACCACTCGCCGCGCCAGCGCGCTGTCGAGAAGCTTCGCCACCTTGTCGCGTCATGCAATGACGCGGCGCGCGATCCAGTGTTCCGCGAACTGGCAAGCCTCGTCGAGCTGAGATCGGGTCAGACCGCCGCACTGCACCAGGTCCGGACGGCCGCCCCCGCGGACCGAGAGGCGCTGGGTCAGCTCCCTCATCAGCTCGTTGAGCGGGACCGGCAGGCCGGCCGAGCGCGAGACGACCAGTTGGCAGGGCTCGTCCTCCAGTCCAAGGATGGACACGGTTGCGGGAAGCGCTGCGAGCTTCAAGGCCAGGAGCCGAAGTTCCTCCGGCTCGCGTCCCTGGAAGAATCGGCGCAAAATGCGCACCTCAGTTCTCGCCCGCGATCCCTCCCGCAGGGCCAGGGCTTCCTGCTCCAGCGCCCTGTTCATCCACAGTTGAGCGCGGCGGCCGCGCTCCTTGGACTCGACCAGCAGTTTCTCCACGTGGGCGGGGATCTCCCGGGGATGGACTGAGAGCTGGGCGCCAGCCCGACTCGCCAGGTCCTGCATCTCGCGAAAGGCCCCCAAGGCGCGCCCGCCGCAGACGAACTCCACGCGACACCCGCCCTTGTACCGCTCCCATCCCCGGATGGCGATCAGGCCCACCTCCCCCGCGCGCCTCACATGGGTTCCGCCGCAGGGTGAAAGATCAAACCCCTCGACCTCGATGACGCGCACGGTGCCCTCCCGCTCGCTTTCCTTCCGCAGCTCCAGCTTCCGCGCTTCCTCGGCGGTCACGCTCCACGCTTTCAGGGGCCTGTCGTCGAAGACCACCTGGTTGGCCAGCTCCTCTGCGGCCCGGACGAGAGCGTCGGAAGGGTGAGGAAAGGTGGTGTCGATGGTGCAGGTTTCATCCCCCAGATGAAAACTGACGGTGGGTGCCTGGGCCACCCGAACAAAGGCCTGTGAGAGAATGTGCTGGCCGGAATGTTGCTGCATGTGGTCGAAGCGGCGTCGCCATTCAATGCGGCCGGCGACCCGCTGCGCCTGGAGGCCCACCTCGGCCACGTGCACGATCCGCTCGCCCTCCTCGTACACGTCCAACACTCGACTGTCCTCCAGGGTGCCGACGTCGTGGGGCTGGCCGCCGGACGTGGGATAGAACGCCGTCCGGTCCAGGACGACGCCGTAGCGCTGAGCCAGGGGGAACTGGTGCAGCACGGTCGCCTGGAACTCGGTGAGGTAGCTATCGGCGAAGTAGAGACGTTCGGTCATGGCTGACGACCCGTCTGCGAAGACACCGAGAACAAGTGGAGGTACTTGAGTCCGGAGGCGGTATTGAACACCACCACCTTCTCTTCCGGCCGAATCCAACCCCGGGCCGCCAGGCGCTCCAACGCGGGCAGACAGGCGGCCCCTTCGGGACAGGCGAAGATTCCCTCCTCCTGGGCCAGACGCCTCATGGCGGCAAGGATTTCCGAATCGGGGACGGAGAGGGCGGTGCCGCGGCTCTCCCGCAGAATCCGCAGCATGAGGAAGTCGCCGATGGCCCGCGGCACGCGCAGGCCCGCGGCGATGGTGTCGCCGCCGACCCACTCCTCCGCGGCCTCTTCTCCCCGGTCAAATGCCCGGACGATGGGGGCGCACCCTTCCGCCTGGACCGTCACCATGCGGGGCCGGTCCGGCCCGATCCATCCAAGCTGTTCCATTTCATCAAAGGCCTTCCACATACCGATGAGACCAGTGCCACCCCCGGTGGGATACAGGATCACGTCCGGTAGCTTCCAGCCGAACTGCTCCGCCAGCTCGTAGCCCAGGGTCTTCTTGCCCTCGATCCGGTACGGCTCCTTTAAGGTAGAAACGTCGAACCAGCCCTCCCTCTCTTTACCTTTCTCCACCAGGCGGCCGCATTCGGTGATCAGGCCGTCCACCAGGCTGAGCTTGGCACCGTAAACTTCCGCCTCCCGGATGTTGGATTCCGGGGCATCGCGGGGCATGAAGAGGTGGGCTTCCAATCCGGCCCTGGCTGCGTATGCCGCCAGAGCGCTGGCAGCGTTGCCCGCCGAGGGGATGGCCAGCTTGCGGGCCCCCAGCTCCCGGGCCATGGCCACGGCCAAGCACAAGCCCCGAGCTTTAAAGGAACCTGTGGGATTGGGCGACTCGTCCTTGATGTAGAGCTCGTCCAGTCCCAGGCGTTCCCCTGTAGAGCGAGCAGGCACCAGGGGCGTTCCCCCCTCGCCCAGGGAAAGGCGGTTCTCCGCCCGGGCCACCGGCAGCAGCTCCTGGTAGCGCCAGAGGGTGGCTCCCCCCAGGGCCTCCTTTCGGAGGCGGGAACGCAAGCGAGCCAGGTCGTAGCGCGCCAGCAGCGGCCCGCCGCACGGACAGAGATTGTACAGGCGTCCGGGTGGAAAGCTGCGAGAGCAACGAGAACACTCGAGATGGGTGAGATTCGACACTGGCCCGGCCGTGATCTATAACCCAAAACTCGAAACTCTTACACTGGAGTCTTTAGTTTTAGGTTTCAGAGTTTTGGGTTTCGAGAAAATTCCCGCTTCATACGGGAGACCCGCTGGTGAGCCAGTCGTACCGGCTCGGGCAGGCGGTAGCGCCGTGCCGCCCTCAACACCACTTCCAACGCCTGGTCCAGGGAAATCTTGTAGCCCTGGGAGATGAACAGCGGTTTCACCCGGTCTTGGGTGCGCAGGACAGCGCCGATCTGTTCTCCCCCCTCCCGGAGAGGGGAGAACTCGCCCCGCCGCAGGCGGGGGCTCTCATACTCGCCGATCAATCGGGTCTTTGCGCATCCGATGGTGGGAAGATCCACCAACATGCCCACGTGGCAGGCCAGGCCAAATCGCCGGGGATGGGCGTAACCCTGGCCGTCGCAAATCAAAACTTCGGGGCGCACCGACAGGCGCTTCCAGGCCTCCAACAGGGTCGGTGCCTCGCGAAAGGTCAGGAGGCCCGGGATGTATGGAAATTTCCCTCGGGCGAAAGCGCAAGCCTCTTCCAAAACCTTCATGATACCCAGGTCCACGGTGACGATGGCGGCAAAGACACGCTGGGTGGGCTTGTCATAGGCCACGTCCGCTCCGGCAACGATCTGGAAGTCGCGCTCCGGCGCGCGAAAAATCAGCTTCTTCCGTAGCTCCGTCTGGAGCTCGCGCGCCTGTTGATACGTCAGGTCCCAGGCGTGAAGTTCCCGATATTCCATGGCAAAGAGCGGTGCTCCCCCACTCTCCTTCCTCCCGCATCAAAAAAAAGCCCTCCACCGGAGACCATCCGTTGGAGGGCGTTGTGTTGCAGAAGGAAGCCAGCTATTTCTTATCCTTCTTTTCCACGCACGTCTCGGTGGAGGAAGCCTCGAATCCGGCCTCATGGACCGCCTTCGCCAGGCTTTCGAACTTAACCTGCTTGATGGTCCTGACGTCGGCATGTCCTTCCTTCAACTGGACGTCGGCAGTCTTCACGCCCTCGACTTTCTCCAGGGCCGTCTTCACCCTGTCCACGCAATGACCGCACGTCATCCCTTTGACATTGAGGCACGTCTTGCCTTCTTTCTCCCCTGCCCAGACAGCCATGGAGGCCATTATGAGCAGAACAGTCAACAGCAGAGAAACGCTTCTCATCATGGTCGTTGATTACCTCCTCGCTGAAAAACTCTACCACACAGGCACAGGGGATGGAAAGAGCTACCAGTGCTCCCGCACAAGGGCAGGGAAGACCCGGATGGCCTTGGGCCAGCGCCGGCTCCAGGCGGACCGGAGCATCTCGACGGCGGACCAAGCAAAATAGACCACCGTGACCGCTTCGTGGGTTCCCGGCACAATGAACTGGATCGCCCACAGGACAAAAATCCCTCCCGCCTCGTACCAGTGAAACTCCATGTTGGCCAGCAAGAGCATCCCCAGGAGGGACTGGGCGATGGTCAGCAGGATCTCGGCCTCCTGGTGGGCGTCGAAGTGGATGCTGGAGGGCTCACCGCGGCTCCAGGAATAGACCATGGGAAGCATGGCGGCCAGCATGGTCCACTGGTTGATGTTGGAGGAGACCATATTCATGAGAGCCATGGAAGCGAACTTGATGCGGCGGGCCCAGTAAAAGGCCGACACCTTTTCGGGGAACTCGGACAAGAAGGGCGCCAGCCACTGCACCAGATAAAACTCGCTGACCCCCAGGGTCGCGGCCAGGGCCAGCATGCTGTAGAGGAACGGATGAGCGACGAACAACAGGATGAGCCCCCCGGCCAGGAACAACCCCGCAATCCAGGCATTGCGAACGGGTTTTGGGGACTGGAGGATTCTGCGCGGCACGTACTCCAGCTCCTCGATCTTCTCTTCCGCCTGGGGCGGGATCTTGTTGAGGACCATCAGATAGGCGAAGTACATGAAGATGAGGGCCGCCGAATCCAGAAGGTTCAGGGTGCCCTTCAGATAGATGTAAACGAAATAGACGATGGGCGGGAACAGCGCCAGCACCTCCACGCAGTGTTCCCGGTCCAGCTCGATGCGCACCAGATTTCGTTTGTATTTCTTCCGGTTGAAGGCAAACGCGGTGAAGAAAATCAGAGGCCAGCCCAGTCCCACCAAAAGCCGGACGGAACCGGTGAAGTTAGCGATGATCAGGTGGACCTTGTCCGGGTCTTTCCCCGCGGTCCAGGAAATCACCGCTTCGACAGCAAACTCGGGCAGGGTCTGGAGCCAGGCCAGGATGGCCAGGGCCAGGCCCTGAGAGATGAGAAACTGGGCCGATTCGGCGGCCCAGGCGATCATGATGGCGGACGCAATGACGGTGGGGAAGGTCCAGAGGGCAGACGCGGCGGAGCCTTCCTGCATCCCGTGGGTCTCTGCGGCCTGCCACCACCGCGCCAGCTTCCAGGACGACCTGTGCCACAGCATCAGCAAATTCTACAGTCTCAGTCTGCCACCTGGGAGTCCATAAAAAAACAAACTGCGATTCTACCACGCCCCCCGGGGCGCTCTGTACTTCCCGGGAATCGCGCCCTCGGGCGCCCGGACGGTCCGTTTTGGTTTTTCCGTGGATTTTTGGTATATTTTTTGGTTAAATGTCCGCGCCCATCGAGCCCATAGGGAATTTCACAAGGGATGGCCAGCCTTCAAGATAGGTTCCACGGCACCACAGTCATTCTGGTGCGCCGAGAGGGCCATGTCGCCATGGCTTCCGACGGACAGGTGACCGTGGGCGAAACGATCATCAAACAGACCGCGCGCAAGATGCGGCGCCTTTACAACGACCGGGTTCTGGCCGGCTTTGCCGGCGCGACGGCCGACGCTTTCGCCTTGTTCGGCCGGTTCGAGTCGAAGCTGGAGGAATACCACGGCAACTTGGGGCGGGCGGCGGTGGAGCTGGCCAAGGACTGGCGCACCGACCGCTCCCTCCGCCACCTGGAGGCGCTGATGATCGTCACCGACGAGAAGAACTCATACCTGATCTCGGGGACGGGAGACATCATCGAACCGGACGACGGCGTGATCGCCATCGGCTCGGGGGGCGCTTACGCCCTGGCGGCGTCCCGGGCCCTGATGCAGCATACGAAAATGGGTGCCCGGGAGGTGGCGGCGGAAGCCCTGAGGATCGCCGGCGCCATCTGTATCTACACGAATCAGGAAATTTACGTGGAAGAACTCTAAAATCAAACCTGAAACCTAAACCCTGAAACCTGGTGGCGGCCGGTCAATGGTTTCCGCGTTTCAGGTTTCAAAGTTTCAGGTTTTCTTTGCTCCCATGGTTTTTTACTTGCCTGGAGAGGTTCAAGAAGAACCCAAGAAGCTCGACGAGATGTCTCCCCGGCAGATTGTCGCCGAGCTGGACAAGTACATCGTGGGTCAGGTAGCGGCCAAACGCGCGGTCGCCATAGCCCTCCGAAACCGGGTCCGCCGTCAGAAGCTCAGCCCGGACCTGGGAGAGGAAATCTACCCCAAGAACATCATCATGATCGGTCCCACCGGTGTGGGAAAGACCGAGATCTCCCGGCGGCTGGCCAAGCTGGCCAACTGCCCCTTTTTGAAGGTGGAAGCCTCCAAATTCACGGAGGTGGGCTACGTGGGCCGGGACGTGGAATCCATGATCCGGGACCTGGCGGAGATCTCGGTGGACATGGTGCGCCAGGAACGCACCCAGGAAATCGCCGAAAAGGCGGAGACCAACGCGGAGGAACGGCTGCTGGACACCTTGCTGCCGCCTCTGCGATCCGTGAACAAGAGCACTCCCACTGAGGAGGAGACCTCCCAGGAGCAGTTCCAGCGCACCCGCGAGAAGCTCAGGCAGCAGCTTCGGGATGGCAAGCTGGACCACCGGATGGTGGAGATCGAGGTCTGGGACCGTACGTTCCCGTCCTTTGAGATCATCACCGGCTCCAACGTGGAGGAGATCGACATCAACATCAAGGACATGCTGCCCGGGTTCTTCGGCGGAAAGAAAAAGAAGCGAAAGGTGCGGGTGGACGAGGCTCTTGATCACTTGATCCAGGAGGAAGAACAAAAGCTCGTGGACATGGAACAGGTGGCGCGGGAAGCCATCGAACGGGTCGAGCAGTCGGGCATCATCTTCCTGGACGAGATCGACAAGATCGCGGGCCGGGAGACGGGCCACGGCCCCGACGTCAGCCGGGAGGGAGTGCAGCGCGACATCCTTCCCATCGTGGAGGGGACCACGGTGAACACCCGTTACGGCGTGGTGCGCACCGACCATGTCCTGTTTATCGCTGCCGGCGCCTTCCACGTCTCCAAGCCTTCCGACCTGATCCCGGAGCTGCAAGGACGTTTTCCCATCCGCGTGGAGTTGAAATCCCTGACGGTGGAGGACTTCATCCGCATCCTTCAGGAGCCCAAGAATGCCCTCATCAAGCAATACACGGCCCTGATGGAAACCGAAAGCATCAAGCTCACATTCACCAAGGACGCCATCGACGAGATCGCCCGCTTCGCCGCCGTGGTGAACGAGAACACGGAAAACATCGGCGCCCGCCGGCTGTATACCATCATGGAGGTGCTCCTGGACGAGATCTCGTTCGAGGGCCCCGACCTGAAAAAAAAGAACATCAAGATCGACTCGGAATACGTGGGCAAGATGCTGGCCCCCATCGTCAAGGACCAGGATCTCTCGCGGTACATCCTATAACTACAAAACCTGAAACTCTGAAACCTGAAACTCGGGTTAGCGACTTTGACCTTTGGGTTTTGAGTTTCAGGTTTCAGGGTTCGGGTTTCAGGTTTTCAATTTTTTATCAGACTCTTTCCTTCACGTTACTGTTGCTCCTATCCGCCTGCGGAAAAGTGGGCGTACCTCTGCCACCGCTCGTCCGAATACCGCAGCCGGTGCAAGACGTCAGCGCTGTCCAGGTGGGTGAGGCGATTCAGGTCCGTTTCTCTCCCCCCCAGGTGAACACCGACGGTTCCCCGGCGGGGAACCTGGGAAAAGTGGAACTGTACCGCTGCGTGGGAGACTGGTCGGCACCCTGGATCGCTGCCGCGGAGTTCCCGGCGCGGGCGGAACTGCTCAAGGTGTGGCGCGACGAGGAACTGCAAGCCCCGCTCCAGCAAGGGTTCTTCTTCCATGCAGACGAACCGCCCCAGCGCTACCGCGCCCGATTTTCCTACGGCGTGCGGGTTCAAAACCGCAAAGGACAGGACGCGGGGCTCTCAAACCTGGCGCAGATCGCGCCGGTTCCCATCCCGGTGCCTCCCTCGGGCCTGACTGCCCAGGTGCAGCAGGAATACATCGAGGTCCGTTGGTCCGTGCCTTCCAGCAACCGCGACGGTTCCGTCCCGCCGCGGGTCGAGGGTTTTCTCGTGTACCGGAGCGAGAGGGGGGACGAATTTCCTGACGTGCCCTTGTCGGATTCCCTGTTGTCCTCTCCTTGGTTCCGGGACACAGCGTTCCAGTTCGGTCACCGTTACTTCTACCGGGTGGTCCTGGTGGCCCGCCAGAACCCTCTCGTCCGAACCGAGGCCTCGGAATCTCTGCAGGTGGACCCGAAGGACGTCTTCGCTCCGAAGGCCCCCTCGGGACTGACGGCGGTGACCGACGGCACGACCGCCATCTTGACCTGGACCGAGAACAGCGAGCCGGATCTGTCCGGCTACCGATTGTACCGTTCGGAAGGGTCCGGCGCGGGACACCGTACGGTCCAGCAAGGGCTCCTGGTGCGGCCTTACTACAGGGATGAAGCGGTGGAAGGAGGGAAAACGTATTTCTACGTTGTCACGGCTGTGGATCAGGCAGGAAACGAGAGCGCCCCTGCCCAGGAAGTGCCGGTTCCCTTTTGACCTCCTTCGCGCTGGCCCAGTGTGTGAACTTCGCCGAGAACAGCCATCTGCTCCGCAAGGTGTGGGAACACGAGTGCCGCGGCCCCGGAGGGCGAAATCTATCGAAGGCGGGGGTCCCCTGGGGAGCGTCCTGTGGTATAGTGTGGAGCAAAATTCGACCACGGCGACGGGATGCGCCCGTGCCGTAGGCCGACGGTAACGCCCTGCCCCGGCAGGGCAAGGGGAAGCAGATGAAATTTTTCATTGACACCGCCAATCTGAAAGAAATCCGGGAGGCCGTCTCGTGGGGTCTCGTAGACGGGGTCACCACCAATCCTTCGCTGGTGGCCAAGGAGGGTCGGGATTTCCACGAACTCCTGCTGGAGATCTGCCGGGCCGTGAACGGTCCCGTGAGCGCCGAGGTGGTCTCGACTCTGTCCGAGGGGATGGTGGCGGAGGGCCGCGAGCTGGCAAGCATCCACGACCGCATCGTGGTCAAGACGCCCCTGACGCCGGAAGGGATCAAGGCCTGCAAGATCCTCACCACCGAGGGAATTCGGGTCAACGTGACCCTGGTCTTCTCGCCCGTCCAGGCGATCCTGGCTGCCAAGGCGGGAGCTGCCTTCGTCAGCCCCTTTGTGGGCCGTTTGGACGACGTGGGCGCGTCGGGGATGGACCTGGCAGCGGACATCGTGCAGATCTTTCGAAACTACGACTTCAAAACCGAGGTGCTGGTGGCTTCCGTCCGCAATCCGGTGCACGTGGCGGAGGCGGCGCGGATGGGCGCCCACGTGGCGACTATGCCCTTCAAGGTCATCGAGCAGCTCTTCAAACATCCGCTGACGGACGTGGGGCTGGAGCGCTTCCTGGCGGATTGGGAGAAGGCCCACAAAGAACGCGAAGCGACCATCGCCGTGCGGCGGTAGCCACCAACCCTGACTACAAACCTAAAACTCTGACCTTCCACTAGATTGCTGTTTGGGATTTTGGGTTTAAAGGTTTTACGTTTCAGGTTTCAGGTTTCAGAGTTTTAGGTTTCGTCTTTTCATGGACATCAAGGACAAGCTGGAGGAGCTGGAGCGGCGCAACGCTGAGGCGATGCTGGGCGGCGGACGCGAGCGCATCGAGAAGCAGCACGCCGCCGGCAAGCTCACGGCCCGGGAGCGGATCGCTCAGCTCATGGACGAAGGCTCTTTCGAAGAGCTGGACCGGTTCGTCATGCACCGCTGCGTCGATTTCGCGATGGAGGAAAAAAAGATCCCGGGCGACGGGGTGGTGACCGGCTTCGGAAAAATCCACGGGCGCCTCGTGTACGTTTTCGCACAGGACTTCACCGTCTTCGGGGGCAGCCTGAGCGAGGCCTATGCGAGCAAGGTCTGCAAGGTCATGGACCTGGCCATGAAAATGGGCGCCCCCATCATCGGCCTGAACGACTCGGGGGGAGCCCGGATTCAGGAGGGCGTCCTCAGCTTGGGCGGCTACGCGGACATTTTTTTGCGGAACACCCTGGCCTCGGGGGTGGTGCCACAGATCTCGGCCATCCTGGGTCCGTGTGCCGGCGGCGCCGTCTACTCCCCCGCCATTACCGACTTCATCGTGATGGTCAAGGACACCAGTTACATGTTCGTCACAGGCCCCGACGTGATCCGCACGGTCACCCACGAGAAGGTCAGCATGGAGGAACTGGGGGGTGCCATGACCCACAATGCCATCAGCGGGGTGGCTCACTTCGCCGCTGCCGATGACCGGGAATGCATGGCACTCGTCCGCGAGCTCTTGTCTTTCCTCCCGTCCAACAACCTGGAGGACCCGCCTCTCCGCTCCACCGACGACCCGCCGGACCGGACTGACGAGAGGCTCAACGCCCTGGTGCCGATCAATCCCAACCTTCCCTACGACATCAAGGAGCTGATTCAACTGGTGGCCGACGACGGCTATTTTTTTGAGGTCCAGGCCCACTTCGCCAAGAACCTGGTGGTGGGTTTTGCCCGGCTGGCCGGCCGGCCGGTGGGCGTCGTTGCGAACCAGCCCGCCCACCTGGCGGGCACCCTGGACATCAACGCCTCCTTGAAAGGAGCCCGCTTCGTGCGTTTCTGCGATGCCTTCAACCTCCCGCTGATCACCTTCGAGGACGTGCCGGGCTTTCTCCCGGGCACGACCCAGGAATACGGCGGCATCATCAAGCATGGCGCCAAGCTGCTGTTCGCCTTCGCGGAGGCCACGGTACCCAAGATCACCGTCATCACCCGCAAGGCATACGGGGGTGCCTATTGCGTCATGGCCTCCAAGCATATTCGCACCGACATGAACTTTGCCTATCCCGCCGCCGAGATCGCCGTGATGGGTCCCGAGGGAGCCGTCAACATCCTTTATCGTCGAGAGCTCCAGCAGGCCAAGGACGCAGAGAAGTTCCGCGTGCGGAAGGTGGAGGAGTTTCGAGAGAGATTTGCCTCGCCGTACATCGCCGCCGAACGGGGATACATCGACGAGGTCATCGAGCCCAGACAGACCCGGCCCAAGCTGATCCGGGCGCTGGAGATGGCGTCCACCAAGCGGGACAAGAATCCCGCGAAGAAGCATGGCAACATCCCCTTGTAGTTTTCAGTTCTCAGTTTTCAGTTTTCAGCAAAAACAAAAACTGACAACTGAAAACTGAAAACTGACAACTGAAAACTGGAAAGATATGTTTCGAAAGATTCTCATAGCAAACCGAGGCGAGATCGCCGTCAGGGTCATCCGCGCGTGCCGCGAGATGGGCATCTCTGCCGTGGCGATTTACTCCGAGGCGGACCGGGAGGCGCTCCACGTCCGCCGGGCGGACGAGGCCTACTGCGTGGGTCCCGCGTCCTCCCTGGAGAGTTACCTGGCCGTAGACAGGATTTTGGACGTGGCGCGCCGGTGCGGGGCGGAAGCCGTTCATCCGGGCTACGGTTTCCTGTCGGAGAATCACCGGTTCGTCCAGGCCTGTGAGGAATCAGGAATCCGCTTCATTGGCCCGACCTCCGGTGCCATGAAAGTCATGGGCGGCAAGGTCAGCGCCAGGCAAGTGGCGGTTCGGGCCCAGGTGCCGGTGGTGCCGGGGACACTGGAGCCCGTGGCGTCGGTCAACGAAGCGCTGGCGGAGGCGGAGCGGATCGGCTACCCGGTCATGTTGAAAGCGGCAGCCGGAGGCGGCGGGAAAGGGCTGCGCCTGGTCCCCAGCGCCCCGGAGTTTCCCTCGGCCTTCGAGATGGCCGCTTCCGAAGCCGAGAACGCCTTCAACGACCGGTCCCTCTACCTGGAAAAATACCTGGACCGGGCCCATCACATTGAGATCCAGGTGCTGGCCGACTCTCGCGGCGACGTGGTGTACCTGGGAGAGCGGGAGTGCAGCATTCAGCGCCGCCACCAAAAGGTGGTGGAGGAGTGCCCGTCCCCCCTCGTCACCCGTCCCCTTCGCAAGAGGATGGGCGAGACCGCAGTCCGGCTGGCGCGCCAGGTGGGCTACCTGAACGCCGGAACCATGGAATTCCTCGTGGACTCCCGCCGGAACTTTTACTTCCTCGAAATGAACACGCGGCTCCAGGTCGAACATCCGGTGACGGAGTTCGTCACCGGCATCGACCTGGTGAAGGCCCAGATCCGCATCGCTGCCGGCGAAGCGCTCCCCTGGCGACAGCAGGACATCCGCCTGCACGGAGCGGCCATCGAATGCCGGGTCTATGCCGAAGACCCTGAGCGGAATTTCCTTCCGTCCCCGGGCAAGATCACCCACCTCGAGGAACCCGACGGCCCCGGTATCCGAAATGACAGCGGTGTCTACCCCGGTTATACCGTACCCATCCATTATGATCCCTTGATCTCCAAGCTGGTGGCCTACGGCAAGAACCGCTGGGAGGCGGTGGAGCGCATGCGGCGAGCCCTGTCCGAGTACAAGATCGGTGGGATCCAGACCACCCTTCCTTTCCTGGAGGCGGTGCTCTCCGACGAGCAGTTCCTCCGCGGAGACCTGGACACCGGTTTCGCGGACCGTCTGCTGGCAGCCCGCCCTCTGGCGGCGGAACGCGATCACCTTCGGGACGTGGCCATTCTGGCAGCCGCCATCGCATTCTCCCGCAGCCAGAAGTCCCCCCTGGGTTCCTCGGAACGCGCCGCCAATCCCTGGAAGATGGCGGCCCGCCTGGACCAGCTGGCCACCCGCCTCCCGCACTAAATGGACCCCGCACCTACGTTGAGAATGCAGGCCGGGAGCTCGCACAAGGAAAGAGCAGAGAACATCGTAGAGAGTTTCGCAACATGTCTATCAAAGTAGGTGCTGGGTGGAAATCCAACTGAAGATCGAAGACCAGATCCTCTCCCTGGAAGTCACCCGCGATGGAAACCGATACCGGATTCGCGTCCGGGACCGGGAATATGACGTGGACTGCGTATGCCCAGAACCCGGAGTCTTTTCCCTCATCGTGGACGGAAAGGTCTACGAGGCCCTGGTGTCCCGCTCCGATCTGGTCCACACCGTCAATCTGGGCAATCACCTGTTCTCCCTGGAGCTGAGCGACCCCCGGGCGACACCCCTGCGCCAGCGGGCCCTGGCCCTGGGGGAAGGACCCACCGCCATCCAGGCCCAGATGCCCGGAAAGGTGGTCCGAATCCTGGTGGGAGAGGGACAGGAAGTGGAGCCTGAGCAGGGGCTGCTGGTGCTGGAGGCCATGAAGATGCAAAACGAGATCCGGTCGCCCAAAAAAGGAAGGGTGGCGAAAATAGCCGCCCACGCGGGAGCGACGGTAAAGTCCGGTGAGCTACTCCTGATCATCGAGTAGCGACTGTGTGCTTCTCGAAGCAGGTCCGGCGGCTCCAGCTCCTGCGGACGGAGAGGCCCATCTTGGTGATTCAACTTCCGGGAGGTGTGTCATGAAAAAAGTCGTCACGTTGTGTCTTGCTCTCTCGTGCCTTCTGGCGGCTCAGTCCTGGATCGGCGCGAAGGAGATCCGAGCACTATGGGTGGTGCGAACCACCCTCCAGTCGCCGGACTCCATCCAGGAAATGGTGGAGCGTGCCGCCCGCAACGGCTTCAATACCTTGATCGTCCAGGTACGGGGGCGGGGTGACGCCTTCTACCGCTCCCGTTGGGAGCCCCGCAGCGACCTTTTGAAGGATCAACCCGCAGAGTTCGATCCCCTGGCCCATGTCCTTAAGCTGGCGCGATCCCGAGGGCTCCAGGTGCACGCCTGGTTGAATACCCACTTGCTGGCCAACCT
>JACQTF010000106.1 GCA_016210925.1 Acidobacteriota bacterium | reverse complement strand
CCAGGTCCTCCGGCCCGTCCCAGTGTTCTCGCAGGATCGCCTCGTCGGTGCGGTTCAGCAATCGGAGCAGGGCGAGAGCGACCAGGTACGCATCGTCCACCTGGCCGAAAAAGGGGATGAAGTCAGGGACAAAGTCCAGGGGCGTCACGACGTAGGCCACGGTAGCGCCCAGGATGATCTTGTCCTCCCGCGAGACCCGAGGGTCCTTCAACAAGCGGTACAGGAGCTTGAGCAGGTTGGGCAATAACAGCAGCAGCCTCTTCATCGTGCTCCCATCGTCCATCGAAGCACCATTGTATCATCCCGTGATCTGACCTGAAGGGCGCAGGGAATTAAAGGTCAATGGTCAATCGTGGGTCTTCCAGTCTTCCAGTCTTCCAGCCTTCCAATCTTATTCCTCTTCTCTTGCATCCCATCTCTTTCCTCCTGTACATTCTTACCGCCCATGTCCGAGGGTCCAATACGGTATCTGCTGGCGGGAGACCGGGGGTTGGTGGTGGAGTTCGGCGATCGCATCGATCCGCTGACCCACCGGCGGGTGCTCTTCCTCTTCCAACAGATCACCCGCAATCCCATCCCGGGGCTCCAGGAAGCCATCCCTACCTACCGATCTCTCTTGATCCTCTACGATCCCCTGGTCCTGTCCCTGAACGATCTTCGGGCCAGGGTGGACCGATGGCTGGAACAAGAGGACCAGGCAGAGCTGCAACCCGGTCGTCGGGTGCAGATCCCCGTGTGCTACGGCGGGGAGCTGGGACCCGACCTGGAGTTCGTCGCAAACTTCAACGGGCTGTCCCCCGAGGAGGTCATTCAACTTCACAGCTCCGCCGAGTACCTGGTGTACATGCTGGGGTTTACTCCGGGATTTCCCATGATGGGAGGCCTTCCGGAGAAGCTCCACACGCCGCGGCTTCCGGATCCGCGACTGAAGGTCCCCGGGGGATCCGTGGGCATCGGCGGCCAGCAGACAGGTATCTATTCCGTGGAGGGCCCCGGCGGATGGCGCATCATCGGCCGCACGCCCCTGCGGCTGTTCGACCCTGCTCGCCCGGACCCCTTCCTCCTACAGGCAGGAGATCTGGTCCAGTTTCAGCCCGTCAGCCGGCAGGAGTACGAAGCCCTCTGCGAGCGGGTGGAACCAGAAGCGCAACAGGCGCCCCTCCTTCAGGAAGGCGCTCTGGCAAAGGAACCGCAGCCATGAGCGCCATCGACATCAACTGCGACATGGGGGAAAGCTTCGGCCCGTACCGGCTCGGCGCGGATCCGGAGATCATGCCGCTGATCTCGTCCGCCAACATTGCCTGCGGCTTTCACGCCGGTGATCCCCAGGTGATGAGGGAAACGGTGAGCCTGGCGGCCCGTCACGGTGTGGCCGTGGGCGCCCATCCCGGCTTTCCGGACCTCCAGGGGTTTGGGCGGCGCAACATGGCGCTCTCACCGGAGGAAGTGGAAGCGCTGATCATCTACCAAATCGGCGCACTGGGGGCCTTCGCCCAGGCCCAAGGCCTTCGCTTGCAACACGTCAAGCCCCACGGTGCCCTGTATAACATGGCCGCCCGGGACCCCACCCTGGCTGAAGCCATCGCCCGGGCAGTTCGCGCTGTGGACCCGAGACTGATCTTGTTCGTGCTCCCCGGCTCGGAAATGGAGGCGGCTGCCAAGCGCCTGGGCGTGCCGTTTGCCTGCGAGCTCTTCGCCGACCGCAACTATCAGCCGGATGGCACCCTCACACCGAGGTCCGATCCGCGCGCCTTGATTCGCGACGCCCGAGAGGCCGCTGCCCGCGCAGTGCAGATGGTGAAGGAAAAGAAGATCCGTGCCGTGGACGACAGCCTGATTCCCGCGGAGGGCCAGACCCTGTGCGTGCACGGGGATACTCCGGGCGCCACCGAGTTCGCCCGGCATATTCGTCGACGCTTTCAGGAAGAAGGCATTCAGGTCTTGCCGGTCGCGCGCATTCTGGGCCTCTCTGGCTGACACCGGTCAATGGTCATTGGTCAACGGTTAAGCGTCACTCCTCCGATTGACCTTTGACGATTGACGCCCTGAGTCAGGCATGAAATGAAGCTCGCGTTCAAAGTCCTCAAATCCAGTCTTCTCACCTCCGTGCAGGACCTGGGGCGCTTCGGCTACCAGCAATTTGGCGTTCCGGTATCGGGGGCCATGGATTCTTTCGCCCTGCGCCTGGGAAACCTCCTGGTGGAGAATCCTCCCGACGCGGCGGGGCTGGAGATCACCCTGGCAGGGCCCGACCTGCTGGTCTGCACCGACCTGGTCCTGGCCTTCACCGGCGGTGACCTCCAACCCCAGATCGATGGCGAGCCCGCGCCCCTCTGGCAGAGCTTGAGGGTGTCCGTCAACAGCGTGGTTTCCTTCGGCCACCGGGTACGGGGGGCGCGCGCCTACCTGACGGTCGCAGGAGGCCTGAGGGTCCCTCCGGTCCTCGGTTCCATGTCCACTGACCTGCGCACGCCCCTGGGAGGCTACGAAGGGCGGCCGCTCCGCAAGGGCGATGCGCTGGAGATGGGCTCGCCGGCCGTTGCGTTGAGCGAACTCCTGGGGAGAAAGGTTCGGGTCGAGGCTTTGTGGGAGTACGCGCGCCCCCACGAGCTGCGCGTGGTGCTGGGCCCGCAAGACGATTGCTTTCCGCCCGAATCCCTCCAGAAATTCTTGACCGAGTCCTTCACCATTGCCCCTCAGTCCAACCGTCAGGGCTACCGCCTGGAGGGTCCCGAGATCCTCTCGCACCCGGGCGCGGAACTCATCTCCGACGCCATCCCCCTAGGTGCCGTGCAGGTGCCCTCCGGGGGCAAGCCCATCCTCCTGCTGGCCGATCGCCAGAGCGTGGGAGGCTACCCCAAGATCGCTGTCGTCATCTCCTCCGACTTGCACAAAGCGGCCCAGCTCGCCACCGGAGACGAAATCCGGTTCCTGCCCGTCTCCCTCGAAGAAGCCCACCGCCTCCTGCGCCAGCAGGAGGAAACCCTCGCCCACGCCCTCACTTCATAAAACTTGGAAGACTGGAAGATTGAGAAGTGCACCTCCAGCCCTCCAATCTTCCAGTCTTCCAGTCTTCCAATCTTCCAACCCCCGGCCTTCAGGCCTCTTTACGGGCAGGAACGGGATCGTAGCGACGAGCTGCGACGCCGATCATGCTGTCCCTGGTCACGAGTCGAGCGAGCTCCTCTTCCGTCAGGTGATCGGTGCCGGGCGGGCGCTGGGGCAGGACCATGTAGCGAATATCCGCCGTGCTGTCGTGCACACACACTTCCACGTCGTCGGCAAGTTCCAAGCCGGACTTCCGCATGACGCCGCGCGGGTCCAGCACCGCCCTTGACCGGTAACTCAAGCTCTTGTACCAGTCCGGTGGCAGACCCAGGAGGCAGGTAGAGGGGCTGCTTCGGAAGCCCCCGGCCGCCGTAGGCGAGCGACTCCGGATTCGGAAATGCACCGTGAAGCAACTCCACCCGGCCCCTCTTTCCGCGAACATAAAAAGGCGTCCGAATGTGGCCCGGCGGAGAGCCCACCCGGACTTGAACCGCGTCGCCGGGCTTGTATTTGACCCGAGTTGCGTCGTTTTCTCAAAGGGTTCCGCCTCGGGCCATCCTCCTCGGTCGTGAACTGCCCGCATTGCCTTTTCCCTCACACCTTGTGGGGCTATTCCACTGATAGGAGCTGGATCACTCCCGTCAAGACATAACCTCTTCGGAAGAGATCATTGCGCTTCGGCCTTCGGGCGGGTGACGAAGGACGCCAGATAGGTGAGCAGCGAGAGCACGTAGAGAAACTTGATCCCCGCCACCAGGGAGCCGTATTCCAGGGCGCCGCCCAGCATGGCTCCCAGGAGATTCGAACCGAAGACGCGGCCGTAGTCTCGGTCCCGCTCCAGGGACGTAGCGAAGATCACGCCGGCGAAAAACAGGGGCAGCAGCACCACCAGGGTCGCCAGCAGGTCGTTGACCCAACGGAGCGGCAGCAGGGCCCGGCCCACGGGGAAGAAGTATCCCAGCAGGATGCTGGCTGCCAGCAGGGCATAGTGAAGCTTCAACCGGACGGCGCCGGCTCGGGACTTGTACAGGTTGGCCGCCAGGATCAGGAGCAGGATGCCGGAGATCACCACGGCGTTCACCGTCCAGGTGGTGCCGAAGGTCAGAGCCAGTTCGATGATGCTCCGAGTCTCAATGAGCAAGAAGCCGGCTCCCAGGAAGAAGAAGTGCCAGTTCCACCCGCTGGCCAGCGATCCCGTGGAGCGGACCAGGACGAAGGAGAGACCCAGGATCGCCGCCAGGATCACCAGGTAGGAGCTGGGGATGCTGCGTTCCCGAAGGTAGAGGTAGGGCCAGTCGTCCAGGGCCGGCGGGAGTGTGAGCTGGGAGGGGACCGCCGCCCTGGTCCCCGGGATGGGCCGCGTGTCGAGGCGCTCTCCGATGACGAACAGCCAGCTTCCGTCGTACTGCAGGGGAAAAGCCAGGGGGGGCTTGCCGAATGCCTCCTCCAGCATCCTGAAGATGCGGGTGGCGATCCAGTTCTCTCCGATCGAGAAGGAGAGGGCCACCATCCCTCCCGGATTCAGCCGATGGCGGGCCTCCCGGAAGCTTTCCACCGTGTACACGAAGTTGTCCAGCCGGAGGCTGTTCATGGTGGAGAACAGGATGTGGGAGTCCAGCAGGCCGTAGACGATCAGGTCGTAAGTCTCGGAGGTGCGCCTCAGGTACGCCCGCGCGTCGTCGATGATCACCCGGACGCTGCGCGAGTCGTAGGGTTTCTCGGGGTGGTGCCGGAGGCCCAGCTCGTAGATCCCCGGATCGATCTCGACGGCGTCCACCCGTTCCACGCCATGGCGCAGGGCGCTGGCCACATCGTTGCCGGTCCCTGCCCCCACCACCAGGACCTTCCGCGGCTTCGGGTGAAACTGGTAGGGGAAGTCGTAGTAGACGGAGAACTCCGCCAGGTCAGGATAGTCCGCGTGGTACTGCTGGACAAAGTTCCGCGACAGATTCGTCATGCGCTGATGGTAGTCCTGGTTTACCCGAAGCTCATAGCCCACCATGAGGGGCCGCTTCTCGGGCACTTTCGGCCGCACCAGCAGGCCCGACATGTGGATCTTGTAATAGGGAGACCAGTAGATCCCCCGGGTCGGAAGCAACTGGAGGATCAAAAGGGGAAAGGCGGCTGCAGCACCCAGGGCCATCCAGCGGTGGGTGGAGCGCAAAAAATAAAATGCCAGCACCAGGAGCAGCCCGAACCAGATCCAGGGCGGGCAGCGCCCCCAGTTCAGGAGCACAAACAGCCAGATCCCCGCCAGGCCTCCGGCGATGTTCAGGGAGTACGCCTTCAGCGGCGAGAAATGTTGCATCAACTTCCCGGTCCACTGCCCCAGGGGAATGAAGAGGAGTGTGTTGACGAAAAAGCAGCTCAGCACGAACGCATAGAACAGAGTCTCGTTGACGGTCGCGACGTTTCCCCAGATGTGGAAGGAGGACTCCTTCGGGTTTCCAGCGATCAATACTCCCCTTCGGGCCGCCAGCTCTACCAGGAAGCTGAACGCCGCCAGAGAGGGGATGAACCACCCGTAGCAGGCAGGCCGCGACGACAGCCGGAACCCTAGGCCGAGGCCCAGAAAACAGGAAAGCAAGACCACGTTCTTGAAGTAGGACAGGACCCGGACCTCGGTGCCGAGCCACCGGATCATCAACACTTCCGCAAACAGGGACAGCAGGCTGATCAGGAACAGGTCCAGGGCCGGGCGGGTCGCATGGGCGACGGCCGCTTCCAGCGCTTCCCGTTCCCGGCGATAGCCTTCCAGGAGCTTCATAAGAGGGAGGCAAGTTACGGCAGCCCGCGGAAATTTTCAAGGGAAATCGTCGCTGCTCGAAACTTTGTACTCTTTTTGTGTCTCCAGGGTGGCGTGCTAAAAGAGTCGAGATGACCTGATATGCGGAGATCACCCGGAACCGGAAGAAGACCCTGATCGCGGAGCGTCACGGGCTCGAAGCGGCGTTTCATCTGACGGCCGCCGCGTTTCTGCTTTCCGCGCTGGTGGCTTTCGCCGTGCCTGAAACGAAAGGCCGGGAACTTCCTTGACTGAAAACCTGAAACCCAAAACCTGAAACTCAAGACCCCGAGACTGTGAACGTTCCCGGAAAGGGTCTTGGCCCTTTGGACCTTGAGCTTTGAGGTGATTGAGGATCAAACTCCAAATGGCGCGATTGCGGGGAAAGGCGCCTGCCACCGGTTTCAAGGGACACGTCGCCGGGAACCCGCATGTACACTTACTTTTGCTTGACATGCCTCGGAACGCGTGCTAACTATAGCGTGTGGTCACACGGTACCCAACCTTTAACTTCCCACAAGGAGGGGGCTACTCATGAACAAATCTGATCTCGTGGACAGGATCGCGAAGGACGCGAAGATCACCAAGGTCCAGGCCGATGCTGCCATCAACTCCAGCATCAGCGCCATCACCGGAGCCTTGAAGAAGGGGCAGAAGGTGACGGTGGTGGGGTTTGGCACCTTCTCGGTCTCGAGGCGGAAGGCCCGCACGGGTCGCAATCCGCGCACGGGCGCGCCCATTAAGATCCCGGCCAGGCGGGTTCCCAAGTTCTCGGCTGGCAGCGACTTGAAAAAGGCCGTCGGCTAGTCTCGTTCACCCCGCACCTACAGAGAGCGAGATGGATTTCAGGCGAAAAGAAGCGTAGGTGCGGGGTCACCACAGGGGCGCGGAGGGTAGGGCTTTCTCCGCGTCTCTGTGGCGAGAACCCCCGCGTCAGTCCGCCAGAGGGCTTCGCACCCCGATCCGTCTGTAACATCTCGCCGTAAAGCGACGAAAAACAGATTTCGTCTCCAAACAAGGGTCCCGGACTGCGCGGAAGGCACGCCTACGGACGGATCGGGGTTCGCAGTTCCCGCTTCAGCTCTTCGAAAACGGTGGGATCGAAGGAGAGCGCCGCCGTGGGTTTGGCGGCCAGCGGCAGGGGCATCAGGGGCAGGGGCAGCGAGGCGATCAAGCGGTTGAAACCGATCTCCAGCAGGGCCTGCAGATTGACCACATCCTCCCAGTTGTAGCGAATCAGGGCATCCAGCGCACGAGCATCCCCTCTCAGGTGACGGTACCAGAGAAGCACGGCGAAGTAGCCGTCCACGCCCCGGAGGCTGGGAGGGCGGCGAATCCCCAGGCTCTCCTCCACGCGCTTCAACCCGCCAAAATAACCGATCCGTCGCAGGAAGTAGCGCAGGTCCAGGTGGGCCTGGCCCAGGCCCTGCTGGCCGAAGTAATTTTTCAGCACCGGAAGGTCGAAGCACTTGCCGTTGTAGGTCACCAGCAGGTCGTAGCGCTCCACCTCGCTCTGGAACTCTTCCAGGTTCCGTCCCTGGATGAACACCTTGTATTCGGAGCCGTTGTACAGCCCGATCACGGTGATGTTCAAGGCGTGGGAGCCGCCGCCCGTGGTCTCGATGTCCACGAAGGCCGTGCGCTCCTTGAAATCCGGGTAAAGGCGCCAGTGCTCCCGGGGCGGCAGATGCCGCTGGAAATAGCCCGCATCCCCGCGGCTGAGGTGGTCCAGGGACTTTTCCACGTAGTACCGCAGGTGGTCCTGAAGGCCCGGCGGCAAAGGCACCTGGCGGACCCTCAGGAAGTCCTCCCAGGAACAGATGCCGCTGCGCCACAGCCTCAGCTCCGTGCGCTCTCCCACCCCGGGGATGTGGAGAAACGTGTTCTTCAGCATCCGGGAAATTATAATCTGCCCTCGGGGACTGCCGCCACACCTTCGTGACGCGGCCAGAATCTGTCAGGAAGCTCCCGCTGCAAGGGGAGGTCCGGGTTCTACCCGCTTCACCGGAGGGATTCGATGAGTCTCCGCCACGTCTCAGGGCAAAGCCGGGTCGTCGTTGCGGTTCAGAAGGGCACGATAGGCTTCGGGGGTGTCCACGTTCACCAGGATGCCTTCGTCCTCCGTCTTTACCTCCACCACCTCCGCGGCATGGGCGCGGACCACTGCCCGGGCCCCCACCTCCGGAGGCGCGCTCAGGAGTTCTGGAAAGACCCGGCGGGAAAAGAGAACGGGGTGGCCGCGGCGGCCGTGGCACACGGGGAGCACGACCGGGGCTTGGGTCTCTCGGAAAGCGCCCAGCAACGATCGAACCAGAACCGAGGAGACCAGCGGGTGATCGATCAGGCAGAGGACCACCGCCTCAGCCCTGTCCTTTAAGTGGCGCAGCGCCGTCTGCACCGAGGAAAGCTGCCCCTGGCCATAATGGGGATTCACCAGCAGGTAGGCCGGGCCCCACTCGACCTGGCTGATGATGTGGTCCGCGCCGTGGCCCAGGACCACGTAAACGGCGCCCAGGCCGCTGCGGTCCAGGGCCCGGATGACGTGTCCCAGGAACGTCGTGCCCTTGTAGGGCAGCAGGGCCTTGGCCTGGCCCATGCGCTGGGACTCGCCCGCGGCCAGGATCACTCCGGCAATCATAGAAAACTCTCCCGTCGCAGCAGGCGGAGGCCGGTCGAAAACCGTCTGAAAAAGAAGCCGTCCTTTTTTGGTTGGATTCGGTCAGGCATGGCGCGTATTTTAAGTTTAAGGATTGAATCGAGAATGTCAATGACCCAGCGGGAGTCACTGAGAGGGGCCGAGAACCATGGCAGATCCATTCCGTAAGTCCGACGAAGAGTGGCGCGAGCTCCTCACGCCGGAGCAATATGAGGTGTGTCGCAGAAAGGGCACGGAGCGCGCTTTTACGGGCCGGTACTGGGATTGCAAGGACACCGGCATCTACCGCTGCGCCTGCTGCGGGAGTGAGCTTTTCAGCTCGGAGGCAAAATTCGACTCCGGGACCGGCTGGCCCAGCTTCTGGCAGGCGATGGATCCGGATCGGGTCAGGGTCTCAGACGACCTGACTTACGGGATGCACCGGATCGAGGTCACTTGCAGCCGCTGCGACGCTCACCTGGGCCATCTTTTCGACGACGGCCCTGAGCCCACCGGCCAGCGCTACTGCATCAACTCTGTCGCCCTCGGACTCGATCGGAAAGCGGAAAAGGAGTAGCAGGAAGGCGTGAGGAATGAGCCTTCTTCCAGCCTTCCAGCTTTCTGGGCCGCGTCAGAAGCGGTACTCGAGGGTCACGGAGGCGTTCAATCCCGGAGCATCGATGCCGGAGCCGTGGACCCTGTAGTTGCGGTCCAGCAGGTTCTCCAGCAAGAACAGGAGCTGGTAGTTCTCGCTCAGCCGAAGCCCACCCCTGAGGTTCAGCGTGTAGTAGCCGTCGGTCTGGGTGTAGAAGGGGGTGTCGGCGATCTCCTGGATGGGGACGGCCACGCGGCCGTCGGGGAGCGGTCCGCCCGCCAGGGGAATCCCGTGGGCCAGCCGGAACGTCCTGATCTGGGAAAAGGTGCGGAAGGCACCCAGGCGCTGCTCCTGGATGTCGAGCTGGCTGAGTCGGCGCTGGGGGCGCGCCACGTTGGAAAAGCCCTCGAGCCAATAGCGCCTGCCTGAGGGTTCCCACCTCAGACCGAGCCATCCTTGCGGGGGCGGGACTCCCGCCTCGGCGGGGAAGAAGTCCGCGTTCGTGATGTCGCGGCCCGCCACATGAAACCAGGTGGCCCAAACGGAGTAGGCTCGAGTCACCCGGACGCGGCCCGCGGCTTCGTAACCCATCATCCGCGCCTTGCCCACGTTGGCGCTGGTGAACAGCGGCGAGCCGGCGATCTCCTTGAGGCCGCCCAGCGTGGTGCGCACACGGTGGACGAAGTTTGAAAGCTCCGAGTCGAAGAGGTTGACGGACCCGCCGACGCGTTCCCAGTCACCCCGAATGCCCACCTCGTAGCTCAACAGGCTCTCCGGTCTCAGGCCGCGGCCGGGGATCTCGAAGCCGGCAGAGGTGAGGCCCACCAAGCCAAAGTCATTGATGTTCGGGGCCCGGAACGCCCTCCCGATGTGGAAGTCCAGGTTCACGTCGTCATTGAGGGAGACCACGACTCCGGCGCTTCCGGTCAGGTCGTCGAAGGACTGGGAGAGCTGGTCGGAGAGACCGGGCGCGGTGACGCCGATGGCGCTGAGGAACGAGGCGATCTCCAGGTTGGGGATCCGGAGCTGGAAGGCGCTGTACCGCGCGCCGAACGTTCCCGTGAGCCACTGGGTCAACTGGACGTCATCCTGGAGGAACAGCCCGTAGGTGCGGAAGCGCGAATCCTTCGGAAACCGGCCGCGCACATCCCGCACGAGAACGGCGCCCGCCCGGGAGAGGATGCGGTTCGCGGCGGTGACGTCATCCAGGTACACCTCTCCGCCCAGCGTCAGGGCCTGCCGCCCGCCCCAGTGGGTGCGGCCCTGGGCGATGAATCCCAGGGTGTTGGTGTCGCTGCGGTCGTCGGTGATGTTCCCCAGGGCCCCCTGGCTGGTGAAGGACTGGATCCGCCGCTGCTCCGGCTGGCTGTGGTAGGACACCTTGGCATTGAAGTGATCCAGGAAGCCCCACCCCTGTTTATCGTAATCCACAAAGAGCAGGTCCCGGCCCTGCAAGGGGAAGCTGAAATGCGGGCGCCCATTGCCCCCCTCCACCTGGTCGAAGCGGGGGACATGGTACTGGTAATAGCGCTGGTAGCCCAGCGTCAGGTCCTGCGTGTCGCCCAGCCGCCACTGAAGGCTGGCGCTCAACCCGTGCTGGGTAAATCCGGTGGGGTTCTGCCGGCCCGGCGTCCCGCGAGCATCATTGGTCACGAACCGGGAGAAGGCGGAGCGCGTGTACCGGCCGTCGCCGGCACGAAGGCCGTTGACCCGCTGTCCGAAGCTGTTGACGTTGAGCACCCAGCGGGGGCTGCTGGCGTACCAGTCCACTCCCGCCAGCCCCGACACGTCCGCCGTGCCCCACTTGGTCAAAAGCCGCCCGCCGGTCTGAAGCGCGTCCGTGTAGCCCCTCTTGCGGGTAATGATGTTGATGACGCCGCCCAGGGCGTCGCTGCCGTACAGCACCGAGGCAGGACCACGGATAATCTCCACCCGTTCAACCTCGTACGGATCGATGGTGGAGAGGTACTGGTTGGGCCCGTTACGAAACGTGGCGTTGTTGAGCCGGATCCCGTTCACCAGGGTGAGCACCTGGCGCCCGGTCAGGCCCCGGATGATGGGCGAGCCCTGCCCCAGGGTGGTCTGTTGCACGTGTATCCCCGGCTCCTCCCGCAGGACGTCGGGAAAGGTCCGGGTCGGCCGGCGGGGAATCTCCACGCTGGTCACCACGCTGGCTCCCTGTGGGATCTGTCTTAGAGACTGAGAGTCCAGGCCCCGGGACGCGGTCACCACCACCGCGTCGAACATCCCTGACAGCTTCAAGGTCAGCTCCAGCTCGAGGCCCGCCAAGGGCACGTCCACCGCCTGAGTGCGGGGCGCGAAGCCCGCCAGAGAGAGATGGACCACGTAGCTGCCGGGCAGCAGGTCGGGAACGTGGAACGCTCCTTCCGGGTCGGTGACCACCGTCGCAATCGTGACGCCTCGTTCGTCCCGGACGATGACGGTGACCGCCGGAAGGGCGGCCCCCGTGTCATCCACGACACGGCCCTTCAGGAAGGATGCTGGCGCCCCTCGGACCGAGGAGGCGAAAAAACCAAGCGAGAAGGCAAGAACCAACGGGAGGAGAGCACGCTGCCAGGCCATGGAAGGCTCCTTTGGGTTGGGCACTCCGCCGTCCGGGCTTCGGCCCGGCTGGGCGAAGTTGAAATTGAAATCGAATTTCAATTTATGCCTCACAGGCCTCCGTGTCAAGAAAAAAATAACAGCCCCACCAGCGCCCTGGAGGCCTCGCGCCCCCTCGTGCTATAAACGGATGGAAAGTCACCATGACGAGCGATCAGTGGGCACGGCTCATCGAAGAGGGCCGGGGAGCAGGGAAAAAGTGAGCCGGCCGGATACGGAACACGATCTGCTGGAAGGCCTGGTCGAGGCCAAGGAGGAAAGCGTCGAACGGGAGGCGCACGGGGAAGTCGCTCGGCTGGATCCGTTGCGCCGCTACCTGTTCGACGTGAGCAAGTTCGAGCCCCTGGCCCCCGAGGAAGAGCACCGACTGGCCCTGCTCTATCATCAAAGGAAAGACCCGGAGGCGGCCTACCGCCTGGTCACCGCCAACCTCCGGCTCGTTGTCCGGATCGCCCTCCTGTACAACCGGATCTATCAGAACGCCCTGGACCTGATCCAGGAGGGCAACGTCGGGCTCATGGAGGCTGTGAAGCGCTTCGATCCGTACCGCGGCACCCGGTTTCCCACTTACGCCACTTGGTGGATCAAGGCGTACATCATTCGCTTCATCCTGGAAAACTTCCGCATCGTCAAGGTAGGCACCACCAACGCCCGCCGCAAGGTCCTCTTCAACCTGCGCAAGGAAAAGGAAAGGCTCCTGGCCCAGGGGATCGACCCCACGCCTCAGCTCGTGGCCCGCAACCTGGAGGTGGACGAGAAAGACGTCATCGCCGTGGAGCAAAGCCTGGAGGGCAGGGACATCTCGCTGGACGAGCCTGTGACCCAAGAGTCGGACCTTTATTATCTGGACATGATGGCGTCCACCGAGGAGCTGGTGGACGAGAAGCTGGCCCGGCGGGAACTGAGGCAGCTGTTCGACGCGAAGCTGCAGGAATTCACGGCCGGCCTGACGGAGAAGGAGCGGGTGATTCTCCAGGAGCGGCTCATGGCGGACGATCCCAGGACCCTCCAGGACATCGCCACCCAGTACGGAGTCACCCGGGAGGCCATCCGGGTGACCGAGAAGAAGCTGGTCGCCAGGATCAAGGAGCACATGAAGGATGCCCTCAAAGAGCTCCGGGGCGTGGAGTTCCTGGTGGAGGATTGAAAACCCGAAACTTGAAAACCTGAAACCTGAAACTCGGAACGGGCGGTGAGTTTTAGGCTTTGGGTTTCGAGTTTCAGGCTGGGCCCAAGGCCCAGGGTTTCAAAGTTTCAGGGCTGGGGGAGAGCCTTCAGGATGACCAGCGTCAGGTCATCCTGCTGGGGAGCCGGCTCGACAAACTGGCGGACAGCGGTCTGCACCTCCCCCAGGATCTCCCGGGCCGGCCGGCCCCGGTGCTGCACGACGAGCTCCGCCAGCTGCGGGATGCCGAATTCTTCTCTCCGGCGTGAAAACGATTCTACGATGCCGTCCGTATAGAGGGCCAGGACGTCCCCCGGCAGGAGCTGGATTCGCTGTTCCGCGTACTGGGAGCGAGGGAAGCAACCCAGCGGAACGCCTCCCTCCGTGAGCAGCTCGTAGTCGCCCCGGGCGTGGACCAGGAGCGGCGGAGGATGGCCGGCATTGGCGTAAGTGAGCACCCGCCGGGGCGCATCCAGGACACCGTAGCAGGCCGTGACCATCTCGTGGCGCTGGGTGCTCTCGTAGAGCAGGCGGTTCACCTTGGCCATGATGACGCTCACGGAGTAGTTGTTGCGCACCTCGGCGATGAGGGAGGCGCGAAAGGCGGCCATGATCAACGACGCCGGGATTCCTTTTCCCGCTACATCCCCCACCACCAAGCCCCACTGGCCGGTGGCGATGGCGATGAAGTCGTAGTAATCGCCGCCCACTTCCTCCGAGGGGATGTTGATGCCGGCCAGGTCGTAGGAGGGGATGTCCGGCTCCGCGGTGGGCAGAAAGGTCTTCTGGATCTGGCGGGCAATCTTCAGCTCTTCCTCCCAATGCTTCTTCTCCAGCGACTCCTGGTGTGCCCGGGCCAACTCGATGGAGACGGCGGCCTGACTGGCGAAAGCCTCCAGAAGCTCCAGGTTCTCTCGCTTGTAGGCGTTGAGACGGTCGCTCTCCAGGTTGAACGCGCCAATGACCTTGCCCTTGCTAAAAAGGGGGACCGCGATCTCGGAGCGGGTGGACGGACGGGCGTTGACGTAGCGCGGTTCCCGGGAGACGTCGGGCACCAGGGCAGCCTTTCCCGTCTTGACCACCCAGCCCACGACGCCTTCCCCGATCGTCAAGCTGATCTTCTCACTTCCGGAGGGCTCGTAACCGCTGGCGATCTTCTCCTGGATCTGCTGTGTCCTGCCGTCGATGAGGAAGATGGCGGCGGCGTCATAGTCGATGACCTCCCTGAGACCGTCCACCATGGCGGTGAGCACCTCGTTCAGGTTCAGGGAGGCGGCACTGATCTTCCGGCCGACCTCCAGCAGGAGGTGCTTCTCCTTGGATTCCTGGACGGCCTTGCGATAGAGCCGGGTGTTGGTGATGGCGGTGGAGATGTGGTCTGCCAGGGCCTCGAAGATCTCCAGGTCTCGAGTCTCGAATACCTCTCCGTCCCTCTTGTTGAGCGCTTCCAGCACGCCCAGAGCCACGCCCCCCCGCTCCAGGAGCGTGCACACCAAGGTGCGGATGGGGCGCTTCTGGGGCGACTGGAAGTCGCGGACGAAGGGGAAGTCGCCTTCGATGTCCCCGGAGAGCAGCGGCCGCCGCCCGTCCAGAACCCGGAGGGCGAGCTCCCGGCAGAAATCCTTGCTGTAAGAGGTCTGGGCATCCAGCTTCCAGGAAAAGAACTCGTTGAAGGAAGGCCGCTGGCCGTTGGGTTCGTCCACCAGAAACAAGCAAGCGGCCTCGGCGTGCAGGGCCCGGGTGGTGAGCTCCATGATCAGAGGCAGCAACTGGTCGTACTCCAGGGTCGAATTGATGAGTTTGCTGGATTCGATCAGGTACAGGAGTTCGTCCCGCTCCGCCATAAACTGTTCATTTTACCACGATTACCGCTAGCCGAAAAACGTTTGCGCCATCTTGTAAATCTCCATGTCCACGGTCTTGGCCGACGCCACGCACTTCGCCAGCTCCACGGCGACGATCTGGTTTCCCTGCAGAGCGACCATGACGCCGGACCTGCCCTGCTGGGCCAACTCCACAGCCTTGACCCCGTAGAGCGTTGCCAGGATGCGATCGTAGGGGGTGGGTGCGCCACCCCGTTGCAAATGGCCGAGGACCACGCTCCGAGTCTCGAACCCCGTCCGCTCCTCGATCTCCTTCGCCAGGACCTCTCCGATTCCTCCCAGGCGCAGGTGCCCGAAGGCGTCCTTTTTCTCGCTCTGGAGGATGGGCTTTTTCAGCTCCTCCGATATCGCTCCCTCAGCCACCACGATCAGGCTGAAATGTTTTCCCTGAGCGTGCCGGCGCTGGATGCTCTCGCAGACCTCCTCGAGGGTGAAGGATTTCTCCGGGATCAGGATGTAGTCCGCGCCTCCGGCCAGCCCACCGTAGGTGGCGATCCAACCGGCATCGCGGCCCATCACCTCGATGACGAAGACCCGGTCGTGGGCTTCCGCGGTGGAATGGAGCCGGTCCAGAGCCTCGGCAACGATGGTCATGGCGGTGTTAAAGCCGAACGTGTAATCCGTGCACTGGAGGTCGTTGTCAATGGTCTTGGGAACGCCGATGATCCGCACCCCGAGCTCGGCGAGCTTGGCCGCCACGCCCAAGGTGTCGTCGCCCCCCACCGCCACCAGGACATCCAGGCCGAGCTTGCGGCTGTTCTCCGCGATGCGCTGCAACCCGTTTGGGACCCCTAAGGGATTGGTGCGCGAAGTGCCCAGGATGGTTCCGCCCCGGTGCAGGATGCCGCTGACGGCCCGCCGGTCCAGGGGCAGCGTTTCCATTTCCAGGAGCCCGCGCCAGCCGTACTTGATCCCCAGGATCTCGTAGCCCAGCTCGAGAGATTTTCGCACGACGGCGCGGATGACCGCGTTCAATCCCGGGCAATCGCCCCCGCCCGTGAGGATTCCCAGTCTCATGGAAGCTCCTTTTTCCGTAGCATAGCACCAAACGGCACGGGAAAAGCTGGCAGGCTGGGAGATTTGGAAGGGCGATCTTCGACGATCGAAGATCGAGAATCGAGGATCGAGGAGCCGAGATGCGATCCTCAATCCTCAATCTTCGATTCTCCATCCTCGCCAGTCTTCCAATCTTCCAGCCTTCCGGTCCTTGGAAGTTTGACGATGCGCGGCGGTTGGTCTAGAATTTCGGGAATGATGGAGCGGGCGCAGCGGGCGGAGGACGGTCTGGCGGCCTACGCCCTGCGCGCCCAGGATTCCCGCGGACGCCGATTTCCCGAGGAAGAGCATCCGTACCGCAGCCCGTTCCAGAGGGACCGGGACCGGATCATCCATTCCCGCGCCTTCCGTCGCCTGGAATACAAGACCCAGGTGTTCGTCAATCACGAGGGGGATCACTACCGCACCCGGCTGACGCATACCATCGAAGTGGCCCAGATCACCCGGACGATCGCCCGCGCCCTCGGCCTGAACGTGGACCTGGCGGAGACGCTGGCGCTCTCCCACGACCTGGGACATCCGCCGTTCGGCCACGCGGGCGAGGATACCCTCAACGAGCTGATGGCCGGGCACGGCGGCTTCGAGCACAACCTTCAGACCCTGCGCCTGGTGGAGAAGCTCGAGCGCAGGTACGCGGACTTTCCGGGCCTGAACCTCACCTACGAGGTTCGGGAGGGGATCGTCAAGCACTCGGAGAAATACAAGGGATACCTGAACCGCCCTGACATGCAGGAGTATGAGCTGGAGCTGCCGGGCCCCCTGGAGGCTCAGCTGATCGACCTGGCGGATGAGATCGCCTACAATCACCACGATCTGGACGATGGTCTCGAGTCCCGCCTGCTGGGGCTGGGCGAGCTGCGAGCCGGCGTTCCCCTGTTCGGGGAGATCTTCTCCCAGGTCGAACAACTGTATCCCCGGGCGGAGGTCAAGCTGGCGTTCAACGAGGCCCTGCGCCGGCTGATCAACCGTCTCGTCACCGACCTGATCGAACATTCGCTGCAGACCCTGGACCGTCACGGCATCCGCTCCGCGGAGGAGGTGCGTCGGTATCCGGAGCCCCTGATCAGCTTCAGCGCCCAGGTCGCCGAGCAAAACAGCGAGCTGAAGGCATTTCTGAAACAGCACCTGTACCGGCACGACCAGATCCTCCGCATGTTGGAGAAATGCCGGAAGATCCTGGAGGCGCTCTTCCAGGCGTACTCCCGCAACCCGGGATTGCTCTCGCCCTATTTTCAAAGGCAGATCCAGGTGGAAGAGAAGGAGCGGGTGATTTGCGATTACATTGCCGGGATGACGGACCGGTATGCCATGGACGAGTACAGTCGGCTGTTTCCCTCTTGATGCCGTTCCAACTTTTCTTACGGCACCGCTCGAGCTGTTCGTGCCAACGTGAATCGTAAGGGTGGATAAGTTAAAAGCGCGCGAATGGAACAGAAGTCCTACGGGGACCCGATGATCGCCAAGACGGTTTCACACTATCGCATTCTGGAAAAGCTCGGGGGCGGCGGCATGGGCGTGGTGTACAAGGCGGAAGACACCAGGCTCGGCCGGAGCGTGGCCCTGAAGTTCCTGCCCGAAGAGTTTTCCAAGGACCGCCTGGCGGTGGAGCGTTTCCAGCGCGAAGCCCGCGCCGCCTCCGCCTTGAACCATCCCCACATCTGTACGATCTACGACATTGATGAGTACGAGGGCCAGCCGTTCATCGCCATGGAGCTACTGGAGGGACAGACGCTCAAGCACCGCCTTGCCGTGAAGCCGTTGGACACCGAGTTATTGCTGGAGCTGGGAATCCAGATCGCCGATGCGTGCGGAAATGGCCACCCGGCCTAAGAACGCGGAGGCGTACGACTTGTATTTGCGCAGCGTCGCGATCTCAAACTATGACGAGGCCCAAGAATTGGTAAAGCGTCGCCCCGACAGCGCTCGGGCCCACTTCACCCTGGGCTACGTCCTACGGTACGCTGGCTTGCTGGAAGATGCGGCGGGCGAATGTGATGCGGCGCTGGCACTCGATCCAAACAATTACACGCTTCGGTCCTGCGCGTTCCCATTCTTCCAGCTGGAAAAGTATGAACGGGCAATGGACTACGTCCGGCTTGATGCAGGTTCCGAATGGTCCTCCAACGTGACTGGAGCAATCCTTCTGCGGCAGGGCAAACTTGACGAAGCTCTGCAGAGCTTTCAGAGGATGTCCCCAAACGCGCGGCCTCGCAGCTTGATGGAAGCCTGCCTCCAACGTCGCCCCTCATCGGAAATCGATAAAATCTCTCGGGAAACGGAAGCTCGTCTCATAGCAGAGCCGGACCCCGAACCCAAGTATTACCTCGCCACACTGCTGGCTTTCTGCGGCCAGCGAGAAGCCGCTCTGCGACTGCTCCGGCGCGCCGTGGAGCAAAACTATTGTGCTTATCCGGCGATGGACCTCGATCCGCTTTTGGCGAAAATCCGCGGCGATGCCGACTTCGACGCAATTCGTTCTGCGGCAATGGAATGCCAAAACAGATTTCTGGCACACCGGACTCAGCGGGTCCGTTGAACCGGCGATCCGGCACGGGATGTGGAAAATTCCGCGAGCGGCGTCGTTCCAACCTAGAACTGCCATGGACGACGGTCTGGCGATGAGAAAGATTGTGTGGGTGGGGCTGGCGGTCTTCGGGTTGAGTGCAGCCCCAGCCACCCGTGACTCCCCTCCCGGTTTTTCACCCGAGTCGGCCAAAGAACAGCAGCGGACCGAGAGAGCCCTTCAAGAAATTCCCCAGCCTCTCTCGGCGGAGGCTCACCTGCGAGTTTTGACGCGGGATCCCCACGTCGCCGGGACGCCGGCCGACTACCAGACCGCCCAGTACGTCCTGCAAAAATTCCGGGACTACGGATGGGATGCCGAGCTCGTGGAATACGAAGCTTATCTTCCCTATCCCAGGTCCGTCACCGTGGAGCTGGCGGAGCCCACGGTGCTGGCGCTGGACCTGAGGGAGCCAGCGCTGGATCCGGATCCAGATTCCTCCCATCCCGACGTTTGGCCGGGATGGCACGCGTACTCCCCTTCAGGGGAGGTCACCGCTCCCGTGATCTACGTCAACTATGGCCGCGAGGAGGACTTCAACCGGCTCCGTTCCCTGAAGCTGGACGTTCGGGGAAGCATCGTGCTGGTGCGCTACGGGAAGAACTATCGGGGCAGCAAGGTACGCCTGGCGGAGGAACGGGGCGCAGCGGGTGTCCTGATTTACTCCGACCCCGAGGACGACGGGTACGGCCAGGGCGAGGTCTATCCGAGGGGCGCCTGGTTGCCCGAGCGCGGGCTCCAGCGGGGCAGCATCAATTCCGGAAACGCCAGCGGGGATCCCACGACCCCCGGCTGGGCTTCCACCAAGGGCGCCAGACACCTGCCCATCGCGGAAGCGGAAGGAATTCCCCGGATCCCAAGCGCGCCCCTTTCTTACAGTGACGCGCACAAGATCCTGCAGCGCCTGCAAGGCCCCACAGTCCCCAAGGGCTGGCAGGGGGGATTGCCCCTTCCCTACCGTGTGGGCCCCGGTCCGGCCCGGGTGCATCTGAAAGTGGACATGGACCACCAGATCCGGCCGTTGTGGAACGTGATGGCCCGCATGACCGGCGCCGTTTACCCGGACGAATGGGTGCTCCTGGGCAACCACCGAGACGCGTGGGTCCACGGAGCCGTGGATCCCTCCAGCGGCACCGCCGCACTGCTGGAGGTGGCACGGGCGCTGGGAGAGATCAAGAGCAGTGGCATGCAGCCGAAACGGACCCTGGTGCTGGGAAACTGGGATGGGGAGGAGTACGCCTTGATCGGCTCCGTGGAGTGGGTGGAGGAACATGCCCGGGAGCTGTCTGAAAAGGTCGTGGCGTACATCAACTGCGATTCGGCCGTGGTGAACATCCAGCAAGGGTTCGTCGCGGGCGGGACCTCTTCACTGAAAAGAGTTCTGCGAGAGGTCACGCGAGAAGTGCGGGCGCCGGGGACCGACGAGAGCGTGTACGACACCTGGCTGGAGCAGGCGCGCAAAAAGGCCCGGCAGCAACACCAGGACTGTGACTGCCCGCCGCCTCGAGACGTGGAGACCGAAATTTCCCTCCTGGGAGGGGGATCCGACTTTGTGGGGTTCGCTCACCATCTGGCAGTGCCCTCCCTGAGCGTGGCCTTCGGCGACGACTACGGCGTCTATCACTCCGTGTACGACGATTTCCAGTGGATGAAAAATTTCGGCGATCCCACCTTCGAATACCACGCGACCATGGCCCGGATCCTGGCGATGCTGGCCGCTCGCCTGGCGGGCGCGGACCTGATTCCCTATGACTTCGGGACGTACGCGCGGGATGTCCGATCCCATCTGACCCAGCTGGAGAAACGGGCCGCCGAGCTCGGAACCCGCCTCGTGCTCCGGGAGGAAAGCCGGCTCACGTGGAAGTGGGAGGAGGAGGCCCGCAGGTTTGACGACGCCAGGGAACGGTCGTTGCGCCACCGCCGCAGCAAGTCGTGGCCGGCGGTCAACCGGGCCCTCATCCAGATGGAGCGGAACTTCCTGTCGCCCACCGGGCTGCCGGGCCGGGCGTGGTTCAAGCACTTGCTCCATGCCCCGGGCATCTACACCGGATATGGCGCGTGGGCTCTGCCCGGCCTCCGCCACGCCGTGGAAACCAAAGACGGGAAGGCGCTGGCGCAGGAGCGCGCCCACCTGCAAGCCGCCCTGGAGAAAATGATCCGCGACCTTCGGGCCGCCCGAAAGTTGCTGTAGGGCCCGGAACATCGTCAAGGGTCAACCGTCAACGGTCAACAGTCAACGTGAAGGGTCAGAAATCATTTCGTATCCGAATCACCATTGACCATTGACCGTTGACCCTTTGACGTTCTGTTTTGCGATGAGGTGGATCCTTCACGTGGACATGGATGCGTTTTACGCATCCGTCGAACAGAGGGACCGGCCGGAGCTGCAGGGAAAGCCCGTGATCGTGGGGGCGGACCCGAAACAGGGAAGGGGCCGGGGAGTGGTAGCGGCCTGCTCCTACGAAGCCCGCAGGTTCGGCGTCCGGTCGGCCCTGCCCATTTCCAAGGCCTATCGCCTGTGCCCGCAGGGCATTTACCTTCCCGTCCGGATGGAACGCTACGTGGAGGTATCGCACCGCATCATGTCCTTGCTGGGAGAGTACACGGACCTGGTGGAACCCCTGAGCATTGACGAAGCCTTTCTGGACGTGACCGGCAGCCTTCGGCCTTACGGCACGGTGGAGGCGCTGGCCCGTTCCATCAAGCAGCGGGTCCGTGAGCAGGAGCAACTCGCTGCCTCCGTGGGCGCCGCCCCCAACAAGTTCATCGCCAAGATCGCCTCCGATCTTCAAAAGCCCGACGGCCTGGTCATCGTCCCCCCCGAGGCCGTCCTGGCCTTTCTGCACCCGCTGCCCATCGGAAAGCTCTGGGGGGTAGGGCCGAAGGCCGAAGCGCATCTCAAAGAGCTGGGGATCGAAAAGATCGGCGACCTGGCCCGCCTCAGGCGGGAGGAAATGGACCGTCGCTTCGGCAAGCATGGGCAGCACCTCTGGGAACTGGCCCACGGCATCGATGACCGTCCTGTCGTGACGGAGCACGAGATCAAGTCCGTGGGTCACGAGACGACGTTCGAGCGGGACACCGGCGATTTGGCACTGCTGCGGGAGACCCTGCTCTCCCTGTCCGAGCAGGTGGGGGTGCGGCTGCGGCGCCATGGCTTGAAAGGCCGCGCGGTCTCCGTGAAGCTTCGCTACCAGGACTTCACCACCTTCACCCGCCAGGTCACGCTGGCCGAGCCCACTGCCGCCGCAGCCCGGATCCACTCCCACGCCCGGGAACTGCTCGACAAGTTCCCGCACTCCCCTCTGGAAAAAAAAGTCCGCCTCATCGGCGTGTCCGTGGGGCACCTGGAGGAGCGACAGAAAGGGCTGTTCGAGAAGCAGGAGGACAAAGAGGAAAAAATCGAGGGCGCCGTGGACCGAGTGCAGGAGAAGTTTGGCCCCGGCTCCCTCCGCCGCGCCTCCCACCTGAAAGATTCCCCGGAAAAAGCCCGATAGGGTCTCGAATTTTTCGTGATCGACGCTGCCTCTCTCGCGGTGGTAGACTCCCACCAACCACGAGGCAATCTAATATTCAAGACAGCCATGGATGGCAGAGGGATTTATGAGGTGCCCGAAGTGTCCCGGCCGGCTCGAACCGCGCCTGGATCGGAGTGTGAATCTCGATCGCTGCCCGCGCTGTTACGGACTCTGGTTCCAGCGGGACGAAGTGGCCAAATTCAATCAATTCGATCCCGACTTTCCCTTGACCCACTTCAAGAGGCTCCCCGGCAAGCCCACAAGGCTTCGTTGTCCGCAATGTAAAGGCTTTCTGGACCAAACCTGGTACGCGCCCGGAGCGGACCTCGAGGTAGACCGTTGCACGAATTGTGAGGGCGTCTGGCTGGACGAGGATGAAATCGAAAAAGTCCGAAGAATCCTCAAAGGTGAACTGAAGTCGCGGCGAAAGGAACTGCGCAAGTTAGCAGAAGTGGTCGAACGGGAACGGACGCTGCACGCGGTTCGGGAAGCGGAGATCGCACAACGGGAAGCAACCGGCCAGTCATCGCGCAGCGAATGGTGGTTCATGTTCCTCACGGGACTGCCGCGCGAAGTTTACAATCCGGTGCATCGTTTCCCCAAGGTGACCGTGTCGCTCATCGTCCTGAACCTGGTGATTCTTGTGCTGCAGGTGACAGCCTGGACCGGACCGAATGCCGAACGGGCGCCTACATGCTTCTGTTTTCACGGCGAAAAATTTACATTCCACCGCGGAGTATTTACATTCTGATCTATTTTTGGAAAAAGCGCCTCAGCGCCGTGTGGTATCTGGGCCTCTGGATCGCATTTCAGATCCTGGCAGCATCGGTGCCCGCACCGGAGGGAGAAGGAGGGGTCGCCTGGTTTGCACACGTCGGCGGATTTTTGACCGGAGTAGCGCTGATCGGGGGCTACCGCGCTTTGAAAAAGGCAGAAGTGGCGATGCGGGCTGCTTGATCAAGAAAGGGGGGAGCCTCTTCCCCCGATTCCAAGCCTCGGAAGGATCTCTTCAGTGCAGCGCTCGAACTGGCCAATGGGATCCGGAGAGGCGAAACGTAAAATGAGCGTCCGGGCCCCTGCCGCCACGTAGCGGTTTAATTCCGCCACGCAGTGGGCCGCATTACCCGCAATGCGACAGCCGGTGGTGGCCAGGATCTCGAACGGAATCCCATAGTAAGCCTCCATGAAATTCTTCATCTCCGCCCGGGCCCGGGACTCATCGGAATTCGAGTTCAGCGTGGCGTAGAGAGCGGGATGAATGGCGTCCGGATCCCTTCCCTGCTCTTGGGCGAAGGCCCTGACTTGGCGCCATCCTATCTCGAAGGCTTCCGGACGGGGAGGGTTGGGCAGCCAGCCGTCCGCCGACCGGGCTGCGCGGCGGTAGGCTTCGGTCACTCCACCTGCAAGCCAAATGGGTGGGTGGGGCTTGCGCGCAGGCTTGGGAAGGAGAGAAACGTCCTGCAGCTGAAAGTGGCGCCCGACATGGGTGACACGCGACTCTGTCCAAAGCCGCTTGAGGATCTCGATCGATTCTTCAAAGCGGGAGACTCGGCTGCGAAAGGGTACGCCACAGGCGCCAAATTCCCGCTCGATGACCGGGATCCGGGTGCCCATGCCCATCCCTAGAATTAATCGGCCCTGGCTCAGCAAGTCCAGCGTCGCGGTCACGTGAGCCAGCAACACGGGATGTCGGAGCGCCGCAAGCAGGACCGCGGTTCCCAGTTCCACCCGCCGCGTGCACCCTGCAAGCGAAGCGAGGACCGTCAGCGGGTCCAATCTCGGCCTGGCGAGTACACTATCTCCCACCCATACGGAATGGTACCCTGCCTCCTCCGCCAGGAGTCCCAGACGGATCACCTTCTGAACGTCGGGAGATCCCGGAGCCTCCAGAAGCACACCGCGGGTAGGCAGCAGGATCCCGAACCTCAGCGCCCCGGTGAACATCGTCCCTCCCGTGGAAAGTCTAGTGGGTTCGCCGGAGGTGACGCAAGCTCGCGTATATTTGCTGTTCCACGCGATGGAGAATTTCCAGGACCTCATCCTCCGTCAGGTTGAACCGGCGGGCGGCCGCCTGCGTGGAGAGGCCCCTGTACCGGCACGATACGAAGACCTCCCGTTCAACGGCAGAGACGCTGTCCAGGGTGAACAGGATCCGTTGCACCACTTCCCGGTGCCCGGGCTCCGGGCAGTCGGATGGGAAATCGGACGACGTTTCGGATTCGATTGCAGGCTGGATCATGGCTTCCCCTCTTCCTCGGAGCGCGTGAGCATGAGCGCGACGAGGGACCACCCCTTTCTTTCGCCCCGCTCACCTACAGCACTCAGAAATCCATACGGATTTCAGGGGAAGAAAGTTTTGGAAATTTTTAGGCTTTGAAGTGGCCGAATTCCTTCATGAAATGGGCGGCCACGCGGGCCATGCCGTAGAGGCTCACGTGGTAGTCCATGACGACGTAAACGGGGATCCGGGCCAGGATGCGGCAGTAGGCGGGACGATCCATCCGGCCGAATTCTTCCATGAAAGTGCCCTCTTGCAGGATGTCCAGGATCTTGGGAGCGATGCCCCCCGCCAGGTACACGCCGCCGTAGGGCAGGGTCATCAGGGCCAGGTTCTTGGCCGTCCGGGCGTAAAACCGCACGAACAAGCCCACCGCCTTGTTGCACAGAGGATCTTGCCGGTAGTAGGCGTGGATCGCGGCGGGCCTGTCGAGGTCGGACAGGCTCTCCAGTTTCTTCCGGACCTCTGGCCGGTGATCGAATTTCATGCTGCTTTCCAGTGCTGCGTAGATGTTGTGCAGCCCGGGTCCGCTCACGGCATACTCGCATTCGACGGGATTTTCCGGGGAGTTGTTCACACGTTCGCGGAGGTACTCAAGGACCAGAATGGCATCCTCATCCTGCGCGGGAAAGTCCACGTGCCCTCCCTCTGACGGGAGGGGCACGTACGTTTGTTTGGACTCCTGGTACACGAGGATCGACATGCCGAGTCCGGTGCCGGCGCCCAGGATTCCCTTGACGGCCTTCGGTTGGGCGGCGGGCAAGGAGCCGTCCGGCTGGGGAAGCTGAACGAGCTGCAGGCGGTTCCCCACGTCCAGGAAATCCACGCCGAACCCGATGGCCTCAAAATCGTTAAGGAAGGCAATGGCGGTCAGGGAGGTGTCGCGAAACAGCTCCCACACGCTCAGGTCGCACCGAAGGTTGGTCAACCGTGCGGCGCTGCGGTCCGCGTCCAGGGGAGCGGGGACTCCGAAACAGGCGCGCCGCGGCGTCAGGCCCGCGTTCTGGGCCTGGGCCAAGAACTCGGAGGTCAGTTCAGAGAACGATTGGAGTTCCGGGCTCGGGTAGGTCCGCGCCAGGTCTTTGCGATAGCGCCCATTCTCCTCGTGAAGGATGGCCAGGGTGATATGGGTGCCTCCCACGTCCCCGGCGAGGAGCGGTTCCATGAGCCCATCTTAGCATGGCGCCCAGGGCGTCGGCGGGTGTGGCATAATGGTTTTTCCGTGAATCAACTGGCCATCATCATACCTGCCCTCAACGAAGAGCAGGCCATTGCCCGGGTGCTTTCCGAGATTCCCGCCGAGTACCGCGGGGAGGTGTTGGTGGTAGACAACGGCTCCACCGACGGCACCGCGCGGGCCGCCGCGGAAGCCGGAGCAAAGGTAGTGAGGGAAGCCGAACGGGGTTACGGCGCCGCATGCCTGCGCGGAATCGCCAGCCTGAATCGGCCCGGCGTGGTGCTCTTCATGGACGGGGATTACAGCGCCGACCCGCGGGATATCCCCAGGCTGCTGAAGCCGCTGTCTCAGGGCGAAGCAGATCTCGTGCTGGGAGCCCGGCCCGCCCATTCGCTGTCCCCACAGCAACGGTGGGGCAACGGCCTGGCCACGTGGCTGATCCGGCTCTTCTGGGGACACGCCTACAGGGACCTGGGTCCGTTTCGAGCCATCCGCTACGAGGCGCTCCAGGCATTGGGAATGGAGGACCGAAACTTCGGGTGGACGGTGGAGATGCAGGTGAAAGCCTTGCAGCGACGATTGAGGGTCTGCGAGGTGCCGGTCAGCGAACGGCCCCGGATCGGCAGATCGAAGGTCAGCGGCACCGCCCGCGGAGTCCTGCTGGCGGGCTCCAAGATCCTCTACACCATCCTCAAACTGCGCCTGCGATCGTACTTGTGAAAGGTGGAAGCCTCCATTGACATCTTGATGCTCTTAAGGTACACTTTTACACATGAGTAGGACCACTTTGAAGATCGACGATAAGCTCCTTCGCCATTTGAAGAAGAAGGCCGCGGAGGAGGGGCGAACCCTGCAAGCGGTCACAAACGACCTCTTGCGGCAGGCCCTGGCCATGCCCACGCGGAAAGCATTCACGCTCAGGCTTCAGGGTTGGGAGGCAAGCGAGCAGCCGGGGGTCGATCTCCTGGATCGCGACAAATTGTTCGACCTGATGAATGGGCGGTAGCCAGTGCAGGCCATCGACACCAACGTTTTGGTCTACGCCGAGATTATTTCCAGTCGGCATCATCGCAGGGCCCGGCAGCTCCTGCGCGAACTCGCCGAGGGAGCCCACCCGTGGGCGATCCCCTGGCCCTGTCTGTACGAGTTCCTACGGGTGGTTACCCATCCGCGTGTTTACCATCCACCGGCGCCGCTGCCCGTTGTCCTTACCGACCTCAAAGCCATTCTGGAGTCTCCCTCCGTCGTCTTGTTAAGTGAGACGCCGCGTCACTTCGAGGTAATGGACGGCGTGATCAGGGAATCGGGTGTGACCGGGAATCTGATTCATGATGCCCACATCGCCGCTCTCTGCCTCGAACACGGCGTCGCAGAATTGCTCACCGGCGACCGGGACTTCGGGCGGTTTCCAGGGTTACGCATAGCCGATCCCTTTGAACCGCCACCTCAGAGGGAATAGGCCCACTCCAGGGTCACCAACCTCAGGCACTGCGGGCCCAGCGAGGGAGCCAAGGGTTTGAAGCGATGGCCCGAAACGGCAAAGGCATTTGCGGCTTGACTGATATTCAGAATTCGGATATTCTGTCTTTCGGAAAAAAAGGGGCTTACACCCTTTTATGCGAGTCCAGGTCCAGAAGCGGGGACAGATCACGATCCCAAAAAAGTTACGAGAGAGGCTCGACCTTTCAGAAGGTGACATCCTGGACGTGGAGCTCGAGGGACCCCGGCTTGTACTGACTCCGGGAGCACCTTCAAGAGTCATCCTGAAGGTTGTACCCGCCAGAGTGTTGCAGGAACTGCGCGGCGTAGTCGCTGTGGGCGGAGACGCTTTGGAAGATAGCGAGAAGCTGTATGACTGAGGTCCTCCTGGACACCAGCTTGCTCGTCGCATGGTTGGATGAAAAGGACGCGTTGCATAAAACTGCCCTGCCTCTGGTGCATGCCCTTACAGATCGAAAGGTCGGCTCAATCTATTTCGACTGCGTGGTCGGTGAGGCTGTGAGTGTACTGGGACGCCGGCTGCAGGAGCGCAAACAGGCCAAGCAGTTTATTGCTCTCGTGGATCGCCTCCAAGAACGGGTGCCCCAAGAGCGTGTGACTTGGGTATCGCAGCAAACGCGAGCCTATTACAGCGCCATCCTCGATCTGGCAAAAAAGCACGATGGAAGGCTGAACTTCAATGATCTTCTGATTGCTCTGGCCGCCAAGGACGCCGCTCTCCAATACATTGTCAGCTTCGACTCCGATTTCGACTTGATTCCGTGGCTGACGCGGCTCAAGTCAGCCAGCGACGTGCGAAAGCTGGATTCCTAGCGTGACACAAAACTCGCCGACTTCTTCTCCAAGCGCTTCGACCCGCTGATCAATTTCTGCTGTTCGAGCTTGATCCGACATAACGTCCACGGGGGGCCCGCCGTCGCGTTCAGCCACGGCTTAAGCAGCTCATCGGTACGGCCTCGCTACCCCATGTCCATCGGGAACGGGCTTGCCCACTTCATTACCAGCCCGCTGAGCAGATGCATCGCCTTTCCAGTGGCTTGACCGGTGTGACCCATTCTCTGCGGCGCCCATGCGGGGCTACAGGCCCAGGGAGGGAGCGACGGGTTTGAGGGCTTCGATGCAGAAGGCGATGTGCTCGTCCAGGTCCACGCCCAGCTCCTGGACGCCCTTGTAGATATCCTCGCGGTTCACGTTCCGAGCGAAGGCCTTGTCCTTCAGCTTCTTCTTCACCGAGGAGACCTCCACCTCGGCCAGCTTCTTGCTGGGGCGCACCAGGGCCACGGCAGTGATGAAACCGCACAGCTCGTCCACGGCGTAAATGGCCTTGGACATGGGCGTGTTCCGGTCCAGGTTCAGGTAATCGGCGTGGCAGCAGATGGCGTGGATGATGTCCTCGGGAAGGCCGCGGTGCCGCAGGATCTCCGCCCCCTTCAGGGGGTGCTCCTCGGGGGTGGGATGGACCTCCCAGTCGAAGTCGTGGAGCAGCCCAACGATGGCCCAGCGCTCCTCGTCCTCGCCGTACTTGCGGGCGTAAGCGCGCATGGCCGCCTCCACGGACAGGGCGTGCTTGCGCAGGCTGTCGCTCTTGGTAAACTCGCACAGGACCTGCCATGCGTACTCTCGGTTAATCATGACAGTCAGCGTCAAGAGTCAATGCTCACCGGTCAATGGTCAACGGTCAAAGGTCATCTGAGATTTAAAACGTCTTAGTTTCCGGTTTCAGGTTTCAGAGTTTCAGGTTTTCTCCTGTTACTCTGTTGCTCCAAACCGCTTGATTTCTTCTATCACCTCTTTCGGAAGGTCCTTTGGAACCTCTCCCCGTGCAGCCTTTTCCGTTTGCACCCTTCTCCGTATGGTCTCCACCACCTCTGGGTTAGCCAGCGTCGTTACATCGCCTACATCCATGAAGTTAGAGACGGCGGCAATGACCCGACGCATGATCTTTCCCGAGCGAGTCTTGGGCATGTCGGGGACGATCCAAACGTTTCGCGGACGGGCCATTTTACCGATGATTTTGTCAATGGCGTCT
>JACQTF010000127.1 GCA_016210925.1 Acidobacteriota bacterium | reverse complement strand
TGTGGCTCTGCCGACCCAGCCCAGCAACAGCACGTCTGCCAGGCGCGTTTTCCAGCTCTGCGGGCGACGCTTCAGGACGCTCTCCGGCTTGACGAACTTGCCCGCCAGCATGGGGATCACCGTCACCGCCACCACCAGGGAGAAGCCCACGGCGAACGAGATGGCCAGAGCCAGGTCGCGAAAGATCTGCCCCACCTCCTCCTTCACGAAGAGGATGGGGATGAAGACCGCCAGAGTGGTCAACATGGATGCCAGGATCGCACCCCAGACCTCGCGGGTCGCGTCCTGCGTGGCCTTCAGCCGCTCTTTTCCCATCTCCATGTGGCGGAAGATGTTCTCCATGACCACGATGGCGTTGTCCACCACCATGCCCGACGCGAAGCTCAGCCCCGCCAGGGTCATGATGTTCAACGTGCGGTCCGCGAAATAGAGAAAGATAAACGTGGCGATGATGGAGATGGGGATGGAGAACCCGGTGATGAGGGTTGTGGTGATGTGTCGCAGAAAGAAGATCAGGACTGCGGCGGCGAGCAAGGCCCCCAGACGCAGGTTGGACACCACCTGCTGGATCGAATCGCGAATGTAGTCGGAGGCATCCCAGGTGGGCAGGACTTCCAGTCGCTGGTGCGCCAGGGCGCGGTTGATGCGCTTCATTTCCTCCGTCAAGGACTGAACCACCTTCAGCGTGTTGGCGCCGGTCTTCTTGTAAATGCCCAGGGCAAGCAGGGGCTTGCCCGTCAACCGAAAGAAGGAGTCCTTGATCTTGAACCCATCCCGGACCCGGGCGATGTCGCGCAGATACACGATGCCCGCCGGCGACCGCTGGATAATGATTTCGCCAATCTGCCTCGGATCCTGGTACTGGCCCACCGTGCGTACGATATGGCGCCGCTTCCCCTCGTCGATGTACCCGCCCTTGACGTTCTGATTCTCGTCGTCGATGGCTTGGCGCACCTGGGAGACGGAGAGGCCCCGCATGGTCATGGCCTTGTGGTCCAGGATCACCTGGATCTCCCGCTCCTGCCCGCCAAACAGGTCCACGTTGGCCACGTCCTGCACCCGCTCCAGCTGCGGCTTGATGACCTCGTCGGCCAGGATCCTCACCCGGTTAGGGTCCTCCGCGCCGTGGACGTTGGCCCACATCACGGGCTGGGCTCCCTCGGACCAGGAGGCAGCGATCAAGGGCGTCTCGGCGTCCCGGGGCAGCCGGACCTGGTTGATCTTCTTCAGGATCTCGATGCTGGCCAGGTCCTTGTTCACCCCCCACTCGAACTCCAGGGTGATGGTGGAGCGGCCGTCCATGGAGACGGACGTCAGCTTGCGGAGGTTCTCGACGGAAGCGAGCTTGTCCTCCAGCGGGTTCGTGATCTGGTCCTCCACCTCCAGAGGACCTGCTCCCACGTAATCCGTGGTGACAGTGATGATGGGAACTTCGATGTTCGGCAGCATCTCCACCGGGATCCGCTGGATCGCGATGTAGCCGAAAAGCGCCACCAGGATCACCCCCACCGTGACCGTGACCCTTCGATGAATGCAGATCTCGATGAAATTCATCTCAGTTTTTTCTTCCGCGTCCCGGCGTTGACGTGGCCCTGACGGGCACACCGTCCCTCAAGTCCTCGTTCCCTGCGACCACCACCAAGTCGCCTCGGGCGACCGCTCCCCGCACGGCCACGAAGCCTTCGCTCGTCTCGCCGGTCTCCACTTTGACCTTGCGAGCCACCCCATCTCGGATCACGAACACGTAACTCGACCCGGCGTCGTTGACCAGGGAGTCCGTGGGCACCGCCGCCGCCGTGCGGGAGGACGTCCGAATCTCCAGCCGCACGGACATGCCCGACTTGAGCTGGTGGCGGGGATTTTCCAGCTCGACCTTGATGGGAAACGTATGGCTCTGGGGGTCGCCGTGGGGGATGACGTGCTTCACTCGCCCCACAAAGCTCTGCCCGGGCAGGCTGTCCGCCGTCACCCGTGCCGCCTGTCCCAGGCGCACCTTGGCCAGGTCCTGTTCGGCCACCGGTGCCTGCACCAGGACCGTGTCCAGGTCCACCAGGTCCACGACCTTGCTGCCCGTATCCAACCACTCCCCCACCTCGCAGTAACGGGCGGTGACGTAGCCTGCAAACGGCGCCGAGATGGTGGTGAATTTCAGGTTCGTCTCCGCCACCGCAAGCTCCGCCTTCCTCAGCTCCAGCTCGGACCGCAGGTGCTGATACTGCTCTTCGCTGATGACCCGCTTCTCCCGTAGCCCCTCCGCCCGGTGGAGGTCCGCCTCGGCTTTGGCGTGGTTCGCCATCGCCTGCCGCTGCAGCGCAACGAGGATTTCCTGGTCCAGCTCCACCAGCGGGTCGCCCTGTTTCACCAGGTCCCCCTCCTTCACGTGCACGGCCTTCACTGCGCCCCCGATCTTGGACGCCACCGTGCTCTCCACCGCGGGCCACACGGTCCCCACCAGGTTCAGGCTGCTGTTGAACTGCCGGACCACCACCGGCGTGACGTCCACAGGCCGGGGCGGTATCCCTTGCTGCAGCAATATCAGAAGAATGACAGACAGAAACACGCAGCCCTCCCGAAGTCCTCCATCTTACAACGGACCGGGCGCGAAAAAGGTTGCCGATTCTTGAAGTCCGTACACGCGGCTTTCGTTTATAATGGGATCAAGACCATGACGACCAAAGCGCTCATGACGGCAGACGATCTGCTGAAGCTGCCTCGAGACAATTACAAATACGAACTGGTTCAGGGGGAGCTGATCAAAATGTCACCTACCGGAGCGCGGCACGGCCAACTGGCGGTCCGCATAGCGCGAGCGCTTGGGGACTACGTAGAAAAGAGACATCTGGGTGTGGTCTGCGCGGCTGAAACCGGATTTAAGCTCTTTACGAACCCTGACACTGTCAGAGCACCAGATGCTTCGTTTGTGAGCGCGCGCCGTATCCCCGGCGGACAGGTGCCGGAAAGCTTTTGGCCCCTGGCTCCCGATCTTGCGGTCGAAGTGATCTCCCCTACCGATCGTTTCGCAGAGATTCAGACCAAGGTGAAGGAATATCTCGACGCAGGAACTCGGGTAGTCTGGGTGGTGGACCCAAAGACCCGGACGGTGACGGTGTATCGCTCTCTGGAAGACGTGGCCGTCCTCACCGAAAAGCACGTCCTTAAGGGCGATCCCGTCCTCCCGCAGTTTTCCCTTCCCCTCCAAAAGCTCTTCGCCTGAGTCGCAGGCATTCCGGCAGTTCCCGACTCACATCTTGACGTCGCCCGGAAAGTAATCCTCGATGCCCCGCACGGACCGGAAATCGCGATCAGCGGTGGCCAGGACGGGAATGGCGTGTTCCTCCATTAAGGCTGGCAGCAGGGCATCTTGGACCAAGAGTCCGTACTCCCGTCGGTACATTTCCGACCGCAGCAAGAGCGCCTCCGTCAAACCTAGCAGCTTCAACCCCGTGCAGAACATTTGTTGGCTCAGATGAGCGTACAGGGTCAACTCCTTGATCCGATGGCGCACCTTCCGCAACTCCCTCGCCGGATTCCTTCCGCGAATCCAGCCTCTTTGGGTCGCCTCCATCCACATGAGTCGGTGCGTTACCTCCAGCGCTGTGGTGATCGCGAAGGATCCCGACACCTCCTGGGACGCAGCACGTTCCAAAAGGTTCCTGCATTCTAAGGAGGATCCTGCGAAGTGATAGAGGAAGATGTTGGCATCGATCAAGACGGAGGCACCCGCGCCGATCCGTCCGTAAGAATCGAGCGATGAAGTGACTGACGAAGGGGCCTCGCCCGCTGGCGCAAGGGACCTCCTTCGGCTCTGGCTACCTATCACTAACTTGACGAGCGCCCGCCCCCGGCCTTGACCTCTCCGCCATCATGCCCCATAATGCAATTGATTAATCAAAAAGGCACTTTCTCAGTGAGGAGGCACATGCCCAGACGCACCATGACCACCACCATCCCCGCCTACATCGCCCGTACCCAGCTCGGCTCGCTCCTCAAGCAAGTGGTACGGAAGAAGTCGCGGTTCATCATCACCAAGAGCGGCAGGCCGACCGCCGTCCTCATGGGGACCACGGACTTTGACGACATGCTGGAGGAGCTCGACCCTGAGTTCCAGAAGAGCCTCAAGGTCGCCGCCAAGGAAATCCGGGCAGGCAAGGGCATCACCCTTCAGCAATACCTGAGGGAGCGGCTTGCCGCGCGTCGGGCTGGCTAGCGCATGCCAGCCCGTTTTACGCTCATCTTCTCCCCGTCCTTCCGGCGGGACCTCGAACGACTGCCTCGCCGAGTCCATGATGAGGTGCTCGAAGCGATCGGACAGTTGGAGCTCACCCCCAAAGGTCCATCGCCAAAGATCAAGAAGCTGAAGGGGAAGGGCATTGGCCAGTGGCGCCTGGAGGTCTGGCCCTATCGGCTTCGCTATGAGGTCATCGGCCGGGAGGTTCACCTCTACCGTGTTCGGCATCGGAAGGACATTTACGGCGACTAATTAATTAGCCCGCCTCCAAGTAACTCCTCAGAGGCGGTCCGGGCCTTCGTGGCACCCTATCGCGTCGGCGGGCCGGGCAGTGGTGGAGGCGACGAGGAACTAGATACGCCTCGCTCTTTCGACGCAGTTCAGCCACTCTGTGGGGAGGGATCGATCGCAGCCGGCTCTTGCCCCGGTCGCTCCAACTGAGAACCATGCTGCTGTGCAGCTGGCCTCCCACGCAGGCGCAAGAGAGCTTCCCACACTTCCGGGCCAGCTCATAGACATTGCCCTTGACCAGAGGAGAACGCCCGAAAGACACGGTCCGTTTGGCTCAGGCGGTGAGCTGGTGGCGGAGGGTGGCGGGGTCTGAGGTGGGCTGCTGGCAGGCGAAGTCCTGGCAGACGTAGCCAGTGGGATGGCCGGCCAGGAGCACCTTGGCCTTGAGCCAGGGGACCAGGACGTCCATCTCCGGCTCCGGGTCCCGGTCCTTGAAGGCCACGATCTTGTTGGGAAAGTAATCAGCGGCGGCGGCTTCGATCAGGGCACGGGTGGCGGGCTGGCCCCGGTCGCCCACGATGGCCACCTCCCGCTGGGGTCCCAGGTGAAAATCCAGGGCCTGCAGCATGTAGCCGAAGCCGGCGGGAAACTTGGCCAGGGCCTGGGCCAGAGTCCGCAGCACCTTCTCGGCACGCTGCCGGTAGTCCGGGCGGTCCAGGTAGAGGGCCAGCTTCAGCAGATCCAGCGTGGCCACCGATGTGCCGGAAGGGGTGGCGTTGTCGTAAAACTCCTTGTGGCGGACAATGAGGTTTTCGTGGTCTTTGCCGGTAAAGAAGAACCCTCCTTCGTCCTGGTCCCAGAACTGGTCCACCATGACCCTGGAGAGACGATCCGCTTCCCGCAGCCAACGCGGCTCCAGGGTGGCCTGATACAGGTGCAGCAATGCCTCGATCAGGTTGGCATAATCCTCCAGGTAGGCATTGAGCTTGGCCTGGCCGTCCTTGTAGGTGCGGAGCAAGCGGTCGCCTTCCCGGGCGCGGGCCAGCAAAAACTCCGCAGCGCGGCGAGCAGAGTCCAGGTAGATCTCGCTGCGAAGGACGCTGGCGCTCTCGGCGAACGCCACGATCATGAGCCCGTTCCAGGCAGTCAGGACCTTCTCGTCGCGGCCGGGTCGAGGGCGCCTGTCCCGCTCCTGGAGCAGAAGGACTTTGGACCTGCGCAGAATTTCTTCCAGCTCCGCTTCCTGCTTCCCCGTCTGCTGGGCAAGCCACGCCAGGTCATGATCCACCCCGGACGTGCCCCGCCCGGGGTCCACGTGCAGGATGTTCTTGCCCTCGAAGTTACCCCCCTCCGTGACGTCGTAGTAGAGGCAAAAGACCCGCGCGTCCTCTTCGCCCAGGACCGCCTTGATTTCCTGGGGCGTCCAGAGATAGACCTTGCCCTCCTCGCCCTCCACGTCCGCATCCAGGGTAGAGTAGAATCCACCCTCGGGATGAGTCATCTCCCGGAGCACGAACTCCAGGGTCTCTTCCAGCACCTGTCGATAAAATGAATTGCCGGTGACCTGGTACGCTTCCAGGTAGAGGCGCGCCAGCAGCGCGTTGTCATAGAGCATCTTCTCGAAGTGCGGAACGAGCCAGCGCTCGTCCACGGAATAACGGTGGAAGCCGCCTCCCAGGTGGTCGTAGACCCCACCCTGGGCCATCTTCTTGAGACTCACCTCCACCATTTCCAGCGCTGCCGGGTGGCGGGTCCGCCGGTGGTATCGCAGCAGGAACGCCAGGTCCATGGACGCCGGGAACTTGGGGGCCGTCCCGAAGCCGCCGTGGAAACGGTCGAAGCGCTGGGCCAGGTTCTCGAACGCGGCATCCTCCAGCCGGGGGGTCAGCATGTCGTGCGCCTCCGGCATTCGGGCCATCTGGGAAAGCTCGCGAAGGACCGCTTGCGCATCCTTCGCCAGCTCCTCTTTGCGCTCCTTGTAGGTCTGGGCCACCGCTTCCAGGATCCGGCGGAAGCCCGGCCGGCCGTAGCGGTCGTCCGGGGGAAAGTACGTGCCGCCGTAAAACGGCGCCTGCTGAGGCGTGAGGAACACGGTCATGGGCCAGCCGCCGCTGCCGGTGGTCAACTGCACGTAGTTCATGTAGATGGCGTCCAGGTCGGGGCGCTCCTCCCGGTCGACCTTGATGTTGACAAAGTACCGGTTCATGATGGCGGCGATCTGGCCATCCTCGAACGATTCGTGTTCCATCACGTGGCACCAGTGGCAGGCGGAGTAGCCGATGGAGAGCAGGATCGGCTTGTCCTCCTCCCGGGCCGTTCGCAGCGCTTCCTCTCCCCAGGAGTACCACTCCACGGGGTTGTAGGCGTGCTGCTGAAGGTAGGGGCTGGTCTCGTGGATCAGGCGATTCGGCATCCGTTCCATACCCTATCGTAACACAGGGCGTCCCGGGGGGCCGTTACAGACGCGACGGGACATGGAGATTGATACAATGGAGCGATGAACCCCCACTGGAAATGGAAACTGATGAGGGCGCGGCAGCGCTGGGAGGAGGAAGCAGCCCGGTGGGCCAACCTCTGGCGCGGCACCCGGGTCGAGACCCGGATGTGTCCTGACTGCCGCGCCCTGATCGGAGCCAACGAGCGGCGGTGCCCTTTCTGCGGCGAGCCGGTCCCGCGGGCTGCCTCAGGATTGGGGAAATTCCTCTCCAACGTCGTTCCTCAGTTCGCCGGCGTCTCCTATGTCCTGCTGTTCGCCAACGTGGCCATCTACCTGTTGACCTACGTTCTGCTCGCGGCGGGAAGCAGTGGCGAGAACCTGAGCCTGTTCCTGGGCGGAGCCGACGCCCGAAGCCTGGTGGCACTGGGGGCGGACCTGGGATCCCTGGTGAGCCAGGGCCAGGTCTGGAGGTTGATCACAGCCATCTTTCTCCACGCGGGGATCCTGCACCTGGCCTTCAACTGTTACGCCCTGGTCTACATCGGTCCCCTGCTGGAGGAGCTCCTCGGCCGGGAGCGTTTTCTCTTCCTCTACCTGTCCACCGGAGCGCTGGGCTTCGGCCTGAGCAATGTGTATTACGGCGGGTTCGTTCCCACGGCGGGTGCGTCGGGCGCCATCTTTGGCCTGATCGGGGCCGCGATCCTGCTGGCTTACCGCCGGAGCTGGGCCGCGCCCCTCCGCAGCCAGTTGACCCACTGGGCCATCTACGGCCTCATCTTCGGCTTCTTCATCGGCGCAAACAATGCCGCCCACGTGGGCGGGCTCCTATCGGGCCTGGCGCTGGCTTCCTTCCTGGAGAAGCCCGAGATGGCCAGTGCGCGCGAGGCCCGGTTCTGGGATTGGATGTTCCGGCTGTGCCTGGGGGTGATCGCGGTTTCGTTTCTGGCCTCCGCCCGTTCCTACTGGGAGTGGTCCCGGGCGCTCCCCGCCCTGTAACGCTGCCAATGACCAGGAGGGGATTGGGTCTTGTCTGGGGAAAACCTAAAACTCTGAAACCTGAAACTCTAAGACCTGAAGCCACGGGCCGTCTTGGGTTTAAGGTTTCAGGTTTTAGAGTTTCGGGTTTTCGTTCAGCGCAGCTGATGGCCCGTATAAGCGGTCCAGAACACCAGTGCGACGGTGGCCAGCTCCGCCAGGCGAAATCCCTGCCAGGCGACCGACGAGAGCGCGCCGCCCCTCAGCTCCAGGTAGCGCCTCCATCCCGCCAGAACGATGATCGCTGCAGCCGCGGCAACTCCCAGGCCGACGTGGTCGCCCGCCAGATCTTCGATGCTGCTGGCCAGTCCCGTGATCTGGAATCCCAGGAAGGCCGCCAGCACTGCGCCCACCCCGGCCAGAACCAGCAGCAAGAAGCCTGTCTCCCGGAGCCGATCCTGGCGCGTCCAGTATCCCCATAGGTCCACCAGGAAAGCTACCGTCACCAGGGCAATGGGAAAATGGACCATCAGCGAATGGCCGGATACGCTCATGCATTCTTCGCCCGCGAGGACGCATCATTCTAGCACACGGTGATTTTCCTCAGCCCGCCCTGTGGTAGAATGTGCGCCCCCTGGAAACCAAGGAACAGAACCGGCCATGAAAAAACTCCTCGTGACGGCCCTGGCGTTCCAGGCAGCATTACATTCGCCCCGGCCCACGCCCAGTCCCTGGCCGACGTGGCCCGCAAGGAGAAGGAACGCCGCGTACGCCGACTGGTGCCAGTGGTGCCGGCTACTGGACCGCGAGGTGTACACCAACCCTTCGGTGATGCAGGCCACCCAGCGCTCCGTTCCGCCAAGGTCGATGTGGAATCTTCCCGCGGAAAGCAGCTTGCGCAGGCCTACAAGATCACGGGCCTGCCGACGGTTCTCATCCTGGATCCCGGCGGCCAGGAACAGAAGCGCATGGTGGGGTACAAGCCCGCCCCCGCTTTCTTGCAGTTCATCCGGTAAGAAAAGCAGTGTTGTCAGAGGATGTGAACCGACTGGATGCCGGAGACCTCGAAGCGCTTCCGGCACCGGGGATTCGTACAGTGGACTACCTCGTCCCTCCGCACCATGTACGACCGGGCCTTGGCAAACGCCTCCCTGTCCCGCTCGTTCGCACCGGGTGGAAGACGGTCCTTTTTGGTGCGCACCAGCCAGCGAAGCTGGTATTCGTTCACCTGCCGGCAGTGGGGACAATTCAGCCGGGCAGGCTTGGATGTGTCCTGTTCGTGATAGAACTGCCTCTCGTCCATAGAGCCATTCTACGACACCGCAGGGAAAAACGACCGCGCCAGTCCGGCTCCCCCTGCGGCATCAAAGCGCCGAGCTCCGGGCTCCTGCAGTTTCAGCAGCAAGCTTGCTTCGGGCCATCAGGCGCCTGATGCTCCAGAGGGCTTCGCCCCCCGCATACGCAGCGACGATCGTTGCTGTGACCACCACGGGGCCGTACGGATTGCCGATCAGGCGCCAGGTCAGCAGCCCGCCTTGGGCAAAAATAAAATTGACGGCCATGAAAGCGCCCCCCAGGGCAGCCACTTTGGTCCAAAAACCCAGCAAGAAGGAGACAGCGACGGCCAATTGGCCAAATACCACGGCATATTGCAAGGTCTTCCAAAAAGGCAGGCAGAACTTCTCGATGTAGAGCTTCTGAACTCCCTGCGCGTCTTTATTCCAACGGAGGAATCGCGAGTGCAGCTCTCCGCTCTCAAACCAGCCCCACTTCTGCTGGGAGTGCTCGAACCAAAAGCCTCCCACCACAAATCGCAGGATGACCACCAGCAGCAATGCCCTGCCTCCCACCATGACGCTCCCCCTTCAAGACCGGGTGTTTTCCTCAGGCTCCCCGATCGCTGGAAGGATCGCCCAAACAGGGGATCTTGTCAACCGCTCGTCGCAGCTCGTCGCA
>JACQTF010000126.1 GCA_016210925.1 Acidobacteriota bacterium | reverse complement strand
TGGCGAAAAACGGGATCGCCGGCAACTGGCTGTGGTGGAACTTCGTGTTCGGCGGTGCGCTCACCGTGTTCTTCTTTGCCCGCCTCTGGCGCCGGGCCGGCATCCTCACCGACGTGGAGGTCGCGGAGCTGCGATACTCGGGTAAACCTGCTGCGTTCCTTCGGGGATTTCGCGCCCTCTACCTGGGCATCTTCATGAACTGCGTGATCATGGGCTGGGTGAACCTGGCCATGGGTTCCATCCTGCAGGGCATGTTCGGAATCCCTGAGGATCGGGTCCTCGGATACGTGATCCTGGCGCTGGTCGTCACAGCGGTGTACTCCTCCTTTTCGGGCCTGTGGGGTGTGGCGGTCACCGACGCAGTTCAGTTCGTGATTGCCATGGGCGGGACCATCGTGCTCGCGTTCGTCGTGCTGGCGCGCCCGGAGGTGGGAGGGATCGAAGGATTGCAGGCAAAGCTGCCGGAGTGGGTGTTCCGCTTTGCTCCCTCCGTCGGGGACGCGTCAGCCGCGGGCCCTGGGGGTGCGCTGGCGCTGAGCACCGCGGCCTTCCTGGCCTACGTCGGGGTCCAGTGGTGGGCGTCCTGGTACCCCGGCGCCGAACCCGGGGGCGGGGGCTACGTCGCCCAGCGGATGATGTCTGCCAGGGACGAAAAGCACTCCCTGTTTGCCACCCTTTGGTTCACCATCGCCCACTACTGCGTCCGTCCCTGGCCCTGGATCCTGGTGGGCCTGGCCACCCTGGTGCTGTACCCGGACCTGGGCCCGGACCAGAAGCGGCTGGGCTACGTCTATGCCATGCGGGACTTCCTTCCCGTGGGCCTGAAGGGACTGTTGGTGGCCGCGTTCTTCGCCGCCTACATGTCCACCAACGCCACGCAGCTCAACTGGGGGACGTCCTACGTCATCAACGATTTTTACCGCCGCTTCTGGAGAAGGGATGGGACCGAGAAGCATTACGTGTTCGCCTCCCGGGTGGCAACGCTGGGGATGATGGTCCTGTCGGTTGTCGTCACTTTCCTTCTGAGCACCATTGCCGGCGCCTGGGCCTTCATCATCGAGGCGGGCGCCGGAGTGGGACTGGTGCTGATCCTGCGCTGGTTCTGGTGGAGGATCAACGCCTGGTCCGAGATCGCCGCCATGGTGGCTCCCTTTCTGGCTTTCGGATCCATCAAGGCATGGACGACCATCCGGTTCCCCGCCTCTCTTTACTACATCGTGGCCTTCACCACCGTGGTCTGGATCGCCGTCACGTTCCTGACGCGCCCCACCGACGAAGCCAGGCTCATCCAGTTTTATCGCCGGGTCCATCCCGGAGGGTGGTGGGATCCCGTCGCCTCCAAGGTGCCCGACGTTCGCGCCGACCGTGGCTACGGCATGCTGTTCGTGGACTGGATCGCTGGAGTGGTCCTCATCTCCATGAGCCTGTTCGGCACCGGAAAACTCCTGCTGGGCCAGTACGGAGCTGCCGTCCTTTACCTGGCCCTGGCCCTGGCCGCCGCCGCCGTCATATGCTGGGACCTCTCCCGCAGGGGCTGGGAAACCGTGGTGGAATAGGGCCCCTGCGGGCTTCGGATGATTGTTCGTCTCGTTTCCATGGACCCTGGGATGGGTGGCGAAGTAGTCGGTCTTGGAGGCCGGGAAACTGGTGGCCAAAAGTTCTTGACAGGCTTTTTAGGCCATGTCATATACAAGCCGTGCTTCGCAAATTTGTGATCCTGGCCTTTTTGATTCTGTTGCCTTTGAACGGGCTGTGGATCGTGTGCGCTTGCGTCGAGTCTGCCACTCGTGTCGCCTCGGTGCTCTCTCCAAAGTCGCAAGGGGAAATTGACTGCGCCACCCTCTGCACCACAGATAAGACTGCTGGATGCGTCATCTCGCCCCATGACAGCGATTTTTCCACGACGATTGTGGTGCTGGATGTGGCAGTGATGCCCTCATCCGGCAGTAGCCTGATCCCCCCGTTCACACCCGGTCAACCCATCCTCGAGCAGTCGACTTTTTACCAGGATCCTGCCAGACTTCTTTTCACGCCTCCTCCTAGACTAGAGTTTAGATAACTCTCCGGCAACAAAAGTCAAAAACAAAATATTACAAAGGAGGCATGACAATGCAGTGTGCAGGGGCAAGTCTACTTCTAACAATAGCGCTTGTAGGGCCTACGTGGGTGCAGAAAGGTAATGCGCGGGCAGCTGCGCAGGCAAAGGGGCAGGCAGTGACGCTGATCGGCGAGGTGGTTGATGCCGCCTGCTACATGATCCATCCCCAAGCGGCCACGGGCCCCTCACACCAGCAGTGTGCCAGGGCCTGCGCCGAGCGGAGCGTTCCGTTGGCGATCGCGAATGAGAGCGATGGTAAGCTCTACTTCCCGGCGGACGGCAACAAACAACTCCTGGCATGGCTGGGCCAGAAAGTCCGTCTGACGGGAACCGCGGTGGAGAAGTCGGATCCCATGGAGCTTAAGATGCCCGTGGGAGAAATGAACCAGATGTCGGTGCGAGTGGACGGCGGCTACAAAGTCGTGACGATCGAGACGGTCTCGAAGGCTCCGATCAAGAAGAAATAGGCAGTGGGCCGCTGCTGTTCCAGCTGAGCGAGTTGGGCGCGCAGGCATCGGAGGTGGCGATGAAAATCTCGATTAGCGAGGCGCGCAGGCGACTGCCTGAGCTGGTCCGCCAGGTCCGGAAAGATTCGGGCATGAGCGTGCAGATCACGGTGCACGACGAAGTCGTGGCGGAGCTTCGCGCGGCGCAGCCTGAACCCGAGCCGGGCGCGGCCGCCAAAAAGCTGCTGGAGCTGATGGCGAAGCTGCCAAAACACCGAGGACGGAAGACCACTCTCTCTTCTCACGTCAAAGAGCATCTTTACGGGCGAGGCGGGGTGCACCGGTAATGGCGCTCCCGCCCAGACTGTTCTGCGA
>JACQTF010000108.1 GCA_016210925.1 Acidobacteriota bacterium | reverse complement strand
TGAGGCCCACCGGAGCCATCGATGCGCTGTGCGAGGCGCTCCCATGAGTAAGAAGTTCGTTTATTTCTTCGGAGGAGGGGCGGCCGAGGGAGATCGGAGCAAGAAGGACCTGTTGGGGGGCAAGGGGGCCGGCCTGGCGGAAATGACCAACGCCGGATTGCCGGTCCCGCCTGGGTTCACCATCTCCACGGAAGCCTGCCTTCTTTACTTTCAGGACGAAAAGAATTTGCCGCAAGGGCTCCAGGCGCAGATGGACGAGGCCCTGTCCCGACTGGAGAAGCTGGCGGGCCAAGCCCTGGGCTCGTCCGAGCGCCCCTTATTGCTATCGGTGCGCTCCGGCGCAGCCCTGTCTATGCCGGGGATGATGGATACCGTTTTGAACCTGGGCCTGAACGACGTGACGGTCCAGGCTCTGGCTCGCTGGTCCGGGGACGAGCGTTTTGCCTATGACTGTTACCGGCGGTTCGTCCAGACGTTCGGCAGCGTGGTCCTGGGCGTCCAGAAGAGTAGCTTCGAGGAGCTACTGGACGACGAGAAAAAGCGCTGGGGAGTCCGATACGACAGCGAGCTGCCGGCGGCAGCCCTGAAGGAGCTGGTGGATCAGTTCCAGCAGGCCGTGCGAAAGCAGGCGGGCCTGGAACTGCCACAGGATCCCCAGATTCAGCTCGGGATGGCCCGGGATGCTGTCTTCAGGTCCTGGAACACTCCCCGTGCCATCAAATACCGACAGATGCACGAGATCCCCGACACGCTCGGGACCGCTGTGAATGTCCAGATGATGGTGTTCGGCAACTTGGGGGAACGGTCCGGTTCCGGCGTGGGATTTACCCGCAACCCTTCCACGGGGCAAAGGCTTCTCTATGGCGAGTTTTTGCCCAACGCTCAAGGCGAGGATGTGGTGGCGGGCGTACGAACTCCCCTGCAATTTTCCGAGCTGGAGAAAAAGTGGCCGGACATCTATCGGCAGCTTTCCGAGATTGCCGAGAAGCTGGAGAGGCACTACAGGGACGTTCAGGACTTCGAGTTCACCGTCCAGCAGGGGAAGCTGTACATCCTGCAAACGCGCACCGGCAAGCGAACCGGGGTGGCGGCGGTGAAAATCGCGGTGGATATGGTGCGGGAGGGGCTTGTCTCCCAGCAGGAAGCCCTCGGTCGGGTAGAGCCTCAGCAGCTGGTCCAGTTTCTCCACCCCATCTTCGACCCCTCCGACCGGCTGGAAGTGATCGCCACGGGGCTGCCCGCTTCTCCTGGGGCGGCAGTGGGCAGGGTGGTATTCACCGCCGGCGATGCCGTCCAGATGTCCAAGAAGGGCGAGCCGGTGATCCTGGTGCGAAACGAGACGTCTGCCGAGGACATCCATGGGATGGAAGTGGCCAGGGCCATCCTGACAGCCCGAGGCGGCATGACCAGCCATGCAGCAGTCGTGGCCCGGGGCATGGGGAAGTGCTGCGTCGTGGGTTGCGATGCCTTGAAAGTGGATGAGCGCAACAAGGTGATCACAGTCAATGGGCTCGAGATCCGCGAAGGGGATTTCCTATCCGTGGACGGAACAGCAGGACGGGTCATCAAGGGAAAGGCCCACACCATCGCTGCGGATCCTTCCAGCGACGAGTTCGCCGATTTCATGAGGATGGCAGACGCCGCTCGTGCCCTCGGTGTGAGGGCAAACGCCGACATCCCCCGCGATGCCCAGACGGCCCGCCGCTTTGGCGCCGAGGGGATTGGTCTCTGCCGGACCGAGCACATGTTCTTCGCCGAGGACCGGCTGCCCTTGGTCCAGCGCATGATCCTGGCCGCCAGCGAGGCCGAGCGACGCGCTGCGCTGGAGCAGCTCCTGCCCCTGCAACGATCGGATTTCTTCGGCCTCTTTCAGGCGATGGACGGTCTCCCCGTCACCATCCGTTTCCTGGACCCGCCCCTGCACGAGTTCCTCCCGAAGCGGGAAGAGCTGGTGGTGGAGATCGCCCTGGCCAAGGAGCGCGGCCAGGCAGGCCCGGAGCTGGCGGAGAAGGAACAGGTGCTGCGGCGCGTCCGAGAACTCAGCGAGTTCAATCCCATGCTGGGCCACCGGGGCTGCCGGCTCGGAATCACCTACCCGGAAATCTCCGAGATGCAAGCCCGAGCCATCTTCCAGGCGGCCTGCCGCTTTCAGAAAGAAGGAGGCCATCCCCACCCTGAAATCATGATACCGCTGGTCAGCCTGCTGGCCGAATTCTCCGAGCAAAAGAAGCTCGTGGAGCGCGTCGGCCGGGAAGTCTTCGAGGCGGAGAGAGTTTCGGTCCCGTACCACGTGGGGACCATGATCGAGGTTCCCCGGGCTGCCTTGATCGCCGGCCGGATCGCCCGGGTGGCTGACTTCTTCTCCTTCGGGACCAACGACCTGACCCAGAGCACCTTCGGGTTTTCCCGGGACGACTCAGGCCCCTTCATCGCCGAGTACCTGAACCGCCGCCTGCTGGCAAGGGATCCTTTTGTCACCCTGGACGAGGAAGGTGTGGGCGCCCTGGTGCAGATGGCGGTGGAGAAGGCCCGGAAGGCCAATCCCCGAATCCAGCTGGGGATCTGCGGCGAGCACGGAGGCGACCCGCAGTCAGTGCGCTTCTTCCACCGCGTCGGGCTGGACTACGTCAGCTGCTCCCCCTTCCGGGTGCCCGTCGCGCGCCTGGCCGCTGCCCAGGCCGCCCTGGGCGAATCCCACTACACCACCGCCTGACAAGACCCGAAATCCAAAACCTAAAATCTAAAACCCAGAAGAACCAAAGCCGTGGACCGCCGCGTTGTTAGCCTGCGCGTGTCGTTCCCTTGACCTGCCTGATCTTCCCCAACTCCGCGGCCTCTGCGGCCCTGGCGTGATAATGATCCCAGCGAAGCTGGAGATTCACCCAGAAATCAGGGGACATACCGAAAAACTTGGCGAGACGCAGAGCTGTGCCCGGCGTGACTCCACGCCGTCCTTTCACCAGCTCGTTGACTCT
>JACQTF010000107.1 GCA_016210925.1 Acidobacteriota bacterium | reverse complement strand
GGTAGGTGGCCAGCCACAGGATTCCCAGCGCTCCGAAGGTGAAATTGACGGCGTAACGGTGGTCCATGAAGCGCGTGAATCCCCCTGCCGGGTTCTGAAGTGCGGCCTCCGTCCGCTGGGTGAGGGGCGCGAGCTTCGCCAGCGTTTCTTCGGAGACCCTCACCACGTCACGGTCCGAGGTGGGATGCAACAGCGGCGCCACCAGGATGAGGAGGACGGCCACGGTGGCGACGAGGAGGAGGTTAAACGGAGTCAGGATCGTTTGGGCCAGGGGGACGACCCCGATGTCGGACTGGAACAGATGGCCAGGGGTCGCCACGAACAGGGGAGCAGAGCCCGACAGGCCGGCGTGCCAGCTGGCGCCGAGGCCGAAATACGCCACCGCCACCAGAACGCGGTAGTCTACGTTGCGCTGCTTCTGAGCCAGGAAGCGCACCAGGATGATGCTTGTCACGGTCCCCATGCCCCAGTGGATCCAGTTGATTCCCAAGGAGGCGGCCGCCATGAGCAGCAGCGTGCTTTTCGGCCCCCGGGGCAGCTCGGCCAGGCAGCTCAGGAGACGGCTGACGGCCGGCGAAGACGCCACCATGTAGCCGGTCATCAGGATCAGAGTCATCTGCATCCCGAATTCCAGCAACGCCCAGAACCCTTCCGCCCAGAAGTTCAGGCACTCCAAAAACGATCGCCGGGCTACCGTCAGGCCCAGCACGTAGATCAAGGCCGTCAGCAACAAGGCAATAGCCAGAGAACTGGGAATCCATCGCGCGCTCCAACGGGTGAAGATCGCCGATAAGTACGCGATGCCTCTCATGGCGTTTCGTCCACGGTCATTGGTCAATAGTCATTGGTGAACGGTCCATTCGTCCATCCATTGACCATTGACCTCAGCACATTCGTTGACAACATTTTACTCTGTGAACTATAGTTGTCTGGAAGCTCATTTTTTTCCATGTCTGTCAGGAGGAAGCGTATGAAGACGAGCCGCCAGACTTATCTGTTTTTCGCAACAGCTCTCCTTTTCTCGTTCGGGTGGGACATGGGGCTTGGTCAGGTGCGCTGGCGCCCCACCAGTGAGCGGGATGCGTTTGACCGGCGAAGCCCTTACCGGCAGTGGCTGGCTCAAGAGGGTATCCCGGTCTACGAGGGACATGCCATTCCTGACTTGAAAAAGTTGGAGCTGAAACCTTCGAAGCGCCTGGGGGTCCCGGCGGCGTATGTCTTTCTTGAGGGGACAGGAGCCATCGTCGATGCCCTGGTCTGGGAGGTGCCTGTGGGCCAGGCGACCCATCCGGAGCGGCACATTTTCGAGGAGCAGGTCCTGGTTCTGTCCGGAGAGGGCGAAACGCTGGTGTGGCAGAGCAATGGCAAAAAGCAACCGGTCGTCTGGAGGAAAGGGTCGGTGTTTGCCCCTCCGTTGAACGCCTGGCACCAGCACGTCAACAAGGGCAAGGAGGCGGCCAAGCTGGTGGCCATCACCGGGGCGCCCCTCCTGTTTGACATCTTCCGCGATCCGGACTTCATCTACGACCACAACCATGATTTTGGGAAGCGGTACAGCGGTCAGACGAACTATTTCGATCCTGAGATTTCCAAAGACTATCCCCCAGCCGACGACCATGCCCTCAGCATCGTCAACCTGGTGAGAAACGCGTTCACCGTTGAGCTCTTCAGCTCCGGGCAGGGAGTGGGCGACCAGTGCCGCCACTACGTGCTCTCGGACAACAGCATGGGGGCTCATATTGAGGAGTTCCCCGTGGGCACCTACGAGCGCGCTCATCGCCATGGGGCGGGAGCTTCCGTCATCTTGCTGGACGGCACGGGCTACACGATCATGTGGCCCAAGGAACTCGGGACCCGTCCTTACGCCGAAGGAAAGGGAGATAAGGTGCTCAAGCTGGATTGGCAGGAGGGAAGCTTGATCGTGCCGCCGGACCAGTGGTATCACCAGCATTTCAATACCGGGAAGACCATGGCACGATTTATCAAGCTGGGCACGCCCATCGGGAACCGCGTCTACCGGGTCACTTCGAAGATCTTTGACAACCAAAGCGGCCACCTGATCAAGTACGCCGATGAGGATCCCGGGATCCGGGAAATGTTCGCCGATAAACTGAAAAAAAATGGGGCATCGCTGCAGATGCCCGCGGTGGCTGAGCTCGTGGAGATGGAACGAGAAGCGGAGAAGCTCTTCGATCCGGACAAGGTGCCCACGTCCCAGTGGCCGCCTCTTCGGATTCCCACCCAGAAGCTGAATTAAGAGCTCGCGCCGGAGCCGCGCAATCGAGAATAGAGGATGGAGAATCGAGAATAGAAGATCGCTATCCTCTATCTTCGATCCTCGATCCTCGAGCACCACGGCCCTTCCAGGCGGTGCAGCGCTCCGGATCGATTCCGATCATCGGGAACTTTTCCAGCGACATCCTCTGATACTGCGGGTACTTTTCCCGTAAGCGAGGCAGGACGGGAGGGGGCACGTCCCCTGGCTCCAGCAAGGCCGCCCGTCCGCGCACCATGACGTAGCGCAGACGGGTCCATGCTTCCTCGTAGTGGTCCACCAGGAAGCACACCCGCGGGTTCTCTCGAATATGACGAATCCTCAAGAGCTGCCGTGCGGGGATGCTCTTGGGCTTGGCGTCCACAGGCGAATAGATCCGTCCCTGGTGGAGGACGTAACAGATGGGCACCACGGACGGGCCCCCTGTCCCGCTGGCGGTCGCCAGGTGGCCCACCCGGGCCTTCTCAAGAAGATTCAGATCGTCGGGCGCCAGTGTCGAAAGGCAATCCATCTAAGAGGTTCAAACCTGAGACCCGAAACCTGAAACGTGCAGGGCCGGATCCGGAATTTCAGGTTTCAGGTCTCGGGTTTTGGGTTTTTCAAGGATAGAGCTTTTTGTCCAGAAGGGAACCGTAGGCGCGCCGATGGGCCTTTTGCTGCCAGGCCGCGGGATTCTGAGCGTAGTCCTTAAGATAGTCACCCTCGGCGTTGATGCCGGGCACCTCAGGGATCCAGGCTTCCTGCAACAGCTCGTCCGGGTTTCCGAATCGTGAAGCCACCTGGCGAACCTCGGGATCGTCCAGGGCCGTCAGCCGCCCCTTGTCCACCGTGAGGGCCTCCTGCCCATTCTTCATCTTGATCCGATAGGTGGAGAACCACATATTGATATGGTTGTGCCCGCCCACCAGGCCACGGTGCTCGGCCCAGGCGGTGGCCAGGTGCTGGCCCAATCCGACGTGGAAGATCCCGGTGCGGTTGCGCTGGTAGGACCATCCCCGGCGGGCAATCCTGGACTCGAAGACGTTGTGAGGAACGGCCACCTTGGGATGGGTCCCCAGGGCAGTCTCGATCAAGAACTTGGAGCCCGGGCCGGGATACGTGGGATAGGTGATCTTGCTGGTAGCGACCAGGTAATCGCCCCACAGCCGGCCGTAGTCTCCGCCGCCCTCGACGCGCTCAATGGCGTTGTTTTTCAAGAAGACTTTGATGTGCGGAAAGAGCCCTTCAGTGGAATGGCATCCCGCAACGACGCCTTCGGCGTTGGACCGTTCCAGCACGATGCCTTGCGGGTAGCCCATCAGGTGACTGGAGATGAGCGGAACTTCGGAGCGCCCTGGCCCGTAGACGTGGGATCCGCTGCCGCTCACTTTGATCTTGGGATGAGAGCCCTCGACCACCTGCCAGTACTCGTCGAACCAGGTGAATCGATAATCGGAACCCTCCGGGTCCGTGATATGGACCTCCTGGGCCTGTCGCACCTTTTCCCAGGTCTTTTTGTCCACCTCGTAGACGATCTCATAGGGATAGGTGACGGCGGGGCTGGCCAGCATCTCCCGCGTGACCCAATCCAATCCGTAGCCGATGTCCGCCTCGGTCTCGGGACTCCGGTACGTGGCGCCGACCACTTTGTCGTAGCCGCGCTTCTGGGCCAGATCCATCAGCCACTGCGCATCGGAGAACAGAGGAGCCTGGTCCTCGCGCTTCTTTTGCTCTGGCCACTCGAGCTTTCGCCGCATGGACGAAGGCGCCCAATCGTCGGGGTTCACCTGGCCCCGGCCGATGCCGGCCCCTTGGACCAGCAGGTCCACCCGGCAGTTCAAGTCCCGCATGGCCTGGACAAAGGCATCCACCACCCAGGGGTCCAGGCTGCTGGAGACGACGAAGAGGACCGTTTCGCCTTCCTTGATTTCCCATCCCGGAAATTGATTCCCCGAGTAAGGCATGTTCCGGGTCACGATGACTTTCGCGTTCGGGACCAGGTCATCCACCGAATTTACCTGGGGCACCGCGGGGTATCGGGGTTTCGGGTAGCCCGGCAAGGGACCTGCGGGCCCGGCGCTCACCCATCCGGGCTGGCCCGCCGTCATCCAATGGGTCCACCCTTGCGGGTGATCGAACCAAAACCCAAGTCCAATGGCCGTGACCGATACGATCAGGATGAAAAGCACGCGTCTTGTCATGAGCACCCTCCTCACGAAGATTAGAAGTTCTGTCCCTGCACTGTAAAGATCTGTGTCAAATGATCGGTGAAAACCAGCAGGCTTGCCGCGACCGGCAGATCTGAAGTGACGAGCATGTAACCGCTGCCCAGCGTGAGCGCACCCCGGAAGAACCCGGCGCCGGCCTCTTCAGCAGCCAGAACCCTGGCCAGCTGTTGTCCGGGCTGCAGGGTGAGGTCGGTGCCGGCAATTTCTTTTCCCGTCCCATCGAAAACTGCCACCTTGACCTTGGCCTGTTGAAGGCGGTACGGATTAAGCAGTGCCAGGCCGGTCAAAAACGTCTGACCCCCACCTGACGGGACGTTATGAGCCAGCTCGGGGAAGACGAACCGCATCCCGGGTGCAGTGAACTCCTGAGACGAAGAGGCTGTGACGCTACCTTCCGGGGCAAAAGAAAGCTCCGCAAACGCCAGAATGCCAGGCCCGCTGCTGTTGCCCACGATGTAACCGCTGATCACTCCCTGGGTAGCTGAGAGACCGAGGAGACGAGATACCGATCCCAGGAACTGTCCGTTCGCCGGTAAGGTGTTCCTGAGGCTTCCCACCTGGCGACGATCTTTGTCGAAGACGGCGACGAAGATCTCATTGGCCTGACCGGCGGCATTGGTAAGCGAAATTTCGGTATCGAAGCCGTCACCGACGGCAAAGTGGGCAAGAACGAACTCGGTGGATCCGCTGGCCGGTCTGGCACTGAGCAGCGACAGGTGATCCGTATTGCCGAAGAAGAGGGCACCGGAGATCGGCACGTTGGACTTCGCCCGGAGGAATCCGCCGCGACGGTCCTCGCCCGAGAGCGCGATCAAAGAGCTCCCGTTTGCTGGAAGCTGAAGGCTGGTAGTGGACACCGTCCTGCCCTGCGGATCCCACTCCGTCAACTCGATGGCTGCCGGCTCATCATTGGGATTCACGATGGCGTAGAAGGTGTTGGTCTGCGACGAGCGGTTTTTCTCCACGTGGGGAAAGACCAGTTCGGTGCTGCTCTCACCCACCAGCGGGGCACCATCGATCAGACGGTTCAGATTGCGATCGAAGACAAAGAAATTACCCTTAAGCTCCACGTTGCTGTGAATCCGAAGCCATCCTGTGAATGGCGAGGAGGAGGTATTCAGGAAGAACAGGTCGGAGGCGCTCATCGCCAGGTGTTCCCCGGGTCGCAACGTCTTCTGCAGCGGCGCCGCCACCGGGTTGAGAACGGACCCTGAGGAGCTGAAGCGGGTGAACACCACTGTGGCTGTTTCGTTGGAGGTATTGGCCAGGGTGATCGCCGTGTCCAGGACCTCCCGGGCAGGGGTGACAAAGCCGCGGGCCATGAGGGGCACGTTGAGGACGAAGGCGCCGGCCACGGTCACTCGCCGTGGCACGCTGGCCGGGCTGGCGGCGCCTTTAAAGACCGGGCTCACGGAGACATCGACAGCCCCCGGCTTCAGCGCCGTGGGGACCTTCACTGTGATGACCGTCCCGAATTCGTCTGCCGTGAGCGCCGTCTCCACCCGAGGAGGGCTCGCTCCTCCGGGCCGTGTGAAGATCACCGTGTTGTCCTGAGGACGAGGGCTGAAGGATCCCACTGTCCCGGCAATGGTCAGGACGGCTCCTGGGGGAGCCGCAAGCGGCGAGACCGAAACCAAACTGGGCGCCGCCGGCACCGGGTTAATGAGCAAAGTGACGGGATTGCTGGGCGGCGTTGTCCGCGGAAAAATAAGGAGCGGCCCCACCGCCGAGGTGACGCGCACCTCCGCCATGCCGGGCACCAGCCCGTCGGGCACTGGGAAAACCAGCACGGGCCCTTGAAAGCCGATGGCGCGGGAACTGAAAGTGTTGCTGCCCTGGCTGAAGGCGGCCACGTTTTCCTGCGGGATGGGATTGAAGCCTGCCCCCTGGTTCGCAGCCAGCGCCACCAGCTGGCCGGGAGTTCGTACCTGCTCCGTCACTCGCTGAAGCTCAACTGCCGTCGGGAACACGGGGACCGTGAATTCGAAGGGCTTGCTCTCTGTGCTCGTCTTCCCACCCAGGGTCACCGTGGCCGAGACAGTGGCGGGCCCGGGGCCCAGATTCGAAGGCAGGTCCACCAGCACCCCCGTCTGGAGGTTGAGCGCGGGTGCGATGCTGGCTTCCAGGTCCTGATCGCCATCGGCGGAAGCCAGGAGTTTGCTCAGGTACGCCCGGGTCCAGGGTTCAACTTCTGGATCCCGCAGCATGGCGGCCAATAAGCTCTTCATCCCCCCGCGTGGCTGAAGACCCCTCTCGGCGAATTCGCTCTGCTCCCACGTGCGATCCATGTCTGGAGGCGACGTGACTGGTTTGACAGCACCGGCATCCAGCTCCAGGACTTTGCCGCCCTGACGGATGGTGAAGCTGGCCGCGGCGGCGGTGGGAAGCCCTGCCATGGAAAGAAAGACCCTCTGGTTCCCACTGGGCCTGGATGGCGTCATCGCCGTGATCTCAGGGGGGGCAGGCACGGCGCCGATGTCGATCCGAAGTGGACGGCTGGGGGCCACGGGGCTCGGGAAACGCGAGATGGTCAGCGTGGCGGGTCCGCTCGTCAACAGCGTGGGCACCGTCGCCACGATCCGGTTGCCGGTGCGCTCCCGGACGGTCGCTCCAAATCCCTTGGCTCCCTGGACGAAGATCACGAAGACGAATTCGGAAAACGTATCTTCGAAGCCAGTTCCCGCGATCACCACGTTCTGGCCCGGAGCTGGATTGGCTGGTGTGACCGAGGTAATCGCCGGCGGATGCTGGACCGCAAAGGCGATGGCGCCGCTGCCGAACGTGAAATTGGGAGCATTCCCTGAGGCGACCGGGCCCTGGGGCGTGGTGACCACCACCTGCCGCGCGCCCAGTTCCACATCGGGAGCAATGGTGATGGTCACCGGCAAAGACGTGGGGGTCCCACCCGCCCGGATGCTGGCGCTGACGCCCCTTCCCGTCATCGAAACGGAGGTAGCGCCGCCCAAACCCGTGCCATTGATCGTGGCATCGAGCGTCGTACCTGGCGGGCCCAGGGAAGGGGCCACATTGGCAATCCGTGGCGTGCCGGGAGGAGACAGACCCACGGACGGGGAAAATTGCAGAAGCTCCGGCCTGGCTAAGGACACCGCGTACAGTCTGCCCTCCGCATCGGTAGCCAGGGAGGTGGGCCCCGAGACCGTTGCCTCGGAGACCAGCGCCGTCAACCCTGAAGGCGAGACGCGCAGAAGGGAACCCGCAGAGCCGTTACCCACGTAAAGATTTCCCCTCCCGTCGAAAGCCATGCCTTCCACGAAGGGACCGAGGATGGCAAAGGTGCTCATCTGTCCCTCAGGGCTAAAGCGAAAGATCGTCCCGCCCCCAAAGTTCGATACGTAAACGTTGTCATCGCGGTCAATGGCTAGGCCGCCGAAAGAGACGGACGGAGGAGGGACCCGGGCGAACACGGACGTGGAGCCGTCCGGCGCCACGCGCACCACGGAGTTCGCGCCCGTATTTAGGACAAAGAGCTGGTCCCGGCTGTCGAAGGCAAGAGAGGTGGGTGCTGCAAGTCCTGCGGCAAAGGGCCTGATTTGCCCATCCGCTGAAAGGCGCGAGACCCTTCCCACGCTGTCGGCCACGAAAAGCTCGCCTGCCCTGTTGAAAGCCAGACCTGTGGGCCCCGTCAGACGGCGGGCGAACACGCTTGGGTTGCCGTCAGGCGTCACCCTCACCACCGTCCCGGCACCGGAATTGGAGAGGAAGACGTCTCCGCTGGTGCTGACCGCCACTCCCCGCGGGTTGTTGAACCCGGTGGCCAGAACGGTGAAGTTGGTCACCTGAAAGGCGAGGCCTTCGGAATCTAAAATCCCTCGAGGTGTTCTGACCTGGAAGCGGCGTACGCCCTGCGGCGCATTTTCGCCGACGGTGATGGTGACCGGCAAAGACGTGTCCGTCCCGCCGGGGCGGATGGTGGCGGCGACACCGGTGCCGCCCATCATGACTTCGGTTGCTCCACTCAGGCCCACCCCGCTGATCACCGCATCGAGTCTGGTTCCTGGTACTCCGCGAGGCGGGTCGATGGTGGTGATGACGCGCTCCGGCCTCAGGTTCGTATCGAAGGAGGCGCGACCGTCCGTGTGCTCGAAGAAATAGCTTTCCCACTCCCTGCGGATCCGGTCTAATTTTTCCAGCTCCTCTGACCTGGGCGCCTGGCCACGCCTGACCACCAGGACGAAGGCGGTTCGAAATTGCTTGGGAGAATTGGTGGTATCCGGAGTCCGCGGCCCTTCGGCCTCGATGATCTGCCGGATCGATACCGGCTTCTTTCTTCCTCGGACCGTCACGTTGGGGAAGGGAGCCAGACCGCGCGTGGTCGTGGTCGAGAAGAAGCCCAGCGGGTGAAACACGCTCCCCTCGGCAGGATCGCTGATGACGAAGAAGTCCGGAACCTCTTCAGGTTTGCGCAAACCCATCAGGTACTGGTCCATGGGGCTGAAGCCATCAATCAGGTTCAGGGTGGTAAAGGTGCCGTCGCCGTTGTCCCGCCAGGCGTTCCCTTCCACCGACGAGGAGATGGGATTGGCCAGGGTGCTCTGGGTGCTCTCGGTGTGGGTAAAAAAGCTCCAGTGGGCCAGCTGCCGTCCGACCAGCTCGTTACTCATGACGCCGCTGTCATTGAACCGCAGATCCACGAGCCACCGATGTCCAAGCTCCTGTGCCAGGATGGAGAGAGTGGAATTGGCACTCAACCCAGCGGAGACGCGGGCCCGCGGGTCGGCCGGCCACACGTTCAGGTCGTTCATGAAGACGAAGCCCTGCAGCCTTCCTTTGCTGCCGAAGCGGGCGGAGTTGTCGAAAACGCTCCGGCCGATGCCTCGTATTTCATTTTTGACGAACTGAAAGAACGCAAAAGCGCCGCCCTGGTTAAAATTGGTCCACGACGTCAGGACGTCAAAAGTGTCGGGATGATTTTCGTAGAACCTTTGGGCGGTGCGCACGGTGTTCAAGTTGGGGACGGGGTTGAAAAGCTCCACCAGCCCGCGGCGAAGGCCCCGGATGGGCAAGCTTTTGAACCGGACCGCGTTGAACGCCGCGGGAGGCCCTGGCGAGAGGCCCACCAAACCATCCAGGGCGGACATCTCGACGTAGGTGAACCGGATGCGTCCATCGGAAGCCAGCACTACCTGGAAGGTGTTGGAGTTCGCCACCGAGAATTCGGGGACCCGGTTCCAGGTGATCACCAGCCGATCCGCCGTTTGCCTGACGTAGATGCCATCGCCAGCGGAAGGATCCAGGTCGTCCCAAAAAGGGGAAATTTGCAAACGTCCCAGGAACCCGCCGAGGCTCTCCGCGGGGAGAACATTCTCTGCCCCGAAGGTGAGGTTGCCATTGGAGTTGACGAAGAGGCTGGTTTGCGCCCGGCCGAAGTACGAAAAAGTGAACCCTTGAGAAAAGTCAACGCGCTGCGCGCTGTCGTCGGTCAGGGGGATCTTCTCCCCCCCGGGGATCTCGAAGGAAAAGCGCTCCGGCAGGACATCGTAGCCGCCCACCGAATTGGGAGCCAGCAGGATCGACACGTGGTCCAGGCCAAATGGGTTCTCAGGAAAAATGGTGGTGCCGTCATCCTCCATCACGACGATGTTGCCCACGTCCACGATGTTGGCCTGCTCGATCTCGGAGCCGCTCTGTTCGAGCTGCAGCATGTGCAGTTCATGGCGAAGCTGCGCCTCCTCGGCGGTGAGCACTCCCGTGAGACACGGGACGTCGTACGGCTCCAAGTCCTGTTTGAACGGTGCGGGTTCTGACACCCGCTGCCCAGAATGCGTTGGTGCAGATGCGGACAGGATGAACAGCGCCACCAGGGCGAAGAAGGAGACACTGTGGATCATGGGGCTTCCCCAGTGCCTGTCCGCTGACTACGTACCTGCATGCGCTCGTGTTTCAGGTACTGATTGAACCAACCCGTGACGTGGGGGTTGAGCTCGTCGAAATAGTCACCGTAGGCCTTGTAGTGAGCACTCCCTGTGAGGGTGATGAGCTTCTTGGGCTCTCCGGCCTTTTCATACAGGGCGATGGCCTGCTCTTCAGGCGTCACCGCGTCCCCCTCCACGCACACGATGAGGACGGCCCGGGGAGCGATGCGGTCCACGACGTCGATGGGCCGATATTCGATGAGCGCCTCGCCGGATTTCAACGGGATCTTCTGGGGGATCTTTGAAGTCACATCCTGTTTGACCGTCGTGGCTCTCCGTTCCGGGGTCTCCACCATCACCTCCTCGAGGGCGGTCACCAGCTCGCCCTCTCCTTCCAGCACCCGGCGCTGGCGGTCCTTCGCCAGCTTTCCGAGAAATTCGATCCACTCGTACTCGCGACGCATGGAGCGCAACCAGGCCCGGCCATCGCTGATGGGGAAGATGCAGGCCAGGCACTTGGGGCGAGGGTCGATGCCGGCCACGTAAATGGGATTGGCGCCCCCCGTTCCCCCGGAGCCGTACAACCCGATCCGATGAGGATCCACCTCCGGACGCGTTTCCAGGTAGGTGATGGCGTTGCGGATGTCCTCCACCTGCCAGAGGGGATAAACGGCGCCCCGGGGGCCTTCGCTGTCCCCCCAGCCCCGGTAATCGAACGTCAACACGATGTAGCCGGCCTCGATGAGCTTCTCGTGGTACCGCTCGTAGAGCTTGGATTCCTTGAGGCCCAGGAAGCCTGGGCCGTGAACAATGGCGGGGCGGGGCACCGTTGCCGGCCCATCGGGCATCCGCAAGATCCCGCTCATCTTCAACCCTTCACTGTAGAACATCACGTTCTCGGTCCGCATCCTCACTCCTCCTATGCCAGGGCCCCGCACCATAGCCCCGGTAGCTCGCTTTTCTTGGGGCCGTCTATGAGGTGCGGGGCAGGGCCTTGACCTTGAGGTCTTTGATCCGGGGAAGCACTTGTCTTCCCAACAGGTCCAGACTGTAGTCCCATTCGTCGTAGCGGAAGCGCAAGTCGAAGACCAGGTGCTCGGCGCCCAGCTCCCGGTACTTTTCCACTCCTTCCACGATCTCGGACGGGGAGCCCACGATGAACGAACCGGCCAGATCCTCCACCGTCTGAAACGATCCGGATTCAGGCTTGACCCAGAACTTCTGCTTGTTGGCGTTGTTGAGCAGGCCTTTGACGTTGACCTTGTCGGAGGCGGTCTGCTTGTCCCGATCAACGGAGGTAATGGGAATGGCCGCCAGGGTGGGGATGCTCCGTCCCTTCTCGACGCACATTTGCTTGATCTTGGCCACGCGCTTCTCGAAGGTCTTGAAGGTGATCCGCCCGGGGAACCAGCCGTCGCAGTAATCCACGGCGCGACGTGTCGAAGCGGGTGTGCCTCCCCCGTACCAGACCGGAATGTCACCGGCAGGGAGGGGAACGATATAGGCATGATCGAAGCTGTACATTTCGCCGTGGAAACTGAACTCGGGCTCTGTCCAGGCTTTCCGCATGATCTGAACGGTCTCCTTGACCATCTCGGGACGCTTGTCGAAGGGAAGCTTCACCGCCTCCAGTTCCTGCTGGAAGTTCCCCAGACCGATGCCCGCCACGATCCGTCCTCCGCCGGTCATGGCGTCCAGGCTGGAGAAGAGCTGGCCGAGGTAGAGGGGGTGCCGGTGGGGGATGACCACCGCCGTGCCGATGACGATCCTCTTGGTGATCGTGGCGATTCCCGACATGAGAACGAACGGCTCATAGATGGTCTTGTCCGTTCCCTCCATTCCGTGGGGATGGAAGATGAGATGGTCCCGAACCCACACGGAATCGAAGCCGTAATCCTCCGCCTTCCGCGAGCCCTCCAGGCAATTCCTCCAGGAAGCGTGCTCTCCGAAATGAGGCAACAGCAATCCAAATTTCATGTTCTCAGGCATGTTGTGTCTCGTCCTCCCGCCTAAAAACCGTCAATCGTCACTGGTCATTGGTCAATCGGACCAACGCCGACCGTTTTTTCTCATTGTTCCGCCTTTCAGCCTTCCAGTCTTCCAATGTTCCAACCTTCCAGCTTAATGAGGCGCTCTGGCTTGTGGAGCCCGCAAGGCTTTCCTCCACTATTCCTCGTACCTGACCGCCGTACCGCTGGCGCTCACCATGAGCATGTTGCCCCCGCCGGTGCCAATGGTCTCGTAGTCCAGGTCCACTCCTACGACGGCATTGCCACCCATCAGGCGCGCTTGCTCCTTCATTTCCTCAATCGCAATGTCTTTGGCTTTTCGAAGCTCTTTTTCGTAGGCTGCAGACCTCCCACCCACAATGTCCCGAATACCAGCAAAAAAGTCCTTGAAGATATTGGCTCCCAGGATCGCCTCTCCGCTGACCAGCCCAAAATACCGGACGATCCTCTTGCCCTCAATGTTGGGTGTCGTTACAACTAACATAGGAATTTTCCCCTTTTGCTTGTGCTAGGCAAACATCAAGCGACCTTTAGGTTCGGGAATCGCGCGACCCAGCTCCTTGGCGGTGTCGATCCACTGTTGGATGGCGACTTCCACATTGGCCGGAGCCTCGTGATATGTTGCCCATCCGCCGCACACTCCATACCCCATCATCCTTCCTGGACGCCTTCTTTCGTAACTAGAGATAATGACCTTAGCCTGAAAGGTAAACTGCCTGTTATCTGCCGCAGGTGGCCTGCGTTACACCGCCTCGTATTTCACAGGCAATAGCCTCTCCAGATTCAGATGCTTGGAAGCGTCAAGAATCTCGATACCAACAATCCTGCCATCTTCTCCAACATCTAACACAATGTCCTCGGAGAGCCGCTTGTTAATCACTGGCTGCCTCCGGTCATCCAGTCGAAGGTAAAGCAAATCTGTCTTGGCGTTATACAGGATCTGCATCTTCTTGCTCCCATATCCCATAAAAGACATAAACGGTCACGGTTATCATAACATCCCTTTCCACCGTGTAGATCACTTCCACTCGTTTCTGCTCGTAATAGTTGCCGTGTCGCTTCTGCTTAAAGTCATAGACCTTGGCTTTTCCCATACGACCAAACTTTGCCGGAATGGGGAACCCTGTATTGATCACGTCTTTGATTTCGTCTTCATTCGCGCCACGTTCCTCGGCACGCTCCAGGGTATGGGGGTCAATTTGGATTTCCATCCCTTGTTCCCGTAAACCTTCATCCTCGACTGGTGGCTATGTCAGATCACGTTCCGAGCAGAAAAACAGTTCTTTCCAGGCAAAATTCTAGGTGAGTGTCGAAAGGCGCGAACCTTTTGTGTTCTGTGATCGGACCTCCTTTGTGGGGACGTGGGAGCAATGGCAGATGACGGATTGTATGCCAACCATGGTTCCCATTAATCGTTCCGTTCCGGTCGATCAGAAGTTGATTTGACAGGTAGGCATCAGAGAGGTGCCCAAAGTTCCAGTAATCCCCTTCTACGGGGCGTTCCGGGTTGCGGACCGGGCAGAGCTTTCGCTCGAGAACGCCACCGGGGGGATGAACTGGCCGTAGCCGGGTTCCCCCACCACCTTGCCTTCTTTCATCACGATCTTGCCGCGGACCAGCGTGCAAGTAGGGACGCCCTTCACCCTGCGGCCGTCATAGGGGGTCCAACCGCACTTCGTGTAGGTCTCCTGGTTCGAGATGACCTTTTCCTGTTTCAGGTCCACAAGCACCAGGTCCGCGTCGGAGCCCACCTGGATGGTGCCCTTGCGCGGATAAACGCCGAAGATCCGCGCCGGGTTATAGGAAGTCAATCGCACCAGCGTGTCGAGAGGGATTCGACCAGCGTTCACTTCAGTGAGGAAGAGGCTCAGATAGTCCTGGATTTGGGGTTCTCCGCCGGGGGACTTCCACATGTTTTCCCATCCTACCTCCTTTTCCTCGCGGGTGTGGGGGGCGTGATCGGTTCCCACCAGGTCGATGGTCCCGTCCAGGATCCCTTTCCAAAGCTCCTCCGCGTGACCATCGGGCACCCAGAAGCCCAGGATGTAGGGCCCCATCTTCTCCACCCGTTCCCAGGAATTTCCCAGAAAGACGGCCCATGGGTTCACCTCGCAGGTGACCTGCTGGCCCGCGTCCTTGGCCCGCCGCACCATCTCCAGGCCTCCCGGGGTGCTCATGTGGAGGATGTGCAGCCGCGTGCCCGTGGCTTTTTGCAAGCGGAGGAGCAGGCCGATGGCAGTGTCCCAGATGATGCCCTCGTAATCCCGATAAGCACGGGCATACGCCCGGGGGTCGTATTCTCCCCGTTTCCAATACCGCTGCTCGATGGTGTCCATGAGCTGCTGATCGTGAGGATGGACCATGAGGGGCAGCCCCGTTTCCCCTACCGCCTCGAAAATATCCAGCAATTGGCCGTGATGGTCGATCCCGATCCCGGGCATATGGGGGTAGTCCCGGCCTGTGTCCCGCACCATGAAGACCTTGTATGCGAGGCAGCCCAGTTTGGCCAGCTTCGGGATTTCAGAAGGGATCGTTCCGGCGGGGTTATGGTTGAAGTCCACCAGCACTTTCTTCTTGGCCACGGCAATGAGCTCTTGCAGCCGCTCCGCCGTGTTGGTGGGAGGGTTGACGTTGGGCATTCCCACCGATAAGGTCACGCCCCCGGCGGCGGCAGCGCGAGTCGCCGTGATGAAATCTTCCTTGTGGGTGAAACCCGGCTCCCGCTGATGGGTGTGGGTATCCATGAGGCCCGGAAGCACATGCTGGCCGTCGGCATTCAGGATCTCGCTGGCATCTCGCACCTGTCCCGGTTCGTGCAAGCCCACGATGCGCCCTTGATGGACGGCCAGATCCAGATCCACAAACCCACCCGGCGTCCAGACATGGCCACCCCGAATCAACAGATCGACTTGAGCCATACGTCTCCCTTTTAAACCTGAAACCCGAAACCTGAAACCTCAAAACTGACCACTGAGAACTGAGAACTGACAACTGAGTTAGCGTAGTCCGATAAGCGGCCACCAGAGCCAGACAAGAAGCACCAAGAAGACGCATTCGATCACAGTCAAACAACCACCCACCCGGATCAAATCTTTGGCTTTGAAATAGCCATAGGCGTAGCCCACGACCAAGACCGACGACTGGTAGACGAAGATTTTGCCCGCCGTGGCAAAGACCCAGATCATGCCCGTGGTGGCGGGGTTCCACCCTTTGGCCACGGCCAGATTCAGGATGACGGGGATGGAAGTGCTGACCATGGGAAGCTCGCTTCCCATGAACAGGTGGTAAATGAAGGCCGCCCAGTAGAGGACAAAGGCCGACAGCACCTCTCCTCTCAGCAGGGGTTCCGCCCAGTGGAGCAGGGCCTCTGACAGGACGTTGATGAGCTTCGTCTCCTTCATCACCGTCCCCATGCTCAGGGCACCCCCCAGGAAAACGATGAGCAGATAGTTGATCTCCTTCAGCTCCTTCGTTCTCAGGACGCCCAAGCCAGGCACGCACAGCAACAAGCCCACCCCCAGGCCGATCATGGCCGGTTCGATGTGATGGATTCTGTCAGTGACCCAGAAGACAATGGCCAACATCATGAACAGGAAAGCCCGTTTCTCTCCCCGGGACCAGGGACCGAGCCTGTCCAGCTCCTGCTTCAAATAGGAGCGTCCTTCCGGCAGTTCGCGCTTCTCAGGGGGATACAGCCACAGCACCAGGCGCCAGGTCGCCAGGATCGTCAAGGGGATCACGGGAAGGAAAGCGACCAGCCAGTCGAAGTAGAAGACCGTGACATTCCCGATGCTTTTCATCAATCCCCATGCCATGACGCTGGCGGCCCCCGCCAGGATCATCTTGTTGAAAAGGCCCGAGGTGTACGTGATGGTGACAAACATGGCCCGTCCCACGTTGCTCTCCTGCGGGACGTTGAACGCCATGACGATGCCCAATACGATGGGAGCCATGGCTGCCAGCTGGGCCATGCCCGAAGGAATGATGAAGTTCAGCAGGCAGCTCACGATGATGATGCCCAGCAACAACCGGGAGAAAGAGGTCCCGATGACCGACATGATGGTGAACGCGATCCGGCGCGCCAGCCCCGTGATCGAAGCGGCCTTGGCGATCATCATGGCTCCGAACAAAAACCAGGGAGTGGGGTTGACGAAGCCGTCAAAAGCCGAGGAGAATTTCGCAATCCCCAGCACCCAGAAAAGGTAGGCGCCAATCAAGGCGGTCACGCCGTAATCCATCACTTCCGTGACCCACAGCAGCACCATGAAGAGGACGATGGCGAGACATTTCTGGGCGGGAGCTTCCAGGGGGAGAGGCGCAAACCAGACGATGAGCGCCGCCAGAGGCGCTCCCACCATTCCCACCCACTTTCGCCAACCCCAGTGGGCGGTTTCTTTCGGGGCAGCTGCCACTACGGTTACCGCTTCCGCTGACGCGTTCAAACCACACCTCCTGAGGAAACCTGAAACTTTGAAACTCGAAACCTGAAACCCCGAAAACAGCTGAAACTTTTAGATCTGCAACGAATCCAAGCCGCTTCTTAGTTTCAGGTCTCAGGTTTCAGAGTTTCAGGTTTAGATCAGTATTCGCCGAACATGCCCTGGATCACTTTTGGATCCCGGGTTCGGGTCAAAGCCAGCATGAGCAGGATGCGGGCCTTTTGCGGGCTCAGGTTGTCCGCTGTGACCCATCTGTGCTCGGCGGCGGGGCCTTGCGCCGAGACCCGGCCCCGCTCGCTGCGCCGGCTCATGACCACCAGGATCCCGGCCTGGCGTGCCCGATCCAGCGCCTCGCGCATCTTCTCCGGGCTGTTGCCGGTGGCGAACCCGGCCACGACCAGGCCCTGGGGCTTGACGGAGTTTATCAAAGCGTCCACCACTTTTCCATCGGCTCCCGCATAAGAATAGACAATTTCCACCCTGGGGAGTTCGTCGATTTTCTCGACGTCGAATTCGCTGGAAACCGTGTGCCGCCGTGTGGGGGTCCCGTACCAAAAGATGCCATCCCGATCCGCCAAGCCCAGGTTTCCCATCTCCTGAAGATTGAAGGCCTCGACCCGGTGGCTGACGTTCTTGACCACCTCCCGAGCCGAGATGATCATGTCGTTGACCGTCACCAGCACGCCCTTTCCCCGGGACTGGTCGGACGCCGCCACCCGGACAGCGTCCAGGAGATTCTTGGGGCCGTCGGAACTGAGGCTTCCGAGCATCCGCTGCGCGGCCGTCAGCACCACCGGCTTGTCGCTCTTGACCACCAGGTTCAAGAAATACGCCGTCTCCTCCACGGTGTTGGTCCCGTGGGTGACGACGATGCCCGCCAGCTCCCGGTCTTCCGCGAAAATCTGGTTGATGCGCCGGGCGAGCTTGAGCCAGAGGTCCAGCGTCAGATCGGTGCTGTTGATCCGGGTGATTTCCTCCACCTCGATCCGTGCCACCCGTTCCAGGGGAGGGACCGATCGGACCACATCGGCGCCGGCGATCCGCCCTTCCGGTGTGTTGGCGATGGTTCCCCCGGTGGCCAGGATCTTCACCCGGGGAAGCGGAGCGGGGTGCAGCTCCAGGAAGCACAGCACAAAGGCGCATACGTAAAAATAGCGCGATCGTTTCAACCGCATTTGACCTCCTCGCTCTCGAGTGATTGAAAAGCGCCGAAGGAACAAACTGATTCCTAGCACGCCGGTTGAATGGGCGTCAAGGGTAAAGGGCCTTTTTCACCGCTCGAAGAAGCATCCAAGATGGAAACGTCCTCCCCCGCCAGCTCACACCGACGCCGACCCCACAGGGCAGGAGCGCTCACGCTCATGCGTCTAGAACACCAGGCTCAACAGGATGGGGGCCAGAGTGATCACCAAGATCAGCGAGATCAGATCCATGAGCAGCCCGCACTGGATGAACTTGGTGATGGGCAAATAGCCCGGTTTGATTTTAATCGCTGGTTCCTGCATCGCCGGCCTCGTACACTCGACCGGTCCAACCTTCTTTGACAGCCATGTCTGTCGCCTCCTTAGACGACGCCGGCCCGGCGCCAGCCGGTAATGGTCTCGGAATCGAAACCGAGCTCCTTTAGAATGGCGTCGGTGTGCTGACCGATGCCGGGAATCGGCTTCATCACCGGATCGACCCCTTCCATCGTCACCGGTGGGATTAACGCCCGCAAGTGACCCACCGGTGAATGGACCTCCCGCCATCGGTCGCGTGCCGCCCATTGTGGGTGATCCAGAAATTCCTGCATGGTTCTCATCTGTGCATTCGCGATCTGTGCCCCGTCGAGCCGCTGGATGATTTCGTGAGCGGAGAATGTCCGGAATACCCTGTGGATGGTTTCGTGGAGCTCGGCCCGGTGTTCGAGGCGGTTCGCGTTGGAGTGAAACCGGGGGTCGGTTGCCACGTCGGGGCGCTGGAGGACCAGCTCGCAAAAGCGGCCCCACTCGCGCTCGTTCTGAATACCCAGGTAGACCAGCTTTTCGTCGCCGCTGGTAAACGGGCCGTACGGGGCGATCACGGCATGGTTCGCGCCGGTCCGCTGCGGTGCAGATCCTCCATAGCCTGCGTAATAGGCTGGATAGCCCATCCACTCTCCCAGCGCATCCAACAGCGACACCTCCATCGCGGAGCCCTCACCGGTCTTGCCGCGGGCGATGAGCGCGGTCAGGATGCCGGAGTACGAGTACATGCCCCCGGCGATATCGGCCACAGAGATGCCAACTTTCGACGGCGTCTCCTCTGTTCCGGTGATCGAGATCAGCCCGACTTCACTCTGGATGAGCAGATCGTACGCCTTTTTGTCCCGGTAGGGGCCCGAGGAGCCATACCCGGAAATCCCACAAATGATCAGCGGGGGATGCTTCTCCCGCAGCACGGCCGCGCCAAGACCGAGCCGTTCTATGGCATTGGGCGCCAGATTCTGGACGAACACGTCGGCCTTGGCGAGCAACAGGTCCAGGATCCGCTTCGCATCTGGCTGTTTGAGGTTGAGCGTGAGCGATTCTTTGGATCGATTCAGCCAGACGAAATGGCTCGACATCCCCTGGACCGTCGTGTCATACGCTCGGGCGAAATCACCGGCCCCAGGCCGTTCGATCTTGATCACTCGAGCACCCAGATCAGCGAGCTGGCGAGTGGCGAACGGTGCCGCCACCGCCTGCTCCAGTGCAACAACGGTGATCCCTTCCAGTGGCCGCATCAGTAGGACCTCGGCAGGCCCAACACGTGCTCGGCGACGTAGGCCAGAATCAGGTTGGTGGAGATGGGTGCGATCTGGAAGAGCCGGGTCTCGCGAAACTTGCGCTCGATGTCATACTCCTCGGCAAAGCCAAAGCCTCCGTAGGTCTGAAGCGCGACGTTGGCCGCCTCCCAGGACGCGTCTGCCCCCAACAGCAAGGCCATGTTGGCCTCCGCTCCGCACTGCTCTCCGCGATCGAATAACGCGGCAGCCCTGAAGCGCATCAAGTCGGCGCCCTCCACGTGGATGTGGGCGCGGGCAATGGGGAACTGGATGCCCTGATTTTGGCCGATGGGCCTTCCAAACACCTCGCGCTCCCTGGCGTAGCGGGTGGCCCGCTCCACGAACCAGCGCCCGTCGCCGATGCACTCGGCGGCGATGAGGATGCGCTCGGCGTTCATTCCGTCCAAGATGTATCGGAAGCCCTTGCCTTCCTCACCGATCAGGTTTTCGACCGGTACCTCCAGGTCATCGATGAACAACTCGGTCGTCGCATGGTTCATCAGGGTCCGGATGGGACGGATCGTCAGGCCGTGGCCGACCGCCTGACGCAGGTCCACGAGCAAAATCGAGAGCCCCTCGGTGCGCTTCGTGACCTGATCGAGGGGAGTCGTGCGCACCAGCAGGGTCATGAGGTCGGAATGTTCAGCGCGGGAAATCCAGACCTTCTGGCCGTTGACGATGTACTTGTCCCCCTTGCGTACGGCCATGGTCTTCAACCGGGTCGTGTCTGAACCGGTGGTCGGTTCGGTCACGCCAAACGCCTGCAGGCGCAGAGCGCCGCTGGCAATCTCGGGCAGGTACCCCTGCTTCTGTGCTTTGGATCCGTGTCGCAGCAACGTGCCCATGATGTACATCTGGGCGTGGCAGGCCGCGGAGTTGCTGCCGGAGCGGTTGATCTCCTCCAGGATGATGGAAGCCTCGGTGATGCCCAGCCCGGAACCCCCGTACTCTTCCGGGATGAGAGCGGCCAAATAGCCCGCCTCGGTCAAAGCCCTCACAAAGGTCTCTGGATAGGCCCGCTGCTGGTCAAGTTCCCGCCAATAGCTGTCCGGAAAGCGCTGGCAGAGCTGGCGCACCGCTCCCCGCAGATCTTGGTGTAACTCCCTGTCAGCCACGGTGAAATCCTCCCTATGTGCTGCAAGAGTAGCCAAAGAATGAAACCTACGTTTCTATCACAGTTCTCTGAGTTGTGCGATAGAGCCGAAAACGCGCTACTCAACCTGCTGATCCCGCTCAAAGAGGAGGATGCCCTCCTGCCGTGCGATCTTTCGCATTTCTGGGGTAAAGCCCTTGCGACTGAAGAACCCAAACGCCTCCCGACGTCCTTTCCGACCCCACTGGACCCGTGCGGCCTTGGCCTTTAGCCTCCAGAGGATGTCGGTGCCGATAGGTTTTGGGCTCCACTTGACCTCCGCGAACAGGATCGCATTCGCCTGGTGGTTGATACTGACCACGTCGATCTCGTCTTGTTGATCCCACCAGCGGCCGATTCGGTGTAGCGGGAACGGAAGCGCGTCGCTGCGGCGGATCACTTCCCGTGCAATCCGCTCGTAGGCTCGGCCCAGGAAATGTGGCAGGATCTGATGACAATGTTGGAGAGCCGGTCTGGTCTCACCCAACTCGAGATCGCTCACGTAGGGGTACACGCACTCAAACCAGAAGGCGACGAAGGGATCCTGGATGCCATAGAGCGACCGCTTAGACCGCTGGGGGGCCTTTTCGGTGACCGGCACCTCACGCTCGGTCAGTTGAAGGTTCTCCAGTACGTGGAGGTACTTGTGCAAGACGTTCTTCGCGAGCCCTGTGTCGTTGATGATCTCGCCGAACTTCCGCTTGCCCTGAGCGACCGCCCGAAGAATGGCCAGGTAGTTCCGGGGCTCTCGGAGCTCCTCCTTCAGGAGGAAATCCACCTCGCGGAAGAGAAAGGCCCCGGGCTTGAGGATCTGCTCTCGGAGGTTCTCCTCCAGGTCGGCGTCCACGCTGAACTGGCGGAGATAGCCGGGCATCCCGCCCAGTGCCGCGTAGGCCTCGACGCACTTTTCGAACGACCAGTGCTTCGGCAGAAACTGCCGGACGCCGGAGAAATCCAGCGGCCGCACCCAAAGATCCCCGGTCCGCCTCCCATAGAGGGGGGCCTTTTGCGCCAGGGTCTCCGATTCCATCATCGCCATCGAGGAGCCGCACAGGATCAGGCAGAGCGGCAGGCGGCCCAGGGTCTCGTCCCAGCCCTTCTGGAACAGGGAGGAGGTCGCCCGGTTGTTCTCGACCAGGTAGGGGTACTCGTCGATCGCCAGCAGAAGGCTTTGCGACCCCTCCGTCTTGTTTCCTGGCAGCTTCGCCTCGAGGTACTCGAAGGCCTCCAGCCAGTCCTTGAACCCCTTGCGCCCAATGAAGTCGTCGCCAAAGTGTGCCCCCAGGCGGCTCGCGACCTCTTTGAGCTGCTCCCGCTCCGGCCGACGATCGGCCAACACATAGACGGCGGGCTTGTCCCGCATGAACTGCTTGAGGAGTTCCGTCTTCCCCACCCGGCGCTTGCCATAGACCATGACCAGTTGGGAGCCGCTGGCGGTCCAGCGCTGCTGCAGCGATCTCAGCTCCGTCTCGCGATCAACGAATTTCAAGGGTGGCCCCCTCTAACGAAAGTCTACTCCTGAGTAGTATACTCCAGAGTAGACTTTACTTCAATCCAGTTTCCGTAGGGCAGAAATCGGCGTTGCGGAGGCCTTCCCGAGGACGGGGAGGGCCCGGTCACTCTAAGTTCGGGGAAGAGGCAGGGACATGTCTGGGACTACATCGCGATCCAATGGCGGCGCCTCGGCCAGAAATCACATCTCGTCGGGACGCAGGGGGCGCCTCCTTTCAGGCGCGCGCGGTTCTCCATCGCGCTGCCGATCGTACACGATCTTCCCACCCACGACGGTCATGAGAACCGGCAGCCGGGCGATCTGGGATTCAGGCACGCTCAGGTAATCGCCATCCAGAACAACGAAATCGGCCAGCTTGCCCGGCTCGATGGAGCCCAAAAGGTCCTCCTCATGACTGTAGCGTGCCGCCCAGCGGGTCCACGTAAGCAAAGCGGTCTTCCGATCGATCCGCTCGCGGCTTCCCCACGACCGTCCCTTGTCATCCACTCGCGTGACCATCTTCTCGATGTTCCAGAGGGGGTGACCATAGGGCTCCTCTCCCACGTCTGCGCCCGCGGCTGGCTTGAGTCCAGCGTCTACCAGCGATTTCAAAGGGGTCATTTGATGCACGGCCTCGGGCCCGTACATGAGGATCAAGTTCTCGGGATTGCCGAAGACGTACTTCATCTGGATGCTGGGAATGGCCCCGATCTTTTTCATCACCTCGATGTGTTCGGGCGTCAGCATGGGCCCGTGATCGATCCCGAAGCCGCGTCCCGTAATCGGCCTGTCCTTTTCGTGGGTTTGAAGATAAGCTTGCAGAAGCTCGGTGTTCGCGCGGTCCCCGGCGCTGTGGATCGATTTGACCTTCCAACCGTACCGGTTCGCTAGCGACGCGAGCGGGAAATTGATTTCCCGCGAGACGCCGTAACGGCCGGCCAAGTCTCCCGGAAGTTCCCGTTTCTTCGGCTCATGCGTCCATGCCCCTCCGCGGCCGATGGCGCTGTCTGCGGAAAAGAAGGTGATCCCGTTGATCTTCAGCATGTCGGAGCCGAGGCCGTCCAGGTTCCCCAGGCGCCTGAAGTAGGATTCGGCCTTGGGATTCAGGTGTGGAAATTGCAATGCCAGCCTCCACCGCATCGCGAGCTTTCCCTCTTGTCGCAACTCGTTAATCGCCGTGGTCGCCTCGGAGGTGATGCGCGTCATGAGGGTGGTCAGGCCCCAACTGGTTTCCAGGGCCATTTCCTTCGTCAGGATCTCTTTGAATTTCACGATGGGCAGCTCGGGATATGGGAGCACCTCGTATTGCATGACACCCGCTGCGTACTCCCGCAAGTGTCCGTTCGGCTCCCCGGTTTTGGGATCTTTGATCAGCCCGCTGGTGCCAGGCGGTATCAGGGCAAGGAGTCGCTCGAGCGCCAGGCTGTTGATGATGAACTCTTCGCTGCTGATCTCCACTGAAACTGGGTTTCTGGGGGCGACCTGATCGATCTTGTATCGGTCCATGGCCCGTGCGCTGTACGGGCGAGTCGAGGTGACCACCCATTCTCCCTCCGCTCTTTCGTCCGCCATCGCTTTGATCTCTTGAAGGCCACTCTCCAAGTTTTCGAACCGAAGCGACCGGCTGCGGTTCTCGGGACCAAGCCACCGTTTCGCATATTCGTGCAGGTGCTGGTGGGTGTCGATGAACCCGGGAGTCACGGTGCCGCCTTTCAGGTCGATCTGGCGCGTTTCGGGGCCCGCCATCCTGCGAATCTGCTGGTTCGTTCCGACCGCCAGGAACTTCCCGTCCCGGACGGCGACGGCCTCAGCGACGGTGAAATCAGCGTCATTTCTGTCAGCAGTCAGCACCCGTCCGTTGTACAGGACGATGTCCGCGTACGCCAGAACTTCCGGGGGAATGGTGGACTGCTGGGCCTGGGCGTTTGACTCCGAATGGGCGAGCAGCAGGAACAGTCCGAGAGCCGTGATCTTCAACAGGTCCTTCAGCCAACGGTTCCTTGCCAGTGTCAGCAGAGACATAAACCTCCTCCCAACGTTGCCTGAATACGAGTCTGGGGCAAAAGAGAAACCCGACGCGAACGGCTGTTGGACCTCCTACTGCGACGAAGGTCGAAAGCCGTCGGCCCATTTCCGCATCTCCTCGGATGGCCGGTAGGCCGCGTAGATGGCAGCGTGCGGGTGCTGAACCCTCGCAAGTCCGGCCCCCACCTTCTGGGAGAAGGAGGGATCGGCGTAGACGACCTGGCCACCCACAAGGGTCAGCACGACAGCCAGGTCAATGAGGCGGTTGTCGGGCGCCGAAAGTAGATCGCCGTCGAGGACCGCCAGGTCCGCCAGCTTCCCCGGCTCGATGGAGCCCAGTCGATCTTCCCGCAACAGATAGTGAGCACCCCAGCGCGTCATCATGAGCAAAGCGGTGCGGCGGTCGATTCCATGGCGGGGACCCCAGATGTTTCCCTCGTTGTCCATGCGGGTGGTGAACACCTGCATCTGGAGCATCGGATGGAAGACCGGATAGCCCGTCGGCCGTCTATCGACCGTGGATCCTGTGTCGACTTCCCACACCACGCGAATGCCGGCGTCCAGAAGGGCCTTGGTGGGTACGACCCGGCTGTGGGCGATCTCCCGGTCCCAGATTTCGGACGCATCCTTTGCCGTGCCTTCAAACACGTACTTCGGAGCGCAGCTGAAGGTCATTCCAGGTATCTGCTGGGCCTTGCGGATGTTCTCGGCGGAAATCATGGTGCAATGATCGAGATTGGGGCGGAGGTTCTCCACCGGCACACCCTGGTCTTTCAGCTCCAGGATCATGCTCAGGATGGCATCAACGCCACGATCTCCCGCCGCGTGCACGCCGGCCACTCGGATCCCATTGGTCAGGGCGTACTTCATGGCTTCGTAGCGAGGCATACCGGGAAGTGCCCTGCAGTCGCCGAGGGGACCTGATGAACCCGCGGGCTTACGTTTTTCGATCGTGACGCAGTTGTCTCCCAGGGTACCGTCCACGGAAACGATGGTCGCGCCCACGTTCCACAGCATGTCGCTTCCGAGCCCGACAAAATCTCCCAGCCGTCTCACGTACGAGCGCCAGTTGGGGTTGTCCATGAGCCACTGGTGGGAGTAACCGAAGCGCATGTTCATTCGGTCCTGGCGGGCCAGTTGAACGTAGGCGCTCAATTCGTTCCCTGTGGCGCGGGACGAAAAGGTCGTAATCCCGCCGCCCACCCACCGATCCATCTCCCGCTTGTACGCTGCGACGCGAATGTCCAGGGGAATGGGTGGGATCAGCTCCATGTCCACGACCCCCATGACGGGCGTCTCCACCTGCCCTGTGGGCCCTCCCTGGGCGTCGCGCTGAATGCCCTCAATGTTTGGGTACAACCGCAGGAGCTCCTCCAGCCCGCGGGAATTGAGGGCTCCGTAAGAGGGGGTTCCACTCGCGTACACCGGATGTCGCGGTGCGACCCGATCGAGCTCCTCCAGGGTCAGAGACCTGACCACGTCGTTCCAGACGCTCACCTCCATCCACTGCCCTTCGGGCAGCTTGTTGGCGAGCGCCTCGATGGCCTGCAGGGCCTGACCCTTCTCCTTCGGATCGCGCAACGAGAGGCGCAGCCGTCCGTACTGCTCCGCCTGAGGCTCGGGGACCCGAGCGTACTCCATCTGGTGAGAATGGGTATCGATGAACCCGGGTGTCACCGCGCGTCCCTGGAGGTCGATGCGGACGGTCTGCGGTCCGGCCAGCGGGAGAATATCGGTGTTCTTCCCCACCGCGAGAAATTTTCCGTCTCGGACGGCCACCGCCTCCGCCACCGTGTAATCCGTGCTGTCGCGGTCCACCGTGTGAACCTTGCCGTTGTACAGGACGATGTCCGCGTACCGGACGACCAGCTCGGGAAGGTTCTGCGCATTTGCCGCCAGCGAAAGCGAGAAGAAAATCGCGAGTGGCCAACCGGCAATTGATCGAAAACTGACCATGAGTACCTCCATCGAAGAAACTTGAAACCTGAAACTTGAAACCTGAAACCTGAAACCCGAAACCTGAGACCCGAAACCCCGGTCTGCAGTTTCAGGTCTCAGGTTTCAAAGTTTCAGGTTTTCTTCATTACCAGCTGAGTCGCAAGCCGAATTGAACTTGGCGCGCCGGGGAGTTGGTCCGGGTGATACGACCGGCAGCCGCCAACGCTCTTCCACTTCCGTCAAAGACGCTTGTGGAAGGAAGGCCGAAATTGGCACGGTTGAACAGGTTGAAGAACTCGGCGCGGAACGCGATCAGAAAATCCTCGGACAAGCTCGGGACGCGAAAATTCTTAATCAGCGAAAAATCGACGTTCGCGAACCCAGGCGCGATCAGCGTCCCGCGCCCGACGTTTCCGTAGCGCTGCGGGTCCGCGGGCTTGAACTGGGACCGGTCGAAGTACCGGTCCGGCCCTCCCAGGCGCGGATTGTTATCACCCCCGGGAATGAGGTCAGGACGCCGGCTCCCTCCCAGGAGGCTGGTGGCGGCCGTGGTGCCCTGACCAATGGTGGCCGGGTGGCCACTGGACAGGGTCACAATGCTGTTCAGCTCCCAGCCCCCGAAGAGGGTGTCCGCTGGACCTCCGAGAGGAAAATGCCTCCCTGCGCCAAAGGGCAGCTCCATCACGAAATTGGAAACAAAGTTGTGGCGCACATCGAAGGTGGAGAGCGCGCGGTCAAACTTGCGAAACTCATACGAGAGGACCGTCCCCCCGCCGGCTCCTGCGATGGCGTCGCCCGCCGTTCTCACGCCTGACCCCTCGTCAATCATCTTGGAGAACGTGTAGGCGACCTGGAACTGCAGGCCTTTGCTGAAGCGCTTGTTGACTTCCACCAAAAGGGCGTTGTAGAAGGAGTCCGAATCCGTGGGCATGATGTGCATGGTGCCGAAGAGCGGGTTGCGGGCTCTGGGACGCAGGCTGAACACCGGCAGCCCATCCACGATTCGGTCCGGGAGCGCCGTGTTGAAGTCCGTGACCCTGGGAATGTGGATGCCGCGCGAGCCCTTGTACCCGACCTTCACCACGATATCGGATGCGACCTGACGCTGGACGTTCACGCTGTACTGCAGGTTCCGCTGGCGCGCCGGGTTCTCGTCGTGCTGGTAAATTTGGTTTCCGAAAGGCACCTGCCTTCCCTGGCGCTGCCGCAGCAGTTCCACGAACTGCTGCGCCTTCAGCGGGAAGGAGAACCGTTCCCGCAAGTCGAAGGTGTTGTAAAAGGGGCCCATCCGGAAGTTGCCGGTCCCCGAACTCCACCATGCCCAGATATGGTCGTAAAAGATCCCAAAGCCCGCGCGAATGGACGTTCTTCCATCGCCGAAAGGATCCCACGCCAGGCCGGCCCTGGGCCCAAACGTCATGCCGGGGTTGCTGTACCACGGGTCCCCGGTCTTGATATCGTCAAACGTCCCTGTCACATAGAGCGCCGAGGGCATCGCGGCCAGCTTGCCGAACTTCTCCGTGATGGTGCTCGTCCATTCGGAACGAAGTCCCAGATTGAACGTCAGCCGACGGGTGATCCGGATGTCATCCTGGATGAACCAGGCCACGAAGGTCTGGCGCATGTACCGTTGGGGATCCGCCAGCTCTCGCGGGGCGATTTGCACGCGGCTGGCATTGCCCGACAAGAAGTCCTGTACGGATCCAAAATTCCAGCGGCTGGCCTGCCGGGTATTGAAGAAGACGTTGTTCTGCATCCGTTGGATCTGCGCCCCGGCCTTCAGGGCGTGGCTACCCCGGGTGTAATGCACGCTGTCGTAGACCTCAAAGGTGTTGTCGATGAAATAGCGCGGAAGAACGTCCGCGCTCCCGATCTCGTCCAGGCCGCTGACGGCGAACTGAGGCATGAACGTTCCCTGCTGCAAGGCCAGACCCGGGTCGAGGGTCACCAGCGGGGTCTCCTGGGCCGCCAAGTTGTGCCGGGTGTAGCCAAACCTGATCACGTTCAACAAGCGTGGGGAGAAGATCCTCTTTTCCTCCAGAGTGACGAACTGACTCCGGCTGCTGTTCTCCTCCACAAACATTTGCAAGTTCGCGGGCGCCCCGTCGAACGCATCGCTGTAAGTGTAGCGCGCAAAGAAAGAATCCCGGGAGGAGAATTCGTGGTCGACCCGCGTGGTGAAGAAGTCTTCGTCCGTCGGCCGGCTGAACGAGGTGACGAACTCGCCCGTCCCATCGCCGAAATCCCTGCCATTCGGGAGTGGCAGGACGTCCAGATAAGGTCTCACTTCCGGCTTGACGCTCACGGTCCCTGTGGGCAGGATGCCCCGGCGACCCTGGGCTGTCAGCACCTGAAAGATGTTGGTCGTGCCCAGTCGCTGCCGGAGCCCTTCGTAGTTCCCGAAGAAGAACGTCCGGTTTCGAATGATGGGACCCCCGAGCGAGAAGCCGAACTGGTTGCGCTTGAACTCGGGCTTGAGTTTCGTTTTCGAGGCGGTGTCGAAGTCGTCAAAAACGTTGCCTGCGTCCAGGTTGTCGTTGCGGTGAAAGTAGAAGACTGTCCCGTGAAAAAGGTTCGTGCCGGATCGCGAAACGACGCTCACCGTGCCCCCGGTGCCGCGCCCGTATTCAGCGCTGTAAGGGCTGGTGATGACCTCAAACTCCCGGATCGCATCCACCCCCAGAGCAGCCCCGGCAATGCTCGCCGGACCTTTACCGCGCACGGAGGTGGTAACGGTCCCGTCCAATAAAAAGGTGGTCGCCGTCGGCCGGGATCCTGAAACGGTGATATGGGTGCCGGTGTCGCCAAAGGACGCGCCCGCTGTCCGGGCCTGGACGGTGCCCGCCTGCAGCAACGTCAGGTCGAGAAAGCTCCGGGCATTCAGGGGGAGCTGTCGCATCTGCCGCTCTTCCACATGACCGCTCACCATCGCGTGCGTAGATTCCACCAGAGGCGCCTCGCCGGTCACCACCACCCGCTCGACGATTTCTCCCACCTTCATTGTGAAATCCACCACTGCCTCCCGGCCCAGCGTTAAGCGGATGCCTCTTCGAATCGCGGTTTGAAAGCCGGGAAGCTCGGCCTTAATCTGATACTCCCCCAGGGCGAGCTGCCGCGCCACGTACCGTCCGTGCTCATCGGTCACGGCCGTCCGGGTGAGCCCCGTCTCCACATTCGAAATGGCAACGGCCACTCCCGGCAGTGGCGCGCCTGTCTCATCCTGCACCGTCCCCAGAAGGGACGCCGTGGTCACCTGGGACAGGCCAGTCATGGCCGCCGCGAGGAGCACCAGGCAGATCCACCCAACCCACTCCTTGATTGGACTCGACATGACCTTACCTC
>JACQTF010000101.1 GCA_016210925.1 Acidobacteriota bacterium | reverse complement strand
GGAAGCCGCCTTCCAACCCCGGCCCGGAAACGAAAAGCCCCGCTTGGTCCAGTGGATGAGCATGACGGTGGAGGAGTTCCGCCATCGCTTCCGCCGTAACCCCATGAAGCGGGCCAGGCACGCGGGCCTCCTCCGCAACGTGCGCATCGCCCTGCGGAATCTCGGTTCGTCCACCAGGCAATCCTTCTCCAAGAAAGCCTGCGGATCACAACCAGGCTGAAGTTCCGTCACTGGTCAATCGTCATTCGCTTGATCCTTGACCCTTCCGTGCCGTCCCGAAGTAGGAGCGCACCGGGGCCGGCATTTCGGAATCCGGCCCCCTCACGGACTTCCAGATGATCCGGCTGAACTCCAGATCGGGGATGGCATCTTCCCTTTCCAGGTTCAGGGCCAGGGAGCGCTGGGCCCCAGGGGCGTCGGGCGGATTGACTTCTTTCAGGTCCACCCGGGCCGGACGGAGCCGGTAGGGAGCGAAGTCCGGGCGGGACGTGAACGAGCGGTACATGGGCGTGGCAGCCGCATCGAACTGGGTCATGGGCGGCAAGCCCAGGATCAGCTCCATGGTCCGGATCATGGACGAAGTGCTGTAGAGCGTGCTGTCCACCGACTTCCTTCGGGCGTACGGGCTGATGACCAGGGCAACGGTGCGGTGGGCGTCCACGTGGTCCGGGCCGTTCTGGGCGTCGTCCTCGACGACGAAGACGGCCATCCGGTTCCAGTATCTGCTCTGGCTGACCGCCTCCACGATCATTCCCAGGGCGAGATCGTTTTCCGCCACGTAGGCTCGGGGAGTGAGCTTGCCGGGACGGGTGCCCGCCGTGTGATCGTTCGGGAGCCACAGGATCATGAACCGGGGAAGGTTGCCGTTCTTCTCGAACTCACGAAACTCCCGCAAGAATTCCTTTGCCCGGTCCAGGTCCGAATAGTCCAGATCGAAACCTCGATAGAAAGGATCGATGTGGCCTTCGAGGCTGGGCATAGTGGCGCGGGACGGTTCCCCTGGCCTGTCGGCGTCCACCGTGAATTCTCCGTAACTGCGATAGGAGATCCCATGGCGGGCACAGAGGTCCCAGAGGAAACCTTCCTTGGGATAAGACGTGGGATTTTCGCCTTCGTAGTCGTACTCCCGGTGCCGGCCGGCGTAGGTGGTGGGCCAGAGCTTTTCCACGTAGTCGGTGGCGTAGGCCGCCGTGGACCAGTTGTGGCCGTCTGCACTGACCTCGGCGTCCGCATAAAAGTTATCCAGCAGGACGAACTCCCGTGCGAGAGCGTGATGGTTCGGCGTGACCTCCTCACCGAAGAGCACCAGGTTTGGATCTCCATTGCCCTCCGGCAGGTCTCCCAGGACCTGGTCGTAGGTCCGGTTCTCCTTGAGGATGTAGAGCACGTGCTGGATGGGAGAGGTCTGGCCTGGGCGGTGCGGAACAGGGTGGTCCTCCTCTTCCGGCGCCGGCGCCTCCACCTGTCCGCGAAAGGGCGAGTTCTTGTATACCTGGCTGGTGAAGCGGGCGAGCTGGGGGTCGTCGGGCACCTGCAGGATGGAAACGGTGCCCTTCAGCAAGCTGCCGATGTGCTGGCTGGACCTGTCCCGACGCGTGGGCCCCGGCGGATCCTGGGCGTTCGGGAAAGACTGGACTCCCTTCCCGTTGGCCACGTACAAGGTCCCGTCGTCAGGGCTCAGAGCCACAGCAGTGGGATACCAGCCCGTCGGGATGAAACCCATCACCTTGCTTTCGCCGGGCACGGAGATATCCACCACGGCCACGTTGTTGTTGGTGGCATTGGCCACATACAGCCGGCGACCCCGGGAGTCCACCGCCAGGCCGTTGGGGGTCGCGCCGGCAGGGGAACGGGCGTACAGAGCCACGAAAATGGTCTCGGTCACCGCCAGGTTGCCCGTATCTACCACCGAAACCGTGTTCTCGTTGCCGTTAGCCACGAAGAGGCGCCGGGCATCCGGGGACAGAACCAGGTCGTTGGGATGCTGGCCGGTGGCCACGGTGGCCGTCACCCTCCCGCGGCGCAGATCGATCACCGATACGCTGGCTCCGCCCCAATTGCTGACGTAGAGCCGGGTCCCGTCCGGGCTGGCCAGGCACGCGTAGGGGTGTTTGCCCACGGAGATTTTCCCAGCGATTCGCCGCCGCGCCAGGTCGTAGACCCAGACGGCGTGGGCGAGGTTGGCTGCCACGTACAGGTAACGGCCGGAAGGATCCAGCGCCAGGCCCGCAGGAAAGACCTTTCCCCGGATTCCGGCCAAAACCAGCGGGGGCATCGGCTCCAGGGTCGCTTCCTCCCTCCGGAAGCGGTAAATGCGGTTCTCGCCGCCGCCGGACACATAGAGGGTTTTTCCGTCGGCGGAGAGCAACAACCCCAGCCAGGCATTGTCCACCGGGACCGAGCCCACCACCCGTCGCCCTTGAGTGTCCACGACGGTGACGCTGGGTGGGCTCCATCCGTTGTTGTTCACCAGGAGCCACCGTCCATCCCCCGTCAGACGAAGGGCCAGGGGGAGGTCGCCCACGGCGACCTGTTCACCCGCCGGGGTGACGGTCCAGCCGTTGGGAAGCAGGAAACCCTCCTCCAGGGGCCCGGGGCCCTGGCGCTCCCGGCCCAATGATGCAAAATGAAGTATAATAAAGCAAAACAATGTATAACGTCTCATGACAGGAGTATAGCACCGGTGAGGCCGCCGCGTCCGGCAGCTACCGTCGCCGGGAACTACTTCGGGGCCATCGCCTCGGCACGGCTCCCCTTGTAGTATCATGGCGCCATCGGGTCGCGCGTCGGGAACCATTGCGTGAATTCCTCCATTCACCAGAGGCCGGTGGGCCGCATGGGTATCGCAAAGCCAACGATCTTCATCGTAGGTGAGGAGTGGAAGCCGCGGACCTTGATCCGCGCCCAGCTCCGCGAAGAAGGATTCGAGGTGACGGGCCTGGAGACCCTGGAAGAAGCCGAACAACTGGTCCGTCGCGGAATCGCCTTTCCCGATTTGCTCATCTACGATACGCCGGCTCAGACCCTCGACCTGAACACCCTGCAGCGTTTGAAAGCATGGGCCGCGCGCAGTTCCGTCCTGGTGAGCACCAGCGCGTCTGCCCTGGCGGGCATGGACCTGGAGCGCGAAGGGCTGCACCATGTCCTGGTCCGGCCGTTCTTGATCGAAGATGTGGTGCGGAAGGTACGCCTGATGCTCCGGACTGTGCTTTCCGGGGAGGACGAGAGCCCAGCGGCGGGAACTGAAAAAGGAAAGAGGAAGGCCTAGCACGGAGGGGCGAGTGCCGCCCTCGGCGTGTTGCGTGACTGCCGTGACGTAAAAATCCGCGCCTCCCGTCGGCGCTCCCCCGAGGCGTGTGTCATGAGCAGGGATAGACGGCGTGGGCCGCAACCGTTCCAGCCGCGACGCTGCTGTGGCGCCCTCCCCCAACCGACTCTCTCCCTGACGCTTGTGGGCCAGAGGACGCAATCGCGGAGTGGAAGATAGGCGGCCTGCGCCACGGGGGTTGCCGCGCTCGGCTGCCGAACGCACCCGTAGCAGCGGGGCCATGGGCCTTAGACTGCCCCCGGCACGGACTTTCCCGGCGCCGCTGCACCGGAGGAAATCGTGGTATGATGCGCTTCACGCGGCACATACGCATACAGTTGCTGCCCGGCGTAAATAGACTGCGACGGCTGCAGCCTGCCGCACGCGAGCCTTGCAGCCTACTCATAGGTCAGACGCCACCAGAAATGACGAAGTCGAAAACGAACGCCCTTTGCTACATGTGCGATCAGGCCGCCACCACCGGGGAGCACGTGCCCCCGCGGTCATTCTTCCCGAAATCGAAACGCGTCAACCTGTGGAAGGTTCCGTCGTGTGAGGACCACAACAACGACAACAAGATGGACGTGGAGTATGTTCGAGGCGTGATCGCCACCCAGCTTGGCACGAACGCGACCGCCCAAAGAGTCTTAGAAGTTTCTATGCGCTCGTGGGATTACCGGCCAGCACTGTTCAAACGAACGTTCCATGACCTGGAACCGGTCTTAATCAACGGGAAGGAGTCTGGGGCCTTTTCCTTCGATCTCCCCCGCGTGAAATCGGTCATGTCCGCGGTCGCACGAGCTCTCGCGTACCGAGATTTCGGACGGCAGTTTATGGGCAAGTGGCGTGTCCTCTGCGCAACCCTTGGATCGCGCAAGCCAACACCGGGGTGGGACAAGGTTCGAGATCTCCTGACGCAAGCGAGTTACGACCCCATTCCTACTCCCGTACCGGATGTATTCGAATACGGTATCCACCGAACCAAGCCAGTAGGCTTCATCTATCGCCTCGTGTTCTACGGCGGTTTCGTCGTGTTCGCATGGCCGGTACTCGCGAAACGCGAGAGCGGTGGCGTCTAACCCGCGCTTGCAGCCGCCGAGGAACCGCATCAACGTACCGGCAGCTTGCGCGGCCACGCCTGCGGTTCCTCGCGGCTGAAGCGCAAATGGTTATGCCTATGGAGCAATCCGCAGTCGGACGGTAGAATGGGTCGGTGGGCTACAACTTCGAGTGGGATCCAGCGAAGGCGGAAGCCAACCTCAAGAAGCACGGCGTGTCGTTCGAGGAGGCCGTCACGGCCTTCGGTGATCCTCTGTCAATGAACATGCCAGACCCGGACCATTCAGAAGGCGAACAACGGTTCATCGTGCTCGGCATGTCAGACCGTTACCGTTTGCTGGTTGTATGTTACGCAGAGAGACCACCCCGCACTCGAATCATCAGTGCCCGGTTGGCGACTCGACCTGAAAGAAAACACTATGAAGAAGAGCAGTAAGAGGAGGCAGCTGGGTCAGCATGATGAGGACACCATGCGGCCGGAATATGACTTTTCCAAGGCAGTGCGTGGTGCGACTGCGGTGCGCTACGGGCAAGGCACCAATGTCGTTCTCCTCGACCCTGATGTGGCGCAGATTTTTCCCGATACCCGTGCAGTCAACGAGGCTCTGCGCACATTCGTGCGATTGACGCGGAAAACATCGCGACCGCGCACACGCAAGCGTACGGCATAACCCCGCGCTGCAGCCGACGTGCTGCAGTGTGCCCTCGCTCGCAAAGAACGCTCGCTCGGCGCAGCTGAACGCCTGTCTCGTTAGAGGGCTTTCTCTACCTTGCAACAGTAGGTCACGCTGGACCCCTCTCCTAGAACACAGCCACGAGAGCGGACCTCGGAGGACGCCCCGCTATCGCCGTCCGGCCGTGCCTTCGGTTTCGCGAGGTGACCTCAACCGTCCGAACCGCCGGATGCGGACCCCATGTCCGGTGGTGTGGCAGGGGGCAATCCCCTATGCCAATTAGGCTGTGGCCCGTGCCGGAAACCTGTTGAGACCTTTCTAGTGAATTAGCGCCGTCTCAGCTTTGCGGCGACGAAATCGCGAGCCAGATTGATGGCACAGCCTCGCACGTGTTCCTCGCCTTCGTCTCCAGAGATCAGCTGGGCGAGCTCGCTTCGGACGTGCCGGATCGTTTCGGAGACGATCTGCGCCGCCTGTGCCTGATCGTTGCCGGCCGGCCCCCGCAGGCGGAGAAAATCGTAAAGATAAATGGCGGCGGCGGAACATCCGCGTTCGATGAGATTGGACGTGTGCTTCTCTGACATTCCTGCCTCCCTGCCAGGCAGTTCCTGGCCCACAGGAACGGAGGGAAGAGGCCCCCGGGGGGACCCTACGCGCCTTTGAGGCCCACGCTGGACACTCTATGGAAGTTGGAGATGACCTCCAGGATCAGGGCTTCCTGCTCCGGAGTCAGCTCCTCGAACTTCACACCCATGCCGATGCTGGGTTGTTCGTACCGCACCTCGGCCTCGGTGTCCACGACGCCCCGCTCCGAGGTCTTGAACCGAGCGCGGATCCGGCATCCGACGGCAAAAGTGGTCGTGGAATCGATGTAGCACCCGCCCAGGCTGAGGTCGTTGATCCGGGCCGTGAAGTGCTGGTTGAGGCCCCAGACATCCACCTCCGTCAGGAACGGGACGCGGGGATGGAGACGCCGTTCCACCGTGCGAACGGCCTCATCGATCTGCTGGGAGAGTGATGAGAGCTCCCGAATCTTTTGCTGCAACCTTCCGTCCTCCGGCACATCTTCCTGGCGCCTCTCCTGATGGCGCAGGTCGTTCACGTGGTTGCTGATCCGGCGGTTCAGGAAGTGCACCGTATAGAGCACCCCTTTGAGCTTTCGCTGCTCCCGGTCCAGCTGAATGATCCGGGCGATTTCGCGCTCGCTGACGCGAACCAGGATCAGGGTAATGATCAAAGCGCTGGCCGCCACGTATCCGAAATCTTCTACCAGGCGGATCGCGGGGCTGAACGCGTCGTCGAACAGGTGCATGACAAACTTGTACGGGATGTAAAACAGGACCGAGAGGGCAACGCCCCCGATGCAGATAAACCGCTTCAGATTGTGGCTGATGCGGGCCATCTCCCGGACCTTCATCTTGCGCACCTTGAAGGTCCGATGCCGATGATCCTGAGCCCGTGTGGACATTGATCTCCTCGTTGCGATCACCGAGGGAGGAGCAATTATAGCAGAGAGCCCGGAATTTTTGAACCTTCACTGACAGGGTGGCAACCGGCCGGCGCATCCTCAAGCCGGATCAGGGGCGCCTGGGAAGAACCTTGCGCGGCTTTTTGTTAGCCCTCTGCTCCAGGACTCGTTTATAATACTGGCTTTCTTCACCATGCCGGTCAAGACAACCCAAATCCAGGTACAGACCCGCGGCGATGCGCACATCCTGGACCTCACCGACCGGGCCGCTGCCGCCGTCTCGGAAAGCGGCCTGAAAGATGGCATCCTGACGGTCTTCGTGCCGGGGTCCACGGCCGGGGTGACCACGTTGGAATATGAGCCCGGGCTCGTCCACGATCTGCAGGCTGCGATCGAGCGCCTGGTCCCGAAAGGGATCTCCTACCAGCACAATACCCGCTGGGGCGATGACAACGGTTTCAGCCACGTGCGCTCGGCGCTTCTCGGACCCTCGCTGACGGTGCCATTTTCAGGCGGCAAGCTGATGCACGGCACCTGGCAGCAGATCGTCCTGATGGATTTCGACAACCGGCCCAGGCAGCGAAAGGTGGTTTTCCAGGTGATGGGGGAGTGAGATGTGCGGAATCGTCTGCTACATCGGCAGGCAGCCGGCCCTTCCCATTTTGGTGGAGGGGCTGAAGCGCCTCGAGTACCGAGGCTACGACTCCAGCGGCCTGGCCATCCACAATGGGAGCGAGGTGCAGCTCGTTCGGGAGCTGGGACCCATCCGGAACCTGGAGCGAAAGCTGGGCTCCTCTCAGTGGTCGGGCACCTCTGGCATCGCCCACACCCGCTGGGCCACCCACGGGGCTCCCAGCGAGGAGAATGCCCACCCCCACGGGGACTGTCGCGGTGAGATCTATGTGGCCCACAACGGGATCATCGAGAACTATCGGGAATTGAAATCCGACCTGGAGCGCCGGGGCCACTGCTTCCGCTCCCAGACCGACACGGAGGTACTGGCGCATCTCATCGAGGAATTTCAGGACTCCTCTCTGGAGGAGGCAACCCAGCAGGCTCTGGAGCGGGTCATCGGCACTTACGGTTTGGCCATCCTCTCAAGAAAGTTCCCCGACAAGCTTGTGGTGGCGCGGCGGGGCAGTCCCATCATTCTGGGAATAGGCGCGGGGGAGACCCTGGCCGCCTCGGATGTCTCGGCGTTGCTCCGCCACACTCGAAAGGTGATCTACTTGCAGGACGGGGAGATTGCCGTCCTGGAACAGGACCGGTTTCGGATCCTGAGCCACCAACAGAAATGGATCCGCCGCTCGCCCGAGACCGTGGAATGGGACTCCGAAGCCGCGGAAATGCAGGGCTATCCCCATTTTATGCTCAAGGAGATCCACGAGCAGCCGGAGGCCATCCAAAACGCCATGCGCGGGCGCCTGCTGTGGGAGGAAGGAACGGCCAAGCTGGGAGGTCTGGAAGCCGTCGCGGATCGGTTACGCCAGGCCCGGCACATGATCATCGTGTCCTGCGGCTCGTCCTACTTCGCGGGCCTGCTGGGACGCTACGTGTTGGAGCGGCTCACCTCCCTCTCGGTGGAGGTGGAGCTGGCGTCGGAATTTCGCTACCGCAAGCTGAATTTCCGGAAGGGGACTGTGGTCCTGGCCATCAGCCAGTCGGGCGAAACTGCAGATACCCTCGCTGCCATCCGGGAAGCGAAACGCAAGGGAGCCCTGGTGCTGGGCCTGGTGAACGTGGTGGGATCCACCCTCACCAGGGAAACCGATGCCGGCGTGTACAACCACGCCGGGCCCGAGATCGGTGTGGCCTCCACCAAGACGTTCATCTCCCAGATGGTCATCCTCCACCTGATCGCCCTGTTTCTGGGACGGCAGCAGGAGGTGCCCATCGCGGAGGGGCAGCGAATCCAGGAGGGCCTGCAGAAGCTGCCCGACCAGGTGCGGCACATTCTCTCCCGGCAGGACCGGATCAGCGACTTGGCCCGCCGCTACTGCGGGTACCATCACTTCTTTTATCTGGGCCGCAAGTACAACTACCCGGTGGCCCTGGAGGGCGCCCTGAAGCTCAAAGAAATCGCCTACCTTCACGCGGAAGGGTATGCGGCCGGTGAGATGAAGCACGGGCCCCTGGCCCTCATCGACGAGGAATTTCCCTCCGTCTGCATCGTGCCCAGGGACAGCTCGTACGAAAAGATGGTGAGCAATGTGCAGGAGATCAAGGCGCGCCGGGGAAAGGTGATCGCCCTCACCAGCGAGCAGGACGGAGATATCTGTTCCCTGGCGGACGAGGTCTTCCCCCTGCCCTCGAACCTGGAGATCCTCACTCCCATCCTGGCGGTGGTTCCCTTGCAGCTGTTCGCCTATTATGCCGCCCTGCATCGTGGCTGCGAGATCGACCGCCCTCGCAACCTTGCCAAGAGCGTCACCGTGGAATGACGGCCGTCCTGGAAGCTTCCGTCCTCCCTTCCCTTGGGCCTGCGCGGCCCCCCGAACGAAATCATGGACGAACCGGACGCCCTGGAGTCATAGTACCGTGATGGAGATTCTGGCGGCGCTCAACGAGCACCAACGTGAAGCGGTTCTCCACACCGAGGGTCCCATGTTGATCCTGGCAGGAGCCGGGAGCGGCAAGACCCGGGTGATCACCCACCGGATCGCATACCTCATTCAAAAAGGGCTGGCCCCCCCGGAGCAGATCCTGGCGGTCACCTTCACCAACAAGGCCGCCGAGGAGATGAAGCAGCGGGTGGTGGCCTTGCTCTCCGGTCTTCCGGAGGCACGCCCGTGGGTCTCGACCTTTCATTCCTTCTGCGTGAAGCTGCTGCGCCGGGAGATGGAAGGCCTCGGTTACGGGCGTGACTTCGTCATCTACGACACGGACGATCAGCGCAGGCTCCTGAGAGAAATCCTGGGGGTGCGTCACATCCAGGAGTCGGTGCTTCCGGTGAGGGAAGTCCAGTCGCTGCTCAGCGGTTTAAAAAACCATCCGGGGCGCCGGTTGGAGGACCACCCGTTGGGGGCGCTGCTGGTGGAAGTGGCACAGGAGTACCGGACCAGGCTCCGCAGGGCCAATGCCCTAGACTTCGACGACCTGATCCTGGAGAGCGCAGAACTGCTGCGGAAGTTCCCGGAAAAGCGCAAGGCCTGGAGCGGGCGCTTCCGTCACATCCTGGTAGACGAGTACCAGGACATCAACCTGCCTCAGTATGACCTGATCTGCCTCCTCACGAGCACCCACCAGAACATCTGCGTGGTGGGGGACGAAGACCAATCCATCTACGGGTTCCGGGGCTCCGATATCCAGAACATCTTGAATTTCGAGAAGGACTTTCCCGGGGCCCGGCTGGTGAAGCTGGAGCAGAATTATCGCTCCACGCAGCCGATCCTGGAGGCCGCCACGGCGGTGGTGGAGCGCAACGTCCACCGCAAGGGGAAGGTGTTGTGGACCGACGTGCAGGAGGGGGATCCGATCACCTGTTTTCAGGCGGAATCGGCGCGGCAGGAGGCGGAATTCGTCGCACGGGCGGCGTACGGCAGCCTTCGCGGCCTCCAGCACTGCGGCGTGTTGTATCGGGCGAATTTCCAGTCCCGCTTGCTGGAAGAGGCGCTGCGCCAGTATGGGATCTCTTACAACCTGGTGGGCATGAGCTTTTACAGCCGATCCGAGATCAAGGACGTGCTGGCTTACCTGAAGGTGCTCGTGAACCCACGGGACGATGTGGCCCTGGTGCGGGTGATCAACGTGCCTCCCCGCGGCATCGGCAAGTCCACGCTGGAAAAGCTCCAGGCCCTGGCCCGGGAACGGGGGTGCTCCTGCTGGGAGGCGCTCGCTCTGGCTGTGGAGGCTCGGCTCTTTCCTCCCCGGAATCTGGTGGCCCTGGAATCGTTCTATCTTTTGCTGCAGGACCTGGCACGACATCGCCCGGCCACCCTTTACCACTCCCTGCGGCACGTGGCGGACCAGACCCACTATGAGGACATGCTCCGCTCCGAAGGGAGCCACGAGGCCCAGGGCCGGCTTGAGAACCTCCAGGAACTCTACCGGGCCGCCAGCGAGGCGGACGAGAGCAAGCTGCCCCTGGAGGAATTCCTGGACCGCGCCTCCCTGACGTCCGAGACCGATGACTTCGACAGCGGCGCTCGGGTGTCGTTGATGACCCTCCACAGCGCCAAGGGATTGGAGTTTGACACGGTGTTCATGGTGGGAATGGAGGAGGGCTTGTTTCCCCACAGCCAGGCCCTGGAGGACCCGTGGGGCATCGAGGAGGAGCGGCGACTGTGCTACGTGGGCATGACGCGGGCCCGCCGCAAGCTCTTCCTGAGCTGGTCGCGGTTTCGGAGGAAGTTCGGGGGCGAAGCATCGGGGTTTAACCAGCCCTCCCGTTTCCTTTCGGAGATCCCCGCCCATCTGGTGGACCAGGCGCCCGCCGGTAGTTTCGTCTCCCAGGCAACGCTCCGCTCCATGAAGGCTGGGTCCTCGTCCGTGACGAAATCCTACGACACGGTGGAGAAGGTCAAAGAATTCTTGCAGCTGAAGCAGTCTCGCCACGTGTCCACGGGCGTTTACGAGCCGGGGACCCAGGTGCGTCATCCCGTCTACGGCGTGGGCCGGATCCTGGAGGCGCAACCCACGGGAGACGGGACCAAGCTCACCATCCAGTTCGAGGGCTTCGGCCGAAAGAAGCTCATCGATCGCTATGCACACCTCACCCTTGTGACGTGAAAGGTGCCGACGCCTCTCATGGCCACCGCCCTTTTCCGAACGAAGCACCTGGATCAGATCCTGCAGGACGCGAAGGAGCGGTCTGAGTACGGCCTCAAACGGGTCCTCGGACCGCTGGACTTGGTGACTCTGGGCATTGGCGCCATCATTGGCGCCGGCATTTTCGCGACCGTTGGCACCGCCGCGGCGGGCGACGCCGTGCGACCAGGCGCTGGCCCGGCGCTCATCCTGTCGTTCGTGCTCACGGGCGTCGCGTGCGGGTTCGCGGCCCTCTGTTACGCGGAGATGGCCTCGATGGTGCCCATCTCGGGGTCCGCCTACACGTACGCCTACGCGACGCTCGGCGAGATCGTCGCCTGGATCATCGGCTGGGACCTCATCATCGAGTACGCCGTCGGCAATGTCGCCGTCGCCATCTCGTGGGCGGGCTACTTCAACGAGCTGCTCCGCGGCTTCGGGCTCGAAATCCCCGTCTGGCTCCGGACCGACATCCGCACGGCGCTCCACCACCCCGAGATCCTGGCGGCGGCGCCGCGGCTGCTGGGCGTCCCCATGGTCGCCAACGTGCTCGCAGCCGCCATCGTCGTCGCCGTCACGGTCGTCCTGGTCATCGGCATCAAGGAGAGCGCGCGGTTCAACGCCGTGATGGTCGGGATCAAGCTCGTCACGCTCGCCATCTTCGTCGGTGTGGGCTTCTTTTACGTCAAGCCGGACAACTGGTCTCCCTTCCTGCCGAACGGCTGGGCAGGCGTGCAGGCGGGCGCGGCCATCATTTTCTTCGCCTATATCGGCTTCGACGCCGTCTCGACCGCCGCCGAGGAGACGCGCAACCCGGGGCGCGACCTTCCCATCGGCATCATCGGGTCGCTCGTCATCTGCACGGTCATCTACATCGTCACGGCGGCGGTCATCACGGGCATGATCCCGTCCCGCGAACTGAATGTCGCCGAGCCGCTCTCGGTCGCCATGCGCGTGGTCGGCAAGCCCTGGGTGGCCAGCATCATCGCCTTCGGCTCGGTGGTGGCGCACACGGCCGTGCTGCTGGTCTTCCAGCTGGGCCAGCCGCGCATCTTCTTCTCGATGGCGCGCGATGGGCTGCTGCCTGAGAGCTTCGCCGCCGTGCACCCGCGATTCCGCACGCCCCACGTGACGACCATCTGGACGGGCGTCGTCGTCGCGGCGTTCGCCATGTTCGCCAGCATCGACGAGATGGTGGACCTGACGAACATCGGGACGCTGTTCGCCTTCGTGCTCGTGTGCGCGGGCGTGATCGTGCTACGCTACAGGGAAGCGGAGGCGGAGCGCCCGTTCCGCTGCCCGCTGGCCGACTGGCGGTTCCCCCTCGTGCCCCTGCTGGGGATCGGATCGTGCCTCTACCTCATGCTCGGGCTTCCGCTTGTCACGTGGGCCCGGTTTGGCATCTGGCTGGTGGTGGGCCTGACGATCTACCTGCTGTACAGCCGGGCGCACAGCGTGCTCGGCCGTCACCCGGGGGTATAATGCCCCTGAGCGTCCCCCATGATCGAAGTCCAACAAGCTCTGCGGCTGGTCTTGGAAAATTTGCCCGCCCCCCGCACGGAGGAGGTCGCCCTGTCGGCGGCCCTGGGGTGCAGGCTGGCCGAGGACGTGTGCTCCGACATGGAGCTGCCGCCCTTCCCCAGGGCCATGATGGATGGCTTTGCGCTGCGAGCGGGCGATGTCCGGCACGCCCCTGTGGAG
>JACQTF010000001.1 GCA_016210925.1 Acidobacteriota bacterium | reverse complement strand
GAAAAATGGGGACAGGCTACTCATTTCCAGCAGAAGGAGTTGCCGGGACATCAAATGCCGGGAAATGAGTAGCCTGTCCCCATTTTTCCTTCCGCTCGCGGCTCCGATGTTCGGGCCCTTGCACGTCTCCTGCGCCCCGTGTTACTGAGGCATTACAAAGGGAATGGCTTTTTTGTTGACAAATTGCAAGGCGGAGGTTTGAATCTTTTCGGCAGCGACGAACCTGCCCCGAACTCTTCTCGGAGGCGATGGAGGGAGCACTACGATGGAGCGACCGCGCTATTCTCTGGGCTTGTTCCCCACGGAACCTGTGCCGCAGATCGTGGAGCTCGCGCGCTGGGCTGAGGAGCTGGGCTACCATGCGATTTATTTCGGGGATTCTCATCTCATCTGGAGGGAAGTCTATGTTCACATGGCGGCGTGCGCCATGCAGACGCGGCGGATCAAGCTGTCCACAGGGGTCACGAACCCCTACACGCGCCACCCCACGGTGACGGCCAGCGCGGTCGCAAGCCTGGAGGAGGCGGCGCCGGGACGGATGCTCATCGGGCTGGGGCTGGGTGACAGCTCCCTGGCCACCATGGGGATGAAACAGCGGCGCCTGTCGGAGGTGGAACAATCCGTGGAGCTGCTGCGGTCGCTGTTGCGTGGGCAAACCGTGACCCTGGGAGACGCCCAGGTGCGGCTGACGTTCGCTCCGGGACGCGATATCCCGGTGTACCTCGCCGCCAGCGGGCCCAAGGTGCTGGAGCTCGCTGGCAAGATCGCGGATGGTGCGATCCTGTTGGTGGGCACCGATCCTCGATTCATCGAAGCGGCTCTGAGCCTGGTCCGGCAGGGGGCGGAACGCGCGGGACGCCGCCTGGAAAATTTCCGGACCGTGGCCTGGATCCCCTGTGCCATCGGTCCGCGGGGGGCCAAGGATTTGGTGAAAGCCCATGTGGCCCGCATCCTCCGCCATCCGCTGCCCCGGCCCCTGGATTCAGAAGACCAGGCGCTGGTCAAAGAGCTGGACCGTCACTACGATTACTACCAGCACATGAAAATCGAGGCGGACCACTCCGCCCTGGTGCCTGATCGCCTGGTCGATCGCTTCGCCCTGGCGGGCACCCTGGAGGAATGTCGCGAACGGGTGAGGCCGCTGTGGGGGATCGGCCTCGACGAGCTGGCCATTGTCCCTTACGGCGACCGGCGGGAAGTACTGCGCTTGTTCGCCAGGGAAGTCATGGGCCAAGCGTAGCCCATTCAGCGACGCACGGACCCCGCCAGCACCCTTCGAACCTGCGATTCCTCCGCGGGAAAAATCAAAAGATGGGCATGGTGATGGGGCCCCAGACGCTGCCCTGGCCGGGATTTTCGCGCTTTAGAATTTCTCCCGTCGGTATTTTTACGTCCACCATGGCCACCGGCGTCATTTTGGCGTTGGCGTCCAGCACCGAATCCAGCGGGATGGAGCGCTGGCCGGGCTTGTCCACACGGGAAACGACCAGCTTGAACTTTTCCTGCTGGGGGTGTCCCATGGGGCGGTGGCGGCGGTCTCCCTCCGTCAGGAAGGGGAACAGGTAGCGCACCAGGAACTGGAACTGACTGGGGCGTAGCTCCGCGGGGCGCCTGCCGACATTGGCGAACATGTTGACCATGCCGTAATCGCCCGGCAGCAAATGGGCGGAAAAGGAGGCCCCACCTTCCTCCCGGATCTGGCTGGAAATCTCCGGATCGCGCAGGACGCGCTCGGTCAAGCTCGCGATTTCCACCTGCGCCGTGTCCTCCGGCCACACGGCAATGGCCAACACCCGCTCGTCCGGAAGCTCTGTCCGAACCACGTGGGCGATGGTGTACTGGCGCAACGCAAATGCAATTCCCAGGGCCGCGGCGAAGACCGCGGCGCAGCACAGTGCCGTACCCAGGGCCGGGTTTTTCACCCATCCGAACAGCCAGCGACGGAGGTGCCTGCCCGGACTGCCGGGAAGAAACATCACGGTTCGCTGCTGGTACTCCGCATAGCTGGGGTAGGCGCGCAGCATTCGGCCTTCTTCCGAACGAGCCAGCAAGTAGTAGGTGATCAACATCCCCAGATAGAAGATGAGGATGATCATACGCGGCCAATAGGTCATCAGGCCAAACCCAGCGATGGACAGGCAGAGATATTGGGGGTGGCGGATGTAGCGGTAAATGCCGCCGCTCACCACGCCTTTTTTGCGCAGCTTGGCAGAATAAAGCTGTATCGCGAGCGCCAGGAAGGCCCAAACCCCCAGGCTGAACATATAAGACCCGACCTTCCACCGAAGGAATTCCAGAAAAGCGCTGTCGGTAATGACGGAGTGGGGCAGGAAGAAGCTTTCTGTCCAGGCGGTCCAGGACGAACGGTGCAAGGCCTGCAAGGTGGGAGAATAAAACGAATACCAGTAGAGGGCGAAGGGGCTGATCATGATGAGCACCTCGATCACGATCAGCGTAGAAAAGGCAGTAGCGATCCAGCGTGCGACTCGCTTGAGCGCCATAAAATACCTCCTCAACTCTAGCTTTGCTTCAGCAGGTGCAGGTACTTTAGAATCACGCTGTCCAATTCCAGGATGGCCTGGGTGAAGGCCTCGGAAGAGAGCGGGCGAATGTGAACCTCCGTCTTCTGGGCCCAGGCCAGGAATTCGGGCTCTTTCGCGGCCGAGGCGAAGGCTTCTTCCAGAATCTTTTTCCGGTCGTCCGGCAGGCCCGGCGGGCCAAAGGCGCCGCGGATGATGGGCACCTGAGTGAAGTTGTATCCCAGCTCGGAAGGGATCGGGACGCCGGGATAAGTGGGATCCGGTTCCTCCGAGAAGACCAGGAGGGGGCGCAAACGCTTGGCCTGGACCATGGGAAGAGCCGTCGCGCTGGCGGCAATCGCGAAGTCCATGTGCTTTCCCATCAAGGCCGCGAGGCTTGGGCCGCTCGACCCAAAGGGAATCCAGGTCACGTTCATGCCCAAGGCGTCCGCCATCAGGATGCCGGCAAAATGGGAAACGCTGGCAATGTACGGGAGGCCGCACGACAACTTTTTCTTTCGGGCTTCGTCGAGAAACTCGGGAAAGGTTTGCCACCGGTCCACATGGCAGACCAGGACTTGAGTGATCCTTGACCAGGCGAGGATGTAGCTGAATTTTTTGGCGTCGAAGTCCACGTCGAACAGGTATTGGCGCAAGGAAAGGCTGGGCTGGCTGTCGCAGCCAATCGTGTAACCATCGGGGGTTCCGCGATAGAGCCTGGACATCACGACCCGCCCATCGGCCGCCGGCTCGTTCTCCACCACCAGGGGTTCCTTCAGGTACTTCTGGGCGTAACTGGAGATGGTGCGCGCTTCGATGTCCGTGCCGCCCCCCGGCGCCTGCGGGAGCATGAGACGAATGGGCTTGTTGGGGTACGCCTCGGAGGCGGCGCGCCGGCAGGACTGGAAGGGAAGGGCCCACGAAGCGATTCCGGCCCATCCGAGCTTGCGCAGGAACTCCCTCCGAGGATAAGATGACGGTGGGGTGGGGGGAGTTTGATTTTTTCTCATGAATTTGCTTGTCCTCTTTTTCGGAGCTTTCTAGTATATATCACAGACTGCAGGGGTCTTGTCTTTTCTCACACGGCCGGGGGAGGTCCGATCGATGGTTCGAGTCCTGAGCAATGAGGACGTGCAGGAACTCTTGACGATGGAAGAGAGCCTGAAGGCTTTGGAATCCGCTTATCGTGCCTGGCTGCGGAAGGAAGCGGGCAACCTCCCCCGTTCCGATTTGTACGGGTTGAGCACCGATGAGAGCCGGGTCTATGTTTTCAAGGCCATGGCGGGTCTTTGGTCCCAGGAAGGGATCGCCGCGCTGCGGTTGAACTCGGACGTCATTACGTGGCCCCAGGGGAAGACCGTGAAGAAAGAGAAGCTGCCCCTGGCCCCTGGGGGGCGTTGGGTAGGCCTGGTGCTGCTCTTCAGTTGCGCCACGGGCCAGTTGCTGGCCATCTTCCCCGACGGGGTGATCCAGAAGATTCGGGTGGGAGCTGCCAACGGGCTGGCGGCCCGTCACCTGGCGCGGGAGGATGCATCCACCGTGGGACTTCTGGGATCTGGTTTCCAGGCGGAGGGTCAACTGGAGGCGTTCTGCGCCGTGAGGCCCATCCGGAAGGTGAAAGTGTACAGTCCGACTGAGGCGCACCGGACCGACTTCTGCCGGCGCTTTTCGGAACGGCTGCACGTGTCCGTGGAGCCGGTGAAGACCCCGGAGGCTGCTGTTCGGGATGCGGACATTCTGGCGGCGGCCACCAATACCATGGAGCCTGTGGTGGACTCGGCCTGGCTGAAACCGGGCGTTCACGTCAGCACCATCAAGCGCCAGGAGATCTCCCTGGACGTGGTGCAAGGGTGCGACCGGGTGGTGGTCCATGTGCGGAGCAAGGGGGAGGGGCCCTTCAACTACGTCGCTTTGGGGTCCCGGGGGATCCCCGAACAGGAAGAAAAGGGGTGGTGGAACGATTGGCCGGAGGCCTCCCATCCCACCCTGCCAGAGCTCCTGGTGGATCCGTCCCGAGGCCGGGCGTCCCCAGAGGAGCAGACGCTGTTCATCAACAACACCGGGATCGGCCTGCAATTTGCCGCGCTGGGGGCGCTGGTCTATCGCAAGGCGGTGGAGCGTGGTAAGGGTCAGACCTTGCCAGACCACTGGTTCAGCGAGGACCTGCACTCGTAAGAAAGCTATCAGTCATCAGTTTTCAGTTATCAGTCATGACCTCGCACAAAACTGAAAACTGACAACTGAAAACTGAGAGCTTTTGGGTTGACAAGGCCAACCGGATGTGACAAAAGGATGGTTTAATATCAGTCCAATCTCTGGGCACGGAGGGCGATCATGAGCGAAATGGCAGTTTCGATTCCAATGGCTCCCGAGACGACCCCGGAATCTCGATGGGTGGAGGCTGTGGGGCCCCGGGACCTGCGGGAGTTCATGAAAATCATCGAGGGCATGGGGCAGTTGAGGAGGATCACCGCGTCCGTCTCCTGGGATCAGGAGATGTCCACCGTCGTGTACCTGGCCAACCGGGAGCCGGGGGAGCCTGCCCTGATGTTCGAGAACGTCGCCGGGTATCCCACCCCTGTTTTGTGGAACATGCTGGGGTCCAGCACCCAGCGCTTTGCCGCCGCCATGGGCCTGGATCCGTCCCTGACGGTCAAGGATCTGATCCAGGCCGTCCGGTACCGGTTGAAGCATCGGCTCCCTCCGGAGGTGGTCAAACCGGAGAACGCGCCCGTGTATCAGAACACCCGGACGGGGGAGGCGGTGGACCTGAACGTGTTCCCCGTTCCCAAGCACTGGCCTCTGGATGGGGGACGCTACATCGGCACCGCTGATGCCGTCATCACGAGGGATCCGGAAAAAGGGCACCTGAATGCGGGCACGTATCGCCTCATGGTCCACGACCGGAATCACGTCGGCCTTTACATGTCGCCCGGGAAAGACGCGCGCTTGCAGATCGAGCGAACGTGGAAGCAGGGACGGCCTTGCGAGGTAGCCGCCGTCTGCGGCGTCGAACCTGCTCTCTTTATGGCGTCCGGTCTGACGCTGCCCAAGACCGAGTCGGAGTTCGATTACGTGGGCGGGCTGAAAGGCCGGCCCCTGGAGCTGGTGCAGGGCAAGGCCACCAGTTTGCTGTTCCCTGCCCGAGCGGAGATCGTCCTGGAAGGCATCGCGTATCCCGACACCTACCGGAAGGAGGGTCCCTTCGGCGAGTTCACGGGGTACTACGGCCGGCCCGAGGACCTGTCTCCGGTGGTGGAGGTCAAGGCTCTGCACTTCCGCTCCCAGCCTGTTCTGACCGCTGCTTTGATGGCCGACCACTGGACAGCGAACGAATGCGGCCTTCTGTACGCGGTGGTCCGCTCCGCCCGCGTCTGGGATGATCTGGACCGCCTGGGCGTACCGGGCATCCAGGGCGTGTACGCACATCCCGCCGCAGCAGGCGGGTTCGGGATGACCATCGTCTCCCTGGAGCAGCGCTTCCCGGGCCACGCGCCCCAGGTCCTCTCGCTGGTGGCCCAGTGCCCGGGAGGGGCCTACTTCAGCAAGTGGATCGTGACGGTAGACGAGGACGTGGATCCCACCAACATCAACGAGGTCCTCTGGGCCATGGCCACCCGCTGCAAGCCCGTGGAGGACATCGATATCTTGCGGAACACCTGGTCCACCTGGCTCGACCCCTCCCAGAATCCACCGGAGAAACGACCCTACGGCTCGAAAGCCCTCGTCAACGCCTGCAAGGAGCATCGAAATCTGAGCGTCTTCTCTCCGCGCACCCGCCTGGACAGGAAGATGTACGAGAAGGTGATCCAACGCTGGCGCGAATATGGATTCGACGGATCGGCTCCTGACATTCTCACCTTCGAGGACAGGCAAACCTAAAACCTGAAACTCTGAGACCCGAAACCTGAAACTCCGGAACCTCTGGTTTCAGGTCTCAGGTTTCCGAGTCTCAGGTTTCAGAAGTCATGATTCGCGACCTAAGAGACTGGCTGGCACAGGTCCGCGAGCTTGGGGAGCTTCTCGAAGTTACCCAGGAGATGGACTGGAACGAGGAAATGTCCGCCCTGGCCTACCTGGTGGGGAAGATCAAGGGTGGCCCCGCCCTCTTGTTCGAAAGCGTCCGAGGATATCCCCGGGGTTACCGGGCTCTGTTCAATCTTTTCGGCACCAGCAAGAACCGGATCGCCCTCACCCTCGGCGCCAAGCCCGGAACCTCGCTGAGGGACCTCATCCTTCTGGCCCGGGATAAATTCAAGCAGCGGGTTCCGCCTCAGGTCGTTCCATTGAGATCAGCGAGCGTGGCCCAGAACGTGGTCTCGGACCGTGAGATCGACCTGGGCCTTTTCCCGTCGCCCAAGTTCTGGCCCTTGGACGGCGGAAGGTACCTGGGCACGTGGGATCTGTTCATCACCCGGGACCCCGGCGATGGGCACGTCAACCTGGGCACGTACCGGCAGATGGTGCGCAGCAAGAATGAGGTCCATGTCTACTGGTCCCCGGGAAAGGACGCGCGTTTGCACGCGGAGAAGATGTGGGCGAAAGGTGAGCCCCTGCCGGTGGCTTGCGCCTACGGCGTGGACCCGGCTCTGTTCACCGTCAGCTCCCAGACCATCCCGAAGAACCTTTCCGAGTATGACTACGCCGGCGGGATCCGGGGCGAAGGGATCCAGGTGTTTGAAGGCGAGGTGACGGGGCTTCCCATCCCGGCCCATGCGGAGATCGCCCTGGAGGGGATCATGCATCCCGGCAACCAGGCTCTCGAGGGCCCCTTCGGGGAGTTCACCGGTTACTATGGGCGGCCCGAGGACAACGCTCCCATCATCGACGTGAAGCGCGTCTACTACCGGGACGATCCCATCCTCACGTGCGCGCTGATGGCCGATTATCCGTCCTGTGATCAAAACGATCTTTTCAGCGTCTTTCGCTCCGCCAGGATCTGGGATGACCTGGATGCCCTGGGCGTGCCGGGAATCCGGGGCGTGTTCAGTCATCCGGCTGCGGCGGGCGGCTTCGGGATGACGATCGTCTCACTGGAACAGCGCTACGCGGGCCACGCGTCGGAAGTCGCCGCGCTGGCAGCCCAGTGCCCCGCCGGCGCTTACTACTGCAAGTGGATCGTGGTCGTGGATGAGGATGTGGATCCGGCGGATATGGACCAGGTCATCTGGGCCATGTCCACCCGCTGCGACCCGAGTACCGACCTCGACATTTTGAGAAACACGTGGTCCACCTGGCTGGATCCCACCAAGAACCCGCCGTCCCAGCGGCCCTACGGCTCGAAGGTCCTGATCAACGCCTGCAAGGACCACCGCTACCTGGATGTCTTCTCCCGCAGGACCAAAGTTCGGAAGCAGGTCCTGGACGACCTGCGCGCCCGGTGGAAGTCCCTGGGCCTGCCCAGCGATCCCCCCGAGCTCCTCACCTGGGAAGAGTGACCGCCAGTCGGATGACGCGAATTTCACGGATCGACCTCTGAGTCGACCTGCGAGCCGGGACCCCGAAGTTCACTTCGATGAGATCGGTCCCGAGCGTTACCCCTCGTCGGTGCTCCCTCAGCTTCTGAGCCCTTGTCCCGAGCTGAAACCTCTCATTGAGGCAGACGGCAAAGCTCACCGCCGCTGATGGCCCGCGTTTAGCCTAACGGTCGGCATCGGAGGCGGCGCGGTTTGCCGTCCGCTGCATGCCGTGGTTAGGCCCCGGCCTCCTCTGGCCACAATCCTAGTTCTGCCAAAACGGTCTTGTGAGAGGGGCTACGCTCGAGAAACTTTCTTACCCTTGGCGCGAATTCGTTCTCGTAAACATCGAGAGCCACTGTTAGTGGGTCAAGTCCACCAAAGATCTGACGAAGCATGCCTGCTGCACTGTCCTGAACAACAAGGATCAGGTGAAGGACAGCGTGGAGATGGGCCTCGTGGTCAGCAGCATCATCAAAGTAGTGCACCAAAATACCGACCGTTTCAACTTGAGGTTGTATTTTCGTGTGCCGGAGATAGTAGTCAGGATTGGCATGGATGAAGTCGTCGTTGATCCTGCTCAAAACGGTCTGAAGCCGGTCTGACCGGGGCAGGGCGGTTGAACGCAGTTTTCTGCCAGTGTAAGTCTTCCAATAAGCCTCTCGATCCTCGGCTCGATTTTTCCAAATGTTGCAATTCTGAGGATCGTCTTCCCACTTCCCCATAATGAGGGCTGCCTCTAAACATGGCCGCAGAAGCACCCAAGCCTCGTAGGATTGAAAGCTGGAGATACCTTCAAAAGCTGCCCGTGCCTGCCGTTGCATCAACAACACGAAAGGAATGAAACTGACTCGAGACTTGCCATTCTTGTCCTTCTTAGACTGGAGGATCTGCCCGAGCACATTAAAGTTCGAATCTATCTGTGTGAATGCGTGGAAGGCAAAGCCGTATTTCAGGAGGAAGAACTCGCGGTTGAAAGCCAGTCTGTTCCGATATTCGAGGACGTCGTTGCTACTTATCGGGACCACCCCCAATTCACTTGTGCCTAACGGCCTGACGTTCAGTTGCGGGCCGCGAAGCGGACTGGCGGGTGCAACGCCTTGTTATACCACCCACACCCCTACGGGAGAGGGTCGACCTTGTGCAGTGGTTCCAGGTTCTTGGCCTTCTCCCAAAGGGAGAGAAGTTCCTCGTGATGCAGGGATGCCCATTCCGCCACCATGCCGAGGGCCCGCGCGGGCAGCCTGCCCGAAATCACGGCAAGGGTGTTGATGCTGATCAGAGCTTCGTGGCCCGCGTACTGCGCATGAACGTGAGGTGGGCTGTGATCATCGAAGTACATCTTAATCACGATGCCATAGAACCGGCTGATCTCAGGCATCCACCCCAACCTTCTTCAAGTTGGGAAAAACCTGCTCAGGCGTCTTGCCCGTCAGCCTCATGTAGACAGCATCGGGACAAAGGTCGATATCCTCGCCCCAGGCAATCTCGCCCTGCGGGCCGATCCGAACCGATTGGAAGAATCCCGCGCCTTCCCACGCCTTGAAGACTCCCCGGCCGGCGAGGTCCGACAAATCCACTTCACCCTCGGCACCGTCGTCGTACCGGAGCCACAAACGGTACTTCGGCAGCGGTCTCACTTCGAGCGGCTTCGGCATCGTGCATCACCCGTTTTCGCCACTCATAATAGCACGCAACCGGGTCGGCTGGCGATCCCCGGCCCCTCTGCGCCGTAGTCCAGGGCACGCGGGGCTGGGGATCCGCGGTGGCATAACGCGAGGCGCTCAGCCGCGAGCCGATCGGTGCCGCGCCTGCTAGCGCCGTCGGCTGCTCGTCGGCTGCCGCGCCTTATCGCCCGGGCGGCCGCGCCCCGCTCCGGGTGGGCAGAGGCTGCCAGGCGGCTGCGCCAGCGCAATGAGGATGTGCTGCTCGATCCCCCAACTCCGACACGCTTCGATGACACGGAGTGGGAGTGGTGACGGCCGAAGCTGTTCGTCGCGGCGAAGTTTTCTTGGTCCATCTGAACCCCACAAGGGGAACGGAGATCCGGAAGACGCGCCCGTGCGTGGTTGTTTCACCCGACGAGCTCAACGCCCACCTCCGCACATTCATTGTGGCGCCGATGACCCCGGGAGGGCATCGCTATCCTTTCCGAGTACCCCGTCGGTTCGGGCGGCGTGCTGGTCGCGTGGTGCTGGACCAGGTTCGCACGGTCGATAGGGAGCGCCTTGTGCGCCGACTGGGAAGGGTGTCGCCAGCTACGCTGGGGCGGGCACTTGAGGTGTTGCAAGAAATGTTCGCACCGTGAGGAAGCGGCTATTTCCTAGCGAAGCGGGGTCACCGGCAGGGCGGTGAACTGGCCCGCAGATGTCCCCAGCTCCATCGCCACGACGGCGATCTTACCCGCACCGCTCGCCGTGATGGTCAGCGTCCCCTGAAAATCGCCCGTTTCCACATTGGGAAACAGCTGATCCATGAACCTGGCCCTGTGTCCATTGGCTGGTAGGGAGAGGCTTGCGGCGGCCAGTTGGATGCCGTCTGTGCTGCGCAACGTGAGGTTCACCGTCCCTGCTCCACCCGCGTCACTGACCGCGATCCCCGTGTTCAGGACGCCGGCTTTCCGCCTGACCTGGATAATACCCCCGGTGATGGGCTGGCTCTCGCCGATCCCGGCCGTGCCCAGTCCCAGAACGTTGAACCGGACGACACCCCCTATGACGTCGCCTGAAACCACGCGGGCGGTTCCCGTCATCAGTGTTCCTTGCCCATCTGACCCGAACGCGACCGAACCCAAAGGAGGGATGCTGAAATCGATCCTGCTTCTCTGGCCGAGGCCACCGGTAAAACCCGCTGTTAAAGGTTGGCCATTGTCATCGAGGAACTCTATCCTGCCTCCAGCGCTGGTGCTGGACGAAGGATTGGTCAGGGCTATTTCGGAGTTCAGGCCGGCTCCGTTCGCGAACTGGGCGAAGAAGAGCGTCTTTGAGGGACCTACGGTCACCTTCCCATTTTGCACCGTGACAGCCACCACGTTGGCGCGGGAGTCGGAAGCAATCACTTCTTCGAGAGTCAGGTTCAGCGCGCCGGAAGCGCTGCTGGCGACATCGAAATTAATCAGGATGACACTTCCTGCACCGGGTTTGAGGCTTTGAAGGCTCAGGGACAACACGGTCAGGCTGATGAGGCCGGGGCTGGAAGTGTTGGATGTGATGCTGTGGTCCGTGAGCAGGGTACCTTTTTCGATGGCATTCTGACCGGTGAGGGAGAGTCCCGAAGTGGGATACCTGAGCTTAAACTGGATGGCGCTGATGCCCGAACCGTCATTCAGCTCGACGGAAACTTTGATCGTCGAGCCCGGCGTGGCATTGACATCGCGCACGGACAGGATCTTTTGCGCATTCGTCTCCGCCGCACCAGCGCACAAGAGCAGCGAAAACAAACTCAGACTTCTGCAGCGGCGAGTGATCACGGAAGCCTTTCGAGCCGCACATTCACTTCAACTTGATTTCCTTCCTGGTCCGATGCCAGCACGCCGGCCAACTCGGGTGCCGTTCCCGGCGTAACGCGCAAGATCCCCACGACTTCTTCGCCGAAAGCCTCCAGGTCTGAGGCGACCCAGGCCGCCTTCAGGCTGAGATCCGTGGCTCGCCATGTCATGCTGATCGGGTCGGCTAAATCAGGCGAGCGCTCTATGGAAAGCCGCTCGCCCGCCACTTCCAGTTCCAGGGCGGCTGCTCTCCCCTCAAGCACCACCGCGTACCTGTCTTCCGGCTTGCCCGGCGGCGTGCTCTCGCCACGGTCGATCCAGGCTGTTCTGCCATTCTCTTTCCAGATCAGGTAGGCGACCAGCGGCTCCTGGCCCTCTACCTTCAGAAAAGCGAGACCCTCAGGAAGTCGGACGTCCGCATGGCCCAGGGCGCCCATCTCACTCTCCATGGAAGCCAAAGTCCCGTCCGTTCTTTGACCGATGATCCTGACGACGTTCGCTCGACCGGAGGGGTTGAGGAGCTTCAAAGTCGATTCAAGGCCGTCCATCAGCCGAATCCACGGATAGGAAAAGCTGCTCGCGGGCTGGTTGGCGAGGATGGAGTCTCCGTTTTCGAGGGTCAATCTCACCTCGCCATCCGCCTCGTACCTCAACCAGCCACGCCCGGAAAGGACCGACTTTTCAACATCGGCACCGTTTTCCGACCGCGCTGAAGCCTGAATGGAACTGTCCGAGGGCTCAAAGAGAGGGAGATAGAAAGTCTTCGGTTCCCCAGCCTGCAACGGCCAGAGGAAAGAAAGAGCGACCAAACTTAAAAGTTGCACCGTGTTCTTAGCCATAATCCTCACCTGCACTCCGGCAACGGGTCGGTCCGGACGATGTGGTTGAGCAATCGTACCACGTCCAGCACGTTCACCGCTCCGTCGCGGTTCACGTCAGCCTGCGCCAGAGTTGGGGCGGTTAATAGCTCCAGGCCGACGATGTGCCGTAGAATTTTCACGACATCCAAAACATCTCTGGTCTTGTCCCCATTGGCACCCCCAAGGCACTGGGCGGCACTGATTCTTAAGGTCCCGTTTTTGCCGGTGACTGGAAATGCAGCGCCAGATGCCGTCGCGGCCGTGATGTTGGAAAGAGAGAGCGTCGTCGTGGTGGCTGAAGAGGACGGATTGACCTGGAAGGTGACGACCGCGACGCTGCCCGCGCCTGACTTGAAACTGCTCAGAGCCGTCGAGACAATGGCAAAGTCGATCTTGCCGCTGGTGGCGTTGGTCGTCAAACCGTGGTCCGTCAGGAGGTTGCCTTT
>JACQTF010000100.1 GCA_016210925.1 Acidobacteriota bacterium | reverse complement strand
CGACAGCCGACTGAGCACCTGCTGGACCACTGTTTCCACCAGGGGGTCCCCATGGCCCTGAGGAGCCATTTCTATGGCGGGGAGCTCCGCCACGGCCGGTTCTGTCGCCACCGCCACGGCCGGTTCTGTCGCCACCGCCACGGGACTTTCCGCAGGCAGGGGCTCTACAAAGGACCCCGCCCACTCTGTCCTGGACACGCCCCGCAAGGCGAACGCTTCCCGGGTCTCTTCCTCATAAAGATCCAGAATCAAATTCTCGGGAACAAATTCCACGTCGATCCGCGCCAGCCCTTCCAGCCATGCTTCCACATCCAGGAGTCCGACTTCCCCTGCTGGGGTACGGGATTTCCCCTCCTCGGCACGAGCGATCAGTGCCTTGACCGTCTTGATCAGAGCTCGGGTCTCGAAGGGCTTCACCAGCTTTCCGTCGCATTGCACCTTTTTCGCCTGCGTCTCATCGAAGGGCTCGAAGGTACCCACCAAGAGCAGGACGGGAATCTCCCGGAGCTGGGGGTGAGATTTGACGAACTCGCAGACCTCATAGCCGTTCTTGCCCGGCATGAAAATGTCCGCCAGGACCAGGTCGGGCTGCGTTTCCACGATCTTGCCGATGGCGGTTTCCCCATTGCCTGCCGTCACCACTTCGATCCCCTCGTCCGCGAAGGTGAGGGTGACCACTTTCTGAATGGTAATGCTGTCGTCGGCCAACAAGAGCCGCTTCATGGGCGCCGTCCCTTTTTCTCCTTCTGATTTTCCTTTCTTTTTTTCTTGTCGGCGCTCGTCTTGTTTTTGTCTTCAGAGCCCCCTCCCGGGTTCGGGCCCGCCGCCGTGGTCTTATCCGAACCTGCCTGCTTTCTCAGGAGCGTCTCGATCTGGATATCGTCCTTCCCTGCCTCCCCCGCCGTGCCAGTACCTACTTTGACCGCGTCCGCCGCCGCCCGCTCTTCCGCTGTCCGCCTGGCCAGCTCGTAGGGATCCTCCCCTCCCGTGATCCCGACAGCCTCCAAGACTGACTTGATTGGCCTCAAGAAGAACGAAGTATGGTCAGCAGGAGCGACCGACTGAGCGACCTGGACAGGAGCTGGTTCCGGGACCGAGGCGCCGAGCTTTTGCAGCTTGTCCACCGAATCACTGTAGTGGGCTCCCTCAGGATGCGTGGCAGCTTTCTGGTACCAGGCAACGCTCTCCGGAGCACGCTCGGTAGAAGACTTCTCGATGGAGTCCCCCAGGTAGTAATAGATGTCGTCGATGCCGCTGAACTCGGGGTATCTCTGCACCACTTCCCGGAAACGGTCCTCAGCCGCAGCGTAATTCTTCCGGTCGTGATAGAACTTGCCCACCTGGTAGATCCCAGTGGCGAGATTCTCTTGAACTCCCTTGAGCAATTCCCGAGCCCCGGGAACCAGGGGGCTGCTGGAATGCTGCTCCAAGAATTTCTTCAACTCTTGCTCTGCGCGCCGGGCATGGGTCGGGTCGCGGTCCGGGCTCTCCATCATCCGCATGTGAAGGGAAGCGATTTTGAGCTGGGCGTCGTCCACCTCCTCATGGGTAGGGTAGAAGACGATGAAGTCCTTGTACTGGGCCTCGGCCTGCACCAGGTTCGACTGACCCCCTTCCTTGTAGTAGGAGTCGGCGACGGCCAGGTAGGCTTTCGGCGTGTACTCGCTGTCGGGATAGGTGTTGATGAGGGTTTGAAAAGCCAACCGCGCCTTGATGTACTGGCTCTTTTCGTAGAACTCCTGCCCATTTTCAAAGAGGGTCTTGTCAGGAGGAATCGCCTTGCTCTGGAGCTTGGCGCTCTTCCCGCCGCACGCCATCAGAAGCGTTGCAGCCAGCAGCACAGCCACTGGCAGAAACTTTCTAAGAGTTCCCATAGGAGGTCCTACCTTCTCCGTCGCGCAATGGACTGCGTTCCGTGGAAGACGTCATCCGCTAGGCTCGCACCTTTTGGGCCTCCACGGCCCGGATCATCTCTGCCACCGCCCTTTGAATGTCCGGCGCATGGAAGATAGAGGATCCCGCCACGATGACTTCCGCTCCGCATTCCACCACCTGGCGGACGTTGTCGGGGCCGATGCCTCCATCCACTTCGATGCGGGCATCCCAGCCCCCACCTTCTATCATTCGTTTCAGCTTGCGAATCTTCTCATAAGAGGAATCAATGAACTTTTGGCCCCCGAAGCCCGGATTCACGCTCATGAGCAACACGAAATCCACCTCGGGCAGGATCTCCTCCAGGACCGAGACGGGCGTCGCGGGGTTGATGGCCACGCCCGCCAAGGCTCCGCCGTCCTTGATGGACTGTACGGTCCGATGCAGGTGGACCATACCCTCCCAGTGAACCGAGACCCAACCGGCCCCTGCCTGGAGGAATTCTTCGATGTACCGGGCGGCGTCCTCGATCATCAGGTGAACATCCAGCGGCAGGGATGTCTCTCGGGAGAGGCAACGGACCACGGGCGGCCCTATCGTCAGGTTGGGTACAAAATGGCCGTCCATAACGTCCACGTGTAGGAGCGCTGCGCCGCCCTCCTCTACTTTCCTGATGTCCGATTTCAAATCGGCGAAATTGGCTGAGAGGATGGACGGAGCGATCTGCACTTTTTTGCTCATTGGCTCACTTCCAGTGAGACCCGGTCACCTTCCACCAGCTTCGCGCCTCGTGGCGGTAACTGTCCTACCACCAACCCTTTTTCGGTGTCAGCGTAAAAATTATAAGCGATTTTCTCGATGGTAAAGCTCTTTTTTTCAAACAGCGCGATGACATCGTTGACCTCTCGTCCCACCAGATCCGGCATGACATACTCCTGTTTGCGCGGCTCCGTGTTGACCAGCAGGTCCACGTTTTGTCCCGCACTGACCGCCGCGTTCACCGGCGGATCCTGCAAGAGAACGGTCTGGGGCGGACGACCCGCCAGGGAAAGCTGCGTTACGGTCCCAATGCTCAGGCCGGTCCCTTGGAGAACAATCTCCGCAGCGCGCAAGGACTTGCCCCCAAGATCGGGCACCTGAAGTGTCCGGCGGCCGGCACTGAGGATGCATCGTACCCGGCTGTGAACCTTCATTTTCGTCCCGGGGGATGGATCCTGTACCAGGACAGAATCCTTGGGAACGGAATCGTGGGAGCGAACACCCTCCACCACGAGTCCCAGGCCTGTTTCGCGCAACCGCTGTTCTGCCCTGGTCACCGGCAGGCCCACCACCTTGGGCGCAACCACCACGCCTCCGCGGAGAGCATATCGCATGGCGGTCAAGGCGCTGAGGGTGCCCGAGGCCAGGAGGATGACCAGGAGCAGCAGCAGCTTCCCAAGGGCTAAAACGCCGGTCCGCTCGTTCACAATGCCTTGATCTGAAACACTTAATTCCCAAGGTTAGCACATTTGGCAGCCCCTGGGCAATTCTTACGACCGCACCAGGACCGCAGCGAAAAATCCATCAAGGTCCCGGCCACTCGGATGGGTGCGTAGGAACCCGTCGGGGCAGAGAAACGGACGGAAGGACTCCGGGACCGAGGGCTTCGCCAGGCGAAATTCGGAATGGGCGGACAGAAAAGCGCGGACCACCTGTTCATTCTCCTCAGGTTCCGTCGTGCACGTGGAATAGACCAGCCTGCCTGCGGGCTTCACGCAGCGGCAAGCCTCCTCCAGGATCTCGCCTTGGAGCGCTGCCAGTCGACGCAGGTCGTCCTCAGTCACGCGCCACTTGATCTCCGGATTGCGACGCAGGGTGCCCAGACCCGTACAGGGCGCATCCACCAAAACGGCATCCAGGGGAACCCGGAGGGGCACCCCTCGCCGGAGATCGGCGACCGCCAGCAGGACGTTACGCTCTCCCAACCGTTCCCGTTGCGCTTGCACGACCCGGACCCGGGAGAAATGAACGTCCAGGGCCAGGACCCATCCCGTGGACTTGACACCTTCCGCCAGGATGAAAGTCTTCCCACCTGGCGCCGAGCAGGCATCCAGCACGCGCTGGCCTGCCTTGAGCTGAAACAGCTGCGGGATCATCTGCGATGCTTCATCTTGGAACCAGAACAGACCCTCCCGGAACCACGCGGCGTGCTTGATCCGAGCCGAGGACAGAACGATGGCTTCAGGAAGATAGGCGGAGCGCCGGTAGGAGATCCGTCGCGCCTCGAGCTTCTGGATGAAGGCCTCTGGCATGATCCTCTTCAGGTTCACCCGAATGGCCACCGGCGGGGGTGTGTTATTGCGAAGGGCCAAAGCCGTGGCGGCTTCCTCTCCCCATCGTTTCACCCACCGCCCCATCAGCCACTCGGGATGGGAGGTCCGAAGGGCCAGTCGTCGCAGTGGGTCCGGGAAGGTCTCCCATTCCTTTTCCACGTCCGGGTGCCGGAGGTACTCGCGCAAGAGGCCGTTGACCAACCCTGCGGCGCGGGATACCCTCAACGCGCGGGTGAGGGAAACCGCTTCATCCACGGCGGCAGAAGGCGGAACCCGGGTGAGGAAGCGGAGCTGGTACAGGGCCATCCGAAGGATGATGCGGACCGGAAGCTCGAGGGAGTCCGGCTCAGCCCGGGCGAAGCGCTGAATGATCCAGTCGAGCTGTTTTTGCCACCGCAGGACGCCGTAACTGATCTCGGTGAGCAGCCGCTGGTCGCGGGACGAGAGTCGCTCCACCGGCGGCGTACTCAACAGCGATGAGAGGTAGCTCCGTTCCCGCTCCACGCGAAGGAGAAGTTCTGCGGACAGACGGCGGGCAGGAGTGCTCATGGGCTGAAACCGGCAGCTTCACTGAAATTTGTCGCCCAATTTCGCCCTGAGCCCGTTCAGAAATTCACGGCCGGACCATCGCTTTCGGTCTGCCACCTGCAGCTCCTGGATTTTCAGGAACGACCCGCCCTCGCACTGGACCACCAGGGCCTCCGCTTCCAGGGCCAGGATCTCTCCGCTGGTGCCGGGCTTCTGCGAGTATTTCGGGACCACCTCCGCCGGGGTGGTGTACCATACCTTCACCGTCTCCCCGCGAAAGAGGGCAAAGGCGCCCGGCCAGGGGTTCAGCCCGCGCGCCAGGTTGTGGATCTCCCGAGCAGGACGGTCCCAGGAGATCCGGCCGTCGCCTTTCTTTAATCGCGGGGCCCTCGAGGCCCCCCGCGGATCCTGAGGCTTGGGGGTGATGGTTCCTCGCTCGATCCCATCCAGGGCCTTGACGAGGAGCTCCGCGCCGAGGATGGACAGGCGGGCCTCCAAGTCCGCCGCCGTATCCAGGGCCCGAATGGGCTCGCTCTCCTGCAAGAGGATGGGTCCTGTGTCTACGCCCTCGTCCATCAGGATGGTGGTCACGCCCGTGACTTCCTCTCCGCGGATGATCGCCCAGGGAATCGGAGCGGCCCCCCGGTACTTGGGAAGGAGGGAAGCGTGCACGTTCACAGCCCCGCGATGAGGGAGTTTGAGCAACCATCCCGGCAGGATCAAGCCGTAGGCCACTACCACCGCCACGTCGGGATCCAGTTGCTGAACCAGTTCACGGGTCCTATCGTCCAGCGTTTCTGGCTGGTGTGCGGGAATCCCGTGCCCCTCGGCCCAGACCTTTACGGGAGACGCTGCCGGTTTTTGTCCCCTTCCCCGGGGGCGGTCCGGCTGGGTGAAGACGGCTTCCACCCGGTAGTTTTGCCCGAGGAGCAAGTCCAGCGTAGGTACGGAAAAGGAGGGTGTTCCGAAGAATAGGATTCGCATGAGGACCGGAATACTGGAAGACTGGAAGACCGGAAGGCTGGCGAGACGAATTTCCCAATCTTCCAGCCTTCCAATCTTCCAATCTTCCGTCTTGCCTGTCTGCGGTGGCTTACCACCGGCCTGCAGATATCAATTTCCTGATCTTTCTCTTGATCAGATCCCGCTTCAAACCGCTGAGCCGATCGATGAACAGCGTCCCGTTGACGTGGTCGATCTCGTGGCAGAAGGCCCGGGCCAGAAGGCCCTCGCCTTCCACGTAAAACTCGTCACCCCGGGGATTGAGGCCCCGCACCCGCACCCGCCACGGGCGAGGCACAGAACCGGAGAAGTCAGGCAAGCTGAGGCAGCCCTCCTCCTCGCTCTGCTGGCCCTCAGTGGACACGATCTCGGGATTGGCGATCACCATGAGCTGTTCCGGCTCCCTGCCCCTGGAGATGTCCACGATCACCAGGCGCAAGTTCACGCCCACCTGGGGCGCCGCCAGCCCGATCCCGCGGGCGGCGTACATGGTCTCGACCATTTCATCCACGAGATGGCGCAACTGGCCGTTGAACTCCTCCACTGGAGCGCTGGGCTTCTTCAGCTCGGGAGCGCCGAATTTCAGGATACTCAACATACGGCCGGCGCGCCCCGATCCGTCGGCAGGGCCTCGCAGTTAGTGATTCCCAACGGCGTGCGCCCCTCACTGGCTTTTCGACGGATCGGGGCGCGCTTACTTCCTGGAAAATTCTTTGACCTGGGCCATGTAGCCGTTGAAATTTCGCTCGGTTTCCCGAAGGGAATCGCCGCCAAACTTTTCCAGAAAGGCTCCCGTGAGGACGATGGCAACCATGGCCTCTCCGATCACTCCGGCGGCGGGTACCACGCAGACATCGGACCTCTCGTAAGCTGCCTCCGACGATTCCTTGGAACCAATATCCACGGATTTCAAAGGGCGGCGGAGGGTAGAAATGGGCTTCAGGTAGGCTCGGACCCGGAGCTCCTGGCCATTGGTCATGCCGCCCTCCAGCCCTCCAGCTCGATTGGTCCTGCGGAAAAATTCGCCCTCTTGAGAATCGTAGAAGACTTCGTCGTGCACTTGAGATCCGAAGGAAGCGGCCGCCTTCACCCCATCCCCGATTTCCACCGCCTTAACCGCCTGGATGGACAGCAGGGCCTGGGCCAGCAGCCCATCCAGCTTTTTGTCCCACTGGATGAACGATCCCAAGCCTGGGGGCAGGCCGGCGACGACCACTTCGAAGACGCCGCCCAGACTGTCACCGGTCTCCTTGGCCCGGATGATCAGCTCGATCATCTTCTGTTCGGCCACGGGATCCAGGCAGCGTAGCTGCGAGTTACCATCCCCGCGAAGAAGCTCGTCGTAGCTCTTTTCCGCCGCCTGTTCGGAGATGGAGATAGTGCCAATGGAGGCCACGTGGCTGGCAATCCCCACGCCGAAATGCCTCAAAAACAGCTTGCAGAAGGCTCCCACGGCAACCCGGGCGACGGTCTCCCGGGCACTGGCTCGCTCCAGCACATTGCGCACGTCCTGGTGCCCATACTTCAGAATCCCCGCCAGATCCGCGTGACCAGGCCGCGGGCGGGTGACGGACTTCCCGGTACCAGCCGCTTCCACCGGCGCTGCCACGGCCAGCACTTCCTTCCAGTTTTCCCAGTCCTTGTTACGTATCAATAGGCTGATGGGGCTGCCCAGGGTCTTGCCGTGGCGCACGCCCGCCAAAATTTCCACCTGGTCCTGCTCGATCTTCATGCGCTCGCCCCTGCCAAACCCGAACTGGCGCCGCCTCAAATCCGTGTTGACAAAATCGACGTCGATCTCCAGCCCGGCCGGCAAGCCCTCCAGGATGGTCAACAGCGCTTGACCGTGAGATTCGCCCGAAGTCAGGAATCGAAACATGCTGTCACCGCCTAAATTCCGAAAGGGAAAAGCACCGGGGATCCACCCGGCAGCATTTCACCCTGGAATTGTAAGCCAAGTATAGTCAGGGACAAACCGGCTTCTCAACCCCATTTCCTTTTGGCACCCCTCGCCAGATTTGTTAAAATGAGGATTTTCAAAAGCTTAGGCATCCCAAGGCCAGATGGAGCGCTGTCACACCTAGAATGAATCTCATCAAGGGGATATTGATTGACGTTCAGGAGTTCTCTCACCTGGCCGGTCGGTCGCTGACGTCCAGCTTCACCAAGCCTTTTTACTTCCGGGACCTCTTTTACCAGATGGACCGGATCGGGGTCGGCTCCGTGGCGATCATCGTGCTGACAGGGTTTTTCACGGGGGCCGTGTTGGCCATCCAGTCGGAGAATGCTTTGCGGCGTTACGGCGCCGTGTCCCTGACGGGCCAGTTGGTGGCCATCACCCTGGTGCGGGAGCTAGGCCCGGTGCTGACGGCCCTGATGGTGGCCGGCCGCACTGGAGCCGGCATCTCCTCGGAGCTGGGATCCATGGTGGTCACGCAGCAAATCGACGCCATGCAGGCTTTCGGCACCGATCCCACCCGCAAGCTGGTCATCCCCCGGATGCTGGCCGCCATCACCACGCTCCCTTTGCTGACCATTGTATGCAATTTTCTGGGGCTCTTCGGCGGGTCGCTGATCGCCGTTTACAAGCTCCGCATCTCCAGCAACCAATATTGGAGCGACGCCATCAACGGCCTGGAGTTTTCCGACGTGTTCGGCACCTTGGTCAAGCCCGTCTTCTTCGGGTTCATCATCGCCATGGTCGCGTGTTACATCGGGCTGCGGACGTACGGAGGCACGGAAGGGGTCGGGCGGTCCACCAGGCAGGCGGTGGTGGTCTCCAGCATCCTGGTGATCGCTGTGGACTTCTTCCTGAATAACATCATCATCTCGCTGTCGCCGTATCTGAACCGATGATCGAACTCGAGCACGTGGTCAAAATCTACGACGAGAAGGTGGTCCTCGATGACGTGAATTTCACAGTCAAGAAGGGGGAGACCAAGATCATTCTGGGTGGCAGCGGCTCTGGAAAGTCCACCATCCTGAAACTGATCCTGGGACTGGAGCGACCCGATTCAGGGCGGGTGATCATCGACGGCGAAGACATCACCCGGATGAACCAGCGCGACCTGATGCGGGTGCGCCAGAACATCGGGATGGTATTTCAGGAGGGCGCCCTGTTCGATTCGCTCACCGTCCGGGAGAATGTGGGCTACAGACTCTATGAGTCCAGCGCCGCCTCGGAAGCGGAGATCGAGGAGACCGTCAGGCGGCTGCTGGGTTTCGTGGACTTGGAGGAAGCCATCGACCAGATGCCTGCCGAGCTCTCCGGTGGCATGAAACGCCGCGTGGGGATTGCCCGGGCCATGGTGGGAAACCCCAAGATCCTGCTGTACGACGAGCCCACGGCGGGCCTGGATCCCATTACCGCCCGCACCATCCTGGAACTGACGATCAAGCTGCGGGACCTGGAGGGCGTCACCTCCATCTTCGTCACCCACGACCTGAAGGCCGCCCGGATCATTGCCAGCGAGTTCGTGGTGGTGGAACCGCCGGGCAAGATCCGCTTCCAGAAGCAGGATGAGAACCTCTGCCTCATCAACATCGACTTCGTCATGCTCAAGGAGGGGACGATCGTCTTCGAGGGCTCGCTGGCGGAGCTGGAGCGGTGGAACGACCCTTACATCCAGCGCTTCGTTGGATGACGGGTCACGGGGCGCGTCCCACGCGGGCCTTTGGGCTGGAACGCCGGCGGCGGATCGGGACAGCGTGAGACCCGTGACGTAAAACACGAAGGCAGAAAGAAAACTCAAACGGGAGGAGAAAGGAAATGAACCGTGCACGCAAATACACCTGGTCACAATTGCGGGTGGGGATCCTGGTCCTCATCGCTCTGGCGCTCATGGCCGTCTTCATCATCCAGAAGAGCTGGGACATCGGGCCCAGAGGCGATGTCTTTCGGGCGAAGACCTACCTGCCCACGGCCGCCGGCCTGAAGCCCGGTGCGCCCGTGTGGCTGGCCGGGATCGAGGTGGGGAGGGTTCGGGAGGTAAGAACCGTTCCCTTCGAAGCCTATGCGGGGAACAAAGACATCCTGAGGGCCATCGAGGACAAGCGCGCTCAGATTCACTCCATCGACCCGGCCTCCCCGAATGCTGCGGAACGCGTCCAGGAGTTGGAGGAAGATATCGACGACCTTCGCAGCAGGCTGAAAATCGTCGAAGTCACCCTGGAGGTGGACCAGGAATACTTCGACCGGGTGAGCGCCGACTCCGATGTGCGGATCGAGCAGCGAGGGCTCATCAGCGAGTCCTTCATGGAAATTTCTCCAGGCAGCTACGGGACGCCACCTCGTAAGATGGACGAGAAGACCTACTTGCTGGAGGGTAAGGGCCCTGTCGGGTTTCGCGAGATCATCACCGGCGTGGACGACGTGGTGGCCAACTTCACGGTGCTCTCCAGCCGTTTGAAGAACGTGGCCACCCAGATCGATGAGGAAAAGCTGGGAGAGTCCGTCAGCGACCTGGTCTCGGATCTGAAAACGACGGTGCGCAAGTCAGGAACGACGTTCACCGAGGCCGCAGACTTGATGCACCGCTTGAAACAAGGGGAGGGCAGCTTCGCAAAATTCGTGAGCGAGCCCGCCGTGTATAACAACCTGAAAGAGTCCCTGACCTCCCTGAACGAGCTGACAGACAAGGCCAATCGCGGAGACGGGACCCTGTCGAAATTCATCAACGACCCCGGCGTCTACAACCGTGTGGACCGCTCCCTCAAAAGCTTCGAGACCATCACCGGGCGCATGGAGCGGGGAGAGGGTACCCTGGGGAAGTTGTCCCAGGATGAGGAATTCTACAACCGGACCCGAGATACCCTGGAGAAATTCACCGCCTTGATGGACCGCATCGACCGCGGCGAGGGGACCATGGGAAAATTGTTACGGGACCCCCAGCTCTATGACAATCTCAACACGGTTTCCTCCGAGGTCGTGAAATTCCTGTACGATTTCCGGAAGAACCCGAAAAAGTACCTGACCATCAAGTTCGAGCTTTTCTAAGAGAGGCCTACGGGTGCCGTTCCAACTGGATCCGACAAAGATCACGCTGGATTTCCGATCCAAAGCATCGACGGTCCGCTAACGGCTGCGTTGTCTCAAGTAAGTTGGAACGGCACGGGTGCCGATGAAGGCGAACCCCGCGGAGGAGCATGATTAGCCAAGCTATCGGTCGAGGATCCAAGGCGATCCTGGACCGAATCGTGGGTCTGCTCACGTATTTTCACATCAACCCGAACGTCCTCACTTTCTTTGGGTTTCTCGTAAGCATCCTCGCAGCCGTCGAGTTTGCTCGGGGTCACCTCACGCACGCGGGGTTCGCGATGATCGGAGCCGGCTTGTTCGATATGCTGGATGGGGCTGTGGCCCGGACGACCCGCACTGAAACCAGCTTCGGCGCCTTCTTCGATTCCGTCATCGACCGCTACTCGGATGTTGTGCTTCTGATCGGCTTGACGGTGTATTACGCCCAGGCTGGTCGGCTGGGGTACGTGGTGCTCACTGGCGTGGTCCTCATGGGATCCGTGCTGACCAGCTACGCCCGGGCGAGAGCCGAGTCCATCATCCCCAAGTGCAAGGTGGGATTCATGGAGCGACCGGAGCGCATCGTCCTGCTCATCATCGGTGCCCTGTCTCATCGCATGGAAGCTGTGCTGTGGATTCTGGCCATCCTCTCCAACTGGACCGTCATTCACCGGATGTATTACACGTACAAGGAGATTCCGCCCCAGTCCTCTCGCTAAAGCTTTCGGCTATCAGCGTTCAGCTTTCAGGCTCTCGCCTGATTGGTGAAGCTCTTTATGGCAGCGGAAAAAAACTGCGGAGCTGAGCAGCTCAGCTTCGCAGCTTGCTCTCAAAACTGATCGCTGACCGCTGATAGCTGAAAGCTATCCCACGACTTGCACGTCCGCAGGCAATTTTACGGTGAACTTCGAATTTGAAATCGGCTTGTTGACCTGAAGGCGAGAGAACCGAATCATGAGGTAGTCCTGATTCGGTTCCGTGAGCTGCTGTTGTATGGGCAGCCCTCGTTTGAGGTCCACCCACAGTTTGATCACGGCGAAAAGGGCCGCGACCCTGTCGGATCGGGGCCTCAGCTCTAACACAGCGGTTTCCGTTCCTTGGACTTTTTCTTCCCCCAGGTACCGTACTTGGTACACTTCACGAAGGGTGGAGGAAGACTGCCCAAATCCCACCACCAGGAATTCCGCCTTGTCCTGGTGCTTCCCCAGCGAAATCCTCTGCGCCTCCTTGATTTGGGGCCGGTACACGAGAGCCGTGTTCCCGGAAATGATCAAAATGCTCTCGCTGGGCGAGTGGATCTCACGGCGAAGCTTGCTCGTCCCGTGGGCTGCCTTCACATAGTAGATCTTCCCTTTCTCCTCCGGGTCGAATTCCGTCAAAATATGGGTGTATTTGCGCTGCTCCAGATCTGCGGTCAGAGTGCGGAATTGCCGTCCGAAGGCGTCCATTTTCTGAAGGACAAGCTCCAGCCTCCGGTCCTGCTGGGCGCCCAGGCTTCCTGCCCAAAGAACCGAAACCAGAAGGGCAAGGATCCGGCATTTCATCGAGAAAAATATCGGTAAGAAACCCAGCCCGCCTGCCGACGCAGTCTCCGTGGACTTCCCTTTCAATTGGTCTTCCCTTGCTGGAACTTGCTCTTCTCCTGCTCCCCGTCCCCGGTCTCAGCCCATGTGGGGGCGTCTCGGACATTTCTGGCAACTGGCTTCCACGGATCCCGGAACAAGCTCTGGGGCGTCAAGAAGATGAAGGCCAATATCAACCCACAGAGGATCTCATATTGCCAGGTGCCGCGATCATAAGACCAGAAGAGCACTCGTTTCAAGGCGTCCACGCACCCAGCCCCATGGGGCGTCCGCACCCTAGGCAGGAAAATGCCCCCAGATGCACAAGAAGGGTCTCCGGCTTCCCGTCTCCAAAAGAAAAAGCGAGACCCGAGGTTCACACGGTTCTAGACAATGCCTTCGAGTTCCGTTGCGTAACAAAAGTTCTGGACCCGGTTGATGATCCTGCCATCTTTCATCTCGACGATCCGATGGGCCACGGCCGCCGTCTCTTTCTCGTGCGTGATCATCACGATGGTCTGGCGATACTTCCGATTAAGTTCCCGCAACATCCTGAGCACCGTCTGGGAATTCACGGAGTCCAGGTTCCCTGTAGGCTCGTCAGCCAGGACGATGGCCGGCTGGGTGAGAATGGCCCGCGCCAGGGCGAGACGCTGCTGTTCTCCCCCGGACATCTCCAGCGGCTTATGGTTCATTTTGTCCTTCAAGCCCAGGAGCTCCAGAATTTCGTCCAACCGCTCCCTTCCGGAATGTCCATTCTTACCGCTGTGGATTTGTCGCGCCAGTTCCAGGTTCTGAAGTGCGGTCAGGGTGGGAAACAGATTGTACCGCTGGAACACAAATCCAATTTTTTGGCGTCGGATCTCGGTCCGCTCCTTGTCGCTGATGGCAGAAATGTCCATCCCATCCACAATGACACGACCGGAGGTCGGCGTCAGCAATCCACCCAGAATGTGAAGGAGGGTGGATTTCCCGCAGCCCGAAGGCCCCATGACAGCGAGAAATTCCCCTTCTTTGATCTGCAGGTCCACGCCCCGCAAAGCGGGAACGTCGATCTTTCCCACCCGAAAAACCTTCTTCAGATCAACGGCCTCGAGAATGATCTTCATGCGAATCAAAGGTCTAAGGGGCCATGATAGCCAATGCGGAAGCCAAATTCAATCATTATAAGCTCGAACTCAGGCTGGAGTCAGCCGGGCGAGGGTCCGACAGACAGTGGCGAATGAGCAAGATCACCAGTTTCGGTCACTCGTAACTGAGGGCCTGGACGGGGTCTTGGCTCGCTGCCTTGAAGGCTGGATAGAGGGCTCCCAAAAGGCTTCCCAGAAGTCCCAGGAGGGAAGACTTCAGAACCCAGGCCATGGAAATCTCCACGGACAGGGTGGGAAATGTAGCGACCAGGACGCGCACGAGAAGAAAACTCAAACTCAGGCCCAGGAGGATTCCCAGGAAGCTGATGAGCAAGGACTCCTTCAAGATAATGCTCATCACATACAGCTTCGAGGCGCCCAGAGACTTGAGAATGCCGATCTCGCGAGTCCTTTCAACGATGGTCGTGTACATGGCCAACAGGATGACCAGGAAGCTGATCGTGACGGAGACAAAAATCACCGAAGAGGTGAATTCCTTGAGTCCCGGGAGGTTCTGGGACACGAGTCCGGGAAGGTCCGATATACGGGTGATGTTGTACCCTTGGAAGCGCTGTTGCAGTCGCTGAAAGACCGCCTCCACCTCCTCGGCAGCTCCGACGCGGATGAACAGGATGGAAGCCTTGTCTTCTGACCCATTCAGCTTCTGGAGCGTTTTCAAGGGCATGAACATGCGCACCGCGATGCCCGCTCTGTAAATTCCCGCCAGGCGAAACTCGTGGCCCATCAGGTGGAGAGTGTCCCCGATTCGGACCGACTTGGACGAGGCATACTTTTCATCTACTACCACCTCAAAAGAATCCCGGAAATACCGGCCGCTCACAAACTTCAACCCCCCGCTGACCTGATCGAAGCTCCCGGGATCGATGCCGAAGATCAGACCGAAATCGGCGCTGCTGAACTTGGTCATGACCGGCGTAACGGCGGACACCCCTTCCACTTCACTGACCAGGGACTGAAGCTTGACCGGCAGGGTGGCATTGTTCAGGGCGAATAACATCGAAGCGCCGGAAGGTTGGAAAATGATATCGGCGTGGATGTTTTGGGTGCGCTCCGCGTAGTCGTTCAACGTACCGTTGGAGAGTCCCACCACCATGAGGATCAAGAGGACTCCGATGGCGACCGCCAGGATGCTGACCAGGGTCCGGACGGGGCGTTGCATCAGGTTGGCAGTGATCAGGTTAGCCACAAAGTTTTTCCTTCCTCACGGT
>JACQTF010000110.1 GCA_016210925.1 Acidobacteriota bacterium | reverse complement strand
TCCTGGCATCTTCAAATCTGGATAGCCTGCCGGATGCATACAGGAAGATGTTTTCTGCGGCTTTCTCGACCGCCAGAGATGAGGGTGTTTCACGAGCCGTCCAGGTGTGGATGGATGATCCGTATCAGGCCCCAGCACAAGAGAATATAGCCGCTCGCCAAAGAATGAGGGAGATCGTTACCGAAAATCTTGTTGTGAATCTTTTCCTTCTCTTTGACACCAAACTGGTGCAGCGGCCAGACATCCCGGCTTTCCAGCGGATCTCCCAGATGAGCGTTCCGACGTTGATCATCTCCGGTGAGCGGGATCACCCCGATGCGCGTGCGAATGCAGACAGAGCGGCTGCGACCATTCCCCGGGCAAGGAAAGTCGTGATTCCAGGCGCCGCTCACTTAGTCAACGTAGATCAGCCAGAGGAATTCAATCGGGTCGTGCTTGCTTTCTTGAGCAACTTGAGCAAAAGGTAATCGACCGGAACCAGCACGCCCTTGCTTCCGCGACGGCCTCTTCCACCCGCTGCTCGGGTAGCTTTCATGGAGCTGGAGAATCGGGACGAACTCTCGTGGCCGGGCCGGGAACCAGAAAAAAGCCATCTTATTCCAGACGCTAAATCCCGACGAGCGGCGAAGTCACTCCAAAAGCTTTACGGCTTGCGCAATCATACGCAACTCACTCCCCTCGCTGCAACCTTGCAGTCATCAGGAGGAGCATAGGCACCCCGCAGGCGGCGGGGGTCACGGCGCGTTCTCGGGACGTCGCGCTAACAGGCCGATCAGTGCAACCGTCGAAAAGGCAGCGCCAGCGAGGAACGTCACAGCGGGTCGGAATGCTGTCCATAGGAAGCCGGCGAGAACGCTTGCAAACAGGAGGGCTCCGCCAGTGACAAGGTTGAACACGCCGAAGGCGGTGCCTCGCAGATCCTGCGGCGCCGTTGCTGCAACGACCGTGGTCAACAGACCTTGGGTCGCTCCCATGTGCAACCCCCAAAGCATCGAGCCGACTAACACCGACCACGTTGCGTTCGCTGCTGCCAGAACCAAATCCGGTGAGGGGCAGAGCGATGCGCGGGGGCGAGAATGCGTGGTGGAAGAGAGGGTGGCGGAGAGGGGGGGATTCGAACCCCCGGTAGAGTTTCCCCTACACACGCTTTCCAAGCGTGCTCCTTCAGCCACTCGGACACCTCTCCTCGGGTTGAGTTTACAACAGGTTCATCTACGAACCTAGCTCCACCCACAGCCACCAATGCACCCGCGGCTCATCCGCCCTGGATTTGCTGCGTCAGTGCCGGCACCCGTCCCAGCAGACGGGCATAGGCCGTCAGCTGGCCGGTGTGGTACATTTCGTGGCCGATGCCGTGATTCAGCCAGGCCAGCCGCGTCCCCCTCTTCCCGTCAAACCGGGTCATCATCTGAAGCACAGCCAGCTCTCCGAATTCAAGGAACTTCCTCTCGCTTTCCCGATAGGAGGTGCGAAGTAGATCCAGCAGCGCCTCCTTGGTGGCAGCTTTGCGGGCGCGGGCAGCGTACGGAGCGATGAGTTTGTCCCACGGTTCCCGGTGGAAATTGGTGTCGGGCCGGCAGAGCTCGCCCGTCATGAGGAGCGCGACCTCCAGGATGTGGTGAATCAACTCGGTCACGCTTCGCATTCCCGGGCTGGGACGGAAGTCGAACTTCGACCCGGGGATGTTCTTGGCTTCTTCGATCAGGCCCTGGCGGACGTCGGTCCAGGCCTCCAGCGTTTCTTCCAACAACGACGTATAGGTCTTCATCCGCCTCCCCTCCAGTGCTCTTTGCCCCCCTTTCCTTATCGCCCGTCCCAGCGGCTATTCTCGGTCCAGGTCCGCCTGCGCCTTGGCGATGATCGCTTCCATTCCTACCAGGGTCTGATTGTGCAAGCTCCGGTAAATGTACTCCAGTCGTTGTTTGGCGGACTGTGAGGAGGGACCCTTCAACAGCATGGACTTCGCCAGGGAGTCCATGGCCAGGCCCAGGCGCCCCAGATGCTCCAGGCAGATGCCGCGAAAGTAGAAGACCGCGTCGTTGCGCTTGTAGAAGGCCAGGGACTTGTCGTAGTCCTGCAGCGCAGCCTCGTGCTGCTTCGCCTGGTAGTACCCCCCGGCCGAGATTTCGAACCAGTGGGCTTTGGCCAGGGCCACCTGGCTCCGCCACTGGGCGGGATCAGTGCCTTCGGGAGGACCGGTCATTTTCTCCAGGATCCGATGGGCGGAGCGGGCATGCCGGGCCGCTTTTTGGAAGTCACGCTTCAGAGCATACCGGTCCGCCAGCCCCGCGATCATCTCATAGTGCTCGGGCATGAATTCCACCGCTTTCTCACCGTAAAAGAAATATTTTTTGGGGTCCTTGTTCTCGAAAGCTTTGGCCAGGTAGTAGGCCAGGTTACCGTAAGGCTGCGCCTCAAAGAGCTGCTCCCCGTAGGTGATGAATTTCTCCGCATCGTTCAGGCCCTGGGAGGCCGATACCAGGAACGCCAGGGCCACGGTTTTGTCCAGGCCTGTGGCCAGAAAGCGCTCCGCCGAGGAGGCCAGGGCGGTGTAGTTTTTGCTCGATTCATGGTGCTTCAGGAGATCGGCATACAGTGGCAGGATGTAAGATTTCAAGCTGGACTGGGGATGGGCCCGCAAGAACTCCCCCAGGTACTCTTCCTTCTTGGCGGGATCGGTCTCGTCGGCCGCTTTCTTGTACGCTGCGTATTCCTCGGGCGTGTAGTCTGGTTGCTGAGGTGCCGCGTCCTGGGCCAGGGCCCCCGCCGCCAGGAACCAGCCGGCGACCATCCATGACGTGACTTTCATGCTTGCCTCCCTTCCTACGCGGAAAGCGCTGGCCGCAGGATCCCGTCCGCTTTCCGCTTGAGATCCTCAGTTCTTTTTTCCGCCCAGAGAGCCCGGGAGCACCCGTTCGGCCTCGTAAAGCCACCGCGCCGTGGTCTGGGCCGAATTCCTCGCATCGTTGTATTCTCCCTGTTGGATCTCCGCCTTCATCTTCTCGAGGCCCCTGTCTATTTCCCTGAACGCATCTTCCAAACTTTTTTTACGCGCCGCAGAGAGCCTTGCTCCACTGCTGCCGACGCCATCCTTGACGGCCTGGTAACGCCTATCGATCTCCTTTTGGATACCCTGCACATCCTTTAGAACGACGTCGCGTTTGGCCTTGGCAATATCCCGTGCCTTTTCGAACCGGCTCTTCGCCCTCAAAAGCTGCATGCGCGCCTGACTGTAGCTTTCCTTTGCGAGCAGGGCGTGAGCCTGCTCCCAGGCCTCCTCTCCACTCTTCCACTCCGCGGCTGCGAACTCGGCGGCATGCTGCCCCTTCGCCTGCTCCATGGCCTCCAGGGCCAACTTAAGTTCTGCGTCCGGTCTGGAAGAGCACCCGACGCTTGAAACCGCCAGGTACAGAATGAAAAGAAAGGAGATCCTGTGCCAACATTCCGTCGTGCGCTCCTCCGACATATCGGCCTCCTTTGGTGGTTGACCGTTGGTTTAATGGACCTTTGCCTCAGGTCATCTTCCGCACGAACGTGGTAGTTGGAAGTTGAGTTTCAGCTAGGCGATGGTGAGGATATTGCGCCTTTGGGTTGGGGAAGTCAAGCAGAAAATAGAAAAATTAGAAAAATGGAGAAAAATGGGGACAGGCTACTCATTTCCCGGCATTTGATGTCCCGGCAACTCCTTCTGCTGGAAATGAG
>JACQTF010000104.1 GCA_016210925.1 Acidobacteriota bacterium | reverse complement strand
CGGAGGCTGCCATGGCGACGGCGGGCCTGAGCGCCGTCAGCCAAAGCCTCCTGTACTCCAAATGGAAGCCGGCGCTGCACCGCCTCTTTTTCAGTGTGGCGGGCCTGGCGCTGACGGCTTTTGCGTCGGGCCTCTGCTTCCGGGGGCTCTTGGGTCTCCTGGGCAAGGATTTCGTTTCGCGATCCATCGCCCTGTTCGTGAGCTCCTCCCTCTACTTTTGTCTGAACACCTTCCTGGTAGGGGGTGCCATCACCCTCTCCTCGAAGAAGCCCTTCCTGAAGACCTGGCATTCGAATTTCCTGTGGACAGCCCCCGGGTACTATTGTGGATCGCTGATCGCGCTCCTGGTGGCCATCCTGATGGGCCAGTGGGGTTGGCGCGTCGTAATTTTCACCGGGCCGCCCCTGTACCTCGTTTACTACTCGTACAAGCTCTACATGGCCCGTCTGGAGGACAGCGAGCGGCACCTGCAGGAGATCGAGACGCTGCACGATTCAGCCATCGAGGCCCTGGCGCTGGCCATCGACGCCAAGGATCAGGTCACCCACGGTCACATCCAGCGCGTGCAGGTCTACGCCACTGGACTGGCGGAGGTGCTTCAGCTGCCCGACGACGAGATCAGGGCCCTTCACGCCGCTTCCTTGCTCCACGATGTGGGGAAGCTGGCGGTGCCCGACTACATCTTGAGCAAACCGGGCAAGCTGTCCGCGGTGGAGTTTCAAAAGATGGCTCTTCATCCGGTGGTGGGTGCCCAGATCCTGGCTGCGGTGAACTTCCCGTACCCTGTCGTGCCACTGGTGCTCCACCATCACGAGCGCTGGGACGGCACCGGATACCCCTACGGGCTGGAGGGGGAAACCATTCCCCGGGGGGCCCGAGTCCTCTCGGTGGTGGACTGCTTCGATGCCCTGTGCTCGAACCGGCCTTACAGAAAGGCCCTGGATGTGGAGACGGCCCTCGAGTATGTGGTCTCGGAGCGGGGCCGCAGCTTCGACCCCTTGGTGGTGGACACACTGGTGAAGTACCACAGCACGCTGGAGGGGAAGGCGCACCTGGCCGTGACCAACGCTCGGACCCTGTCGCTCACCCCCGCGCTGGATTTGTCGTCGGCCAAGCCTGCCGCAGGGCTCCTCAGCGTCTCCCCCATATCTGCTTTTGAGAATATCGCTGCGGCTCACCGGGAGCTCTCCGCGCTGTACGAGTTGGTGGAGGTCATCGGGACCAGCTTGAACCTGGACGAATCGCTCCACCTGATCGTAAGCAAGGTCAAGAAACTGATCCCCGCTTCCACCTATGCCTTCTACTTTCTGAGGGACTCCCAGCTGGTGCCCCGGTACGTGGAGGGGGTCCAGGCGGAGCTTTATTCGGAGTGTCCCGTCTCTATGGATGGTCCCGTCTTGGGTTGGGTCTTGAAGAATCGCCAGTTGGTGGTCAACGCGGACCCCTCGTTCGAGTTCAAGGAGGCTATGGAGGGAAAGCCCTGGACTCACATGAGGTCCATGATGGTGGTCCCCCTGTTCGTCAACGAGCAGCCGTTCGGGACCATCGCCCTCTTCGACCAGGCGCCCCAAAAATTCACCCCGGACCACGCCCGGATCCTGGAAATGGTCTCCACCAAGGCGGCCATCGCCATCAAAAACTCCATCACGTACGAGGAGACCCACGAATCGGCCCTCACGGACGCGCTCACGGGGCTTCCCAACACCCGCAACATGTTCCTGCACCTGGATCAGGAGCTGACCCGGGCCCGACGGGAGCAGCAACCACTCACGGTCATGGCCCTCGACGTGGACAACTTCAAGACCATCAATGACACCTACGGGCATCCGGTGGGTGACCGAGTCCTCCGGGAGGTGGCCCAACTCTTGAAGAGCAAGCTCCGGGAATATGACTTCCTGTGCCGCGTGGGGGGTGACGAGTTTGTGGCTATCCTGCCGGGCCTTTCCAGTGAGGCGGTGGAAGGCAAGATGGAGAACCTTCAGGACGCCTTCGTCCAGTTCCGGTTCCAGGTCCGCGGAAACACCTTCCTCCAGATCGACTTGAGCATCGGCCACGCCTCCTACGGCGCGGACGGTGACGAAGCCGATCGCCTGCTGACCATGGCCGACGCGCGCATGTACGAGAGGAAACGCCAGCGAAAAGCGATCCAGGCCCGTTTTACCGCGAACGAGGCCCACCTCGGGAGGGTATGCTAGGGATGCCCGGTCGCAATGGTCGGTGTAATTCGCGTTTGCTGGTGGATTTCACGGAGAAGGACCTGGACCCCCGCCTGCTGGCGGAGATCGAGCTTCACACCCTGCGGTGCCGTTCGTGCCAGAACCTCATCCGGGAGCTGATGAAGCAGGGTGCCCTGCCGCCGCAGGATCCGTTTCTGCCTCTTGCTTCGCAGCCCTCCCTGACCGCTCCCCAACCGGCTCTCGCCTCGTAGCCCGCTCCCTCTAACGCCCGCCGAACAGTCTCGTGCGCTGTTCCCAAGCCTGTGGTAGATTTGGAGCGATGCGCGGATTCTCTCTTCTAGTCATTCTGGCTTCCTCGGCGCCGCTGGCCTGGTCGGACCTGTCTTCCCCGGCCGAATACCTGGAACATGTGCGGCATCTGTCGGGGGACCCCATGGCGGGCCGCGGGAACGGGACGCCGGAGCTGGACCGCGCTGCCGACTACCTCGCCCGTCAGTTCGCCAAACTGGGCTTGCAGCCTCTTCGGGGGACTACTTCCTTCTTCCAGCCGTTCCAGATCGTCGTAGGCTCGGACTTGGGACCGGGCAACCGGATGCGGGTCGCGTCCCCGTCGGGCTCCATGGCTGGCAAAATCGGCTCTGACTTTGCTCTCCTCAGCTTCGGGCGGGGAAGGGAGGTGGAGGGCGCATTGGTGTTTGCCGGCTATGGCATCACGGCGCCTGAGTATGAGTACGACGACTACCGCGGCCTGGACGTGGCAGGGAAGATCGTGGTCGTGGCCGAGCATGAGCCCCAGGAAAATGACCCGGCGAGCCGTTTCCAGGGGAAGGAGTTGACGCTGCATGCCCAGTTCTCCAGCAAGGTGGTCAACGCCAAGAACCACGGCGCCGCGGCGCTGTTCCTGGTTCGGGATTCCTGGCATCACCTCGGGGAAGAAGCGGGGCCGCGTCACCGGGGCAGAGTGGACGCTCAAGACACCGGGATCGTGACCGTGCGGCTGGAGCCTTCCTTTGCGTCCCAGGTCGAGCGCAGCCTGGGCGTTTCCTTTCGGGAACTTGCGCAGGGCATCACAGAGAGCGGCCAACCGGGGTCGAGGGCTTTGACTGGCTCGGCCCACCTCTCCGTGGACGCGCGGGCGCGGAGGCGCGTCGCGCGAAACGTGGTGGGCTATCTGCCCGGCGGCGATCCCAAGCTTTCCAGCGAGTGCGTCGTGTTCGGAGCCCATTACGACCACCTCGGCCGGGGAGGCCAGAATTCTCTCGCGCCCCAGTCCAGCGGGCAAATTCACCACGGGGCCGACGACAATGCGTCGGGCACCGCAGGATTGCTGTGGCTGGCCCGGGCCTACGCCACGGGACCCCGCCCGGCCCGAAGCCTGCTCTTCATCGCCTTCGCAGGGGAGGAATTGGGCTTGCTGGGGTCTGCCTTTTACACCCGCCAGCCCCTGTTCCCGCTGGAGCAAACGGTGGCGATGATCAACCTGGATATGATCGGTCGCCTGAAGGAGGAAAGGGTGTATGTCGGTGGCGTGGGCAGCGCGGCAGAATTTCCCTCCTTGCTGGAAGAAGCCAATAGGGCGGTGCAGCTTCGCCTCGACTCGTTTCCCAGCGGGTACGGTTTCAGCGATTACACGTCGTTCAACATCAAGAGCATCCCAGTGCTTTTCTTTTTCTCCGGGTTGCACAGCGACTACCATCGCCCCTCGGACACCTCGGACAAGATCAATGCCGCCGGGGCGGTCCGAATCCTCCAGCTGGCTTACCAGGTGGGCCTCCAACTGGCCTCCCGCCCGGACCGGCTCGCCTACGTCAAGATGGAGGAAAAGTCCCCTGCGTCCCAAGGGGGGACAGGATACGGTGCCTACTTTGGGTCAGTACCCGACTTTTCCCAGGACGTGGAAGGAGTGCGTTTCGCAGATATCCGGCGGGGAAGCCCGGCCGACCAGGCTGGCCTCAAACCCCAGGACGTGATCGTGGAGTTCGATGGGAAGAAAATCCAGAACCTCATGGATTTTACTTACGTCCTCCGTTCCCACAAGCCGGGCGACGAAGTGGAAGTCAAAGTCCTCCGCAACGGGCAGCCCCTCACTGCGCGCGTGCGCCTGGGAGTGCGTCGCTAGAACTCGTAGAAGACCGGGCCGGCAGCCACCTTCGGGTAGAAGTAGGTGGATTTCTGAGGCATGAAGGCCCGGGCTTCGGCAAAAGCCCGGACCGTCGAGACAGGGGTCGGATTCAGCAAAAAGCCAGCCTGGAACCTTCCCGAACGCACCCCCTCGAAGACCTGGTCCACGCCCTTGACGTAACTTAAGGACCGCTGTTCGCGCTGGTCTTCCTGGCTGATCTTCAACAGGCGATCCAAAACGAGAGCGTGGAGGATGGCGATGTCCAGCTTTCCATAGGGTTCCTGCAGGGGCGGCGCGAACGTCCCATCCCGGACGAGCGGTTCCTTCAAAGTCAGGAGGTGGTACCCGCTCGTCTGGACCACACCGATCACGCGGCGTTTCCTTCCCTCGAACATCCCCGCCACGAGCTCTTCGGAGCTGGAGCACGCTTGGTGAAAGAAGAACTCTCCGGCGCAGGCCAGCAGATCCCGGAACCGGGAGGGCTCCAATCCGAACACCAGGCGATGGGTGGGTAGCACCACCAGGCCTCGGTCATCGGTGGCCGTGAGGCACATCAAAACATAGTCAAAGGCCGCTTCCTCGGCGGCGGAGTCCGTCTGCCGGCGCCAGTCCCGATATGCCAGCGCCGTCTCGTAACGGTGATGTCCGTCCAGGAGGTACAGGCTCAGGGGGTGAAAGGCCTCACACACCCGCGCCAGGATCCTGGAGTCCGTTACCCGCCACATCTGATGCCGGACTCCGTCATCGTCCGTGACATCCAACGCCGGTGGTCGCTGAACAGCGTTGGCAAAGGCCGTTCTCACCTCACGCCGGCGATCCTCGTACATGGCCAGGATGGGGCTGAGATTTGCTCCGCAGGCTTTCATCAACAGAAGCCGATCCTCCTTCGGTTTCGAGAGCGTTTGCTCGTGCGGAAAGATGGAACCCCAGCCGAGCGTCTCCAGGCGCACTCGACACAGGAAGCTTTCCCGGCGGAGGCGCTGGGGCGTCGCGTTGTCGGGCATCAGCAGGTCTCTCTTGGGGAGTTGGAACTCCTGGGCGTAGTAATAGAATCCGGGCTCTTCGTCACGAATCAGCATGCCTTCTTGCCACCAGCGTCTCAAAGTGTCCGCAGCTCGGGTGTAGCGGTTGTCCTCCAGCGTGTCCTGCGGTTGTTCCCGTCCCAGTTCCAGGTGAATGAAGTTATAAGGATCTCGCCCATAGAAGATTTCCCGCTTCTCTGGAGGGATGACGTCGTAGGGCGGGATGATCAATCGGGAGAGATCCGGAACTCGTTCGAGATTGTATCGTGTTCCTCGGAAGGGACGAATAACGGCCACCAAGCAATTGTAACGAATTTGGGGACAGGCTACTGAAAAACTTTCAGTAGTCTGTCCCCAAACTTAAACTGGTCAGAAGCTTCCCTGCAGGACCGTGGCGCCTGAGCCGTTGACGACCTGCACGGTTTTGATGGCCGTGACAGGTCTCAAGGTATTGGGCAGGGCTCGGTCATCGGGACCAGGGCTGGTGCGGAACGTGACCCCTGCTTTGCCGCGGTGGTCGGTTGTGAAGCTGCCGAGCTCCTTTCCGTCCACCAGCACCTTGTAGACGGCGGCCGGCGTCAGGTCTTCCACCTCCACCTGGAACTTCTGTTCGTTTGCGCTCTTAAACTCAAACTGAGCTTTACCCTCCGCCTTCGGCTCCACGGAGGTGGGCCTCAGTTCGATTTCCCGTTTCAGCGTATGGGTTGACGGCTCCCTCTTGTCGTCGTCCGCGTCGTGGTCGCCCACCTTGATCTCAGTGGCCACCACCTGGAGCTGCGAGTTCAGGAATCCGTGCACTTCGACGAAGGCGCCGACCGCGAGCGTGCCTTTGATTCGCGTTTCCGAAGTCAACAACACCTCAGCAGGAGCGTCGGAGCCACGAACGCTGATCTGGAGGATGTTGCGGTCCCCGTTTATGCTCTTGATGGTGCCCTCGAATTCCACCTTCAAGCGATTTCTGTCCGGGCGACCCACCTTGACCTTCGAAGCTATGAACTGCTTTGCGTTGCCAGTCAGGGTCTTGACGAAGCCTTTGACCAAGATGGGCTGACCCACCACCAGAGACGACACTGCCACAGGCGAGTCGCTTCCTTCGCCCTCGATCCGGGTGGAGGCGTCCAGCAGGACGGCGACGCCGTGAATAGTCAGGGTCGTTCCTGAGTTGGTCAGGTTTTCGATGAAACCCCGAAACTCGAAATCGGTCCTGGGATCGTGCCTCACTTGGATTTCCTTCGCCACCAGGCCCTTGGAGGAGAAGTAACCCGACACCTGCACGAACTGCCCTACCGAAAGATCGGAAAGCTTCCACGTATCCCCGTTCGACCCGTTGATCTCCGTTTCCGCGTTCACCACCACTTTGACCTGGAAATCGAACGCGTGGATCGAGAAGGTTCCCACCGACGCGGACTCCTGGTCGATGGCTGTGATCATGCCCTGGAACTTCAGCTCGACGGACCGGGCCCCGGCAGGACCGCACAGCAACGCCAGCACCAGGCAGCCCCAAACAACTACCTTGAATGGCCTGCGAAGAAGCATACAAAAACCTCCTTCTCGAGATACCGCCGTGAAGGAGGAGCTTGGCTTTGCCCCTCCTTGCGCCGGCGGGATTAGCCTTGCTCGGAAACCATCGACCCGGGTGCAAGAAACGAACCCGTGTGGAAGGAAAGATAACTCTCACAGAATGGACAGGTTAGCCTCGGGCAGAGGTGGGACGGATGACAAATCTTGTCAAGCCCTGGGTCAATCCGCGTCAGGTCGATTGTCCTATGCCATACGCCGCGGTGGGCCGCCAGCGTAGATGAGGATCCGGCAGCGCGGGTGCCTCGTTTTCAGGATGAAGGTTTCTTGAAATTTACCTGAAATTTACATTGCATTGTGAAGTGCGGGGCTTTATGCTGTACAAAGATTTACTGGCACGCAGGATTGGCACGCTGTTTGTCAGGAAAAGTTTCAAACGACGGAGGAGGAACGAAAGGAAATGTGGCTTTTGCTCTTATTTGGGGGAATTGTCTCAGCCGCAGGGGTGATCGCGCTGGTCACCTCGCGGGTCCGTAGCAAGACTTCCAGCACGGTTCGCATTCAACTGCACTAATCGAAGAGCATTTCTTCGATGGTCTCTATCGCACTCTGTGGTGGTCGCTTTTAGTTTACGGTGGCCCCTGGTGCGGAGCACCCACCCGGGAAATCTCGCCGGTCTGAGGACCAGTGCGCCCTGTTTACCGGGCGCGAATCAAGCGCGGAAGTGGTGCCAGCCATAGACGTCAGCATCGTCATTCCCAACTGGAACGGACGGACCCTTTTGGAGCGGTTTCTTCCTTCCGTTCTTGCCGCGGCGCGTCGCTACGAGGCCGACACAAGCTCCAACTGGGAGCTTCTGGTGGTGGACGATGGCAGTGCCGACGACAGCGTGGCATGGTTGCGGCGCCACTTTCCCACTACGGTCCGAGTCCTTTCCCTTTCCTGCAACAGCGGTTTTGCCGCGGCTTGCAACGCGGGCTTCGAAGCGGCGCAGGGTTCCACGGTCCTGCTGTTGAACAATGACGTCTGCGTCGGGGAGGGCTTCGTGCGTCCCTTGATCGAACGCCTCACCCGGAACCAGGTCTTCGCCGCGACGGCCCGGGTCTTCGAGATGGACAGCGGGATTTTTTGCAATGGAGGCAAGGTGGGAGTCTTCCGACGCGGCTTCTGGAGTGTGTACGCCAACTACGATGTCGCAGAACGTCCTGAGGTGCAGGCGGAAGACTGGCCTTCCCTGACCGCCATCGGCGGCTTTTCGGCCTTTCGCAAGGACCTCCTGGATCGGTTGGGAGGGTTTAGCACGCTCCTCTCACCCTTTCACTGGGAGGACATCGAGCTTTCGTACCGGGCCTGGAAGCGCGGTTGGACCATTCTGTATGAGCCGCGCAGCATCGCCTTCCACAACGCCAGCTCCACGATCGCCGCGCACTACCGGAACCGGGAGGTGGAAAGGATTGCCTGGAGGAATCGGTATCTCTTTCACTGGATCCACGTCCATCGGGCAAGCTGGTGGCTCCAGCACTGGCTCTGGTTGCCCCTCGTGGCGTGCAGCGCGGCTGGCACCGGGCATCTGCCGCGCCTGCTGGCTCTGGCCGACGCGCTGGCTCTCTGGAGGCAGGTCCGGACGGTCCGTGCCCAGGAGAAAAGGGCTGCCGTGGTCGGCGATGCAGCCCTTGCAAACCGGTTCAGGTTGCTCCAGGCGGATGGCCGGGTTCAGGTCTATCGGAGCCGGGAGGAGGTGCTCGGGAAGCATCCCGCGTGCCCCTTGCCGCCCGCGCGGTCCGGTGCAGGGAACCGGGATGAACGCTAACCTCCACGTCGATCCGTCAACCCTCGAGGGACTCCCATCCCGGGGCTTCCGGATCGAGAACTGATCGGAGGCCACCGCTAGGGAACCGGCGTCAAGGGCACCGCCGAGAACTGTCCGGGCCCCAGCTGGAGGATCACTCCCGCCACCGCCCTCACCCGGAAGAGTCCAAACCGGGACACCACGGAGACTGTCCCCTGAAAATCGCCTGTGCTTGCGCCCGGGAACAACTCTTCCAGGAGCCGGGCGGTGTGCTCCTTCGGTTTTAGGTCCAATGCCCGCAGGCCATTGGGTACCGGGTTTCCGTTCGAGTCGAGCAGGTTGAGACCTATCCGGACTGCGGTCTCTCCCAGGTTCACCAGGGCGATTCCGGTGGTGCGGCCCGCGGCCAGATTTCGGGCAACGGCTCCTCGAAATTCGCTGAACGTCTCGCTGGCTCCCAGGGTGGCGCTCCCGAATTCAGGCAACGAAAACTTCAGCGTGCTGTTGACTGTGTCGGTGGCGGTGATCCGGGCATAGGCGCCGATCAACGAGCCGGCAGGGGTGGTGCCGACTGTTCGGCTTCCTCCCGGCGGAAGGGTGAAGCGCAGAGAGGTTTCCGACAGGGACCGGGGCTTGCCGTCATCCCCGAGAAAGTGAACGGTGCCCGACAGGGAATTGGTCGCCGAAGGGTTGACTACGGTAAAGGCTGAAGTGAAGCCTCCGCCCCGGGCCACTTGAACGTAAACGGAACGCAGGGTCTCGAGTTGCGCGCGAATGGCTCCCTCTGGACTGGTGGCGGTTTGCAAATTGACGTAGTACAGATCCGGGTTGTCCAGCATGTCTTGCAGCGTGGCCAGGCCTGCGGCATCGCCACTGGGGATCTCGATGCGCCTCGAGATGTTTCCCACACCGTCCGAATCCGCGGTGCTGGCCAGGCCAGAACTGATGCGGATCGGACCATTGACCCCGGCAGCGCCGTTGTGGATGTGCAGCCCCGTGAGGGTCTTGGCACCAGGGAACCGGTAGTCCACGTCGAAGTCCACGATGCCGGAGGTGAGGTTGCCCGAGGTGTCCCGATTCAGGCGCAGGGTAATGAGAGCGGTTCCGGTGGCGTCCAGCCCCAGGATGGGGGGCACTTCGTTGGCGGGGCTCAAAGCAGTTCGCAAGACGACGGTCTCGCCGCTGCGAAGCTGCCCGCGCATAGCTCCTCCAGGGAACACCGTGGTGTGCAAGTTGACGTAGTACCGCTCGGGGCTGCCCAGGCTTCCCCGGAGGGCGTTTAGTGCCGTTCGGTTGGCGCTGGTGACCTCCGCCTGCCTCAAGATGTTCCCGGACCCGTCGTCATCGGTGAACCTGCTGACGCCGGAGCTAATGCGGACAGGCGCATTGACCCCGTCAGGCCCATCGTGGATGTGAAGGCCCGTGATGGTCACGCTGCCTGGGAACCGGTAGTCCACATCAAAGGTGACTGTCCCCGAGATGATGCCGCCAGCACCGTCGCGGTTGAGACGGTAGGCGATGGTAGCAAGGCCCGAGGCATCCAGCCCCGTAATAGCGGGCACCTCGTTGCCGGGTGTCATCGGGACGCGGAAAACGACCGTGTCGTTAGCCAGTTGCCCGCGCATCGCGCCTCCGGGGTGATCGGCCGTGCGGAGGTTCACGTAATGCGCTCCGGGGTCCACCAGAATGGCATTCAAAGCGGCTACCCCTATGACATCCGTGCTGGGGATGTCCACTCGCCGGAAGATATTTCCCGTGCCGTCGCCGTCCGTGACGCTGTTGGAGCTACCAATGCCCGAGCTAATCACTATGCCCCCGTTGGAGCCAGCTGGGGCATTATGGATATCCAGCCCAACGAAGTTCACGCTCGCGGGGAATCCGTAGGCCGCCTCGAAATCCACACTCCCGGACCGGACGGTCCCGGAGCTGTCCCGATTCAGGTGCAGCGTCACCGTGGCGGCGCCGGTAGCGGCGAGCCCGGTCACGGGTGGCACCTCGTTGGCGGCGCTCAAAGCGGTTCGGAAGACGAGAGTTTCTGCCGCAAGCTGGCCGCGGATGGCGCCTCCGGGGCTCACGGTGGTGTGTAGGTTGACGTAGTAAAGCTCCGGGTTGCTCAGGATCCCCGCCAGGACCAGCAGGCGGCTGGGATCACTGGGACCCACCTCGGCGCGCCGGAAAATGTTTCCGGCCCCGTCGGCATCGTTGATGCTGCTGATGCCGGAGCTGATGCGGGCCGGCCCGGTGACGCCGGCAGCCCCATTGTAAATGTGCAGGCCCGTGATGGTCACGCTGCCCGGGAACTGAAAATCCACATCAAAATCCACGGAGCCCGAGCCGATGTTTCCGGTCGCGTCCCGGTTGATGTCAAGGGTGATGGCGGCTGTGCCCGTGGCGGTGGAGCCCGCTACAGGCGGTACTTCATTGGCGGGACTCAGGGTCGTCCGAAACACGATGGTCTCTGCCATCATGGACGTCGTCAGCGCCAGGAAAAAAACGAATGCCATTCTCCTCATGCAGTCCCCCCTCTTCGCCTGAGGCGAAGGACGTGGTTCAAACGCAGCGATTAAGCGAGAAGCTTACCCTTGCTTTGGTTCCGGAAACGAGTGGGCGCACATACGACGCAAATCGTATGCCACAAAGACTCCGGCGAACGCTGTACTGGCAAATGGCGCGACCGCTGTGAGTTAAGGGACACGTCAGCCT
>JACQTF010000103.1 GCA_016210925.1 Acidobacteriota bacterium | reverse complement strand
AGGGTACAACACGGTCCACCGGCGTTCCAGGGCCCACTGGAACCCCTGTTGATAGGCTGCACTGTTGAGCTTCAAGCTGCTGGGCGGGACACAGTCTCGAACGGCCTCCTCCGCGCAGCCGGGATTGAGCCGCACGGCGCCGCCGATGAGAGCGCCAAACATCGCCATGTTCGCGCTCAGGCTGGCTCCCGCCTCTTCCGCAATTCGGGTTGCGGGAACCCAGACCACCGCGACTCCCGGCCAGCGGCTCCCGCCGTTCCCACCTTCCGCCTCCATCAGGATGTCATCGGCGAGCAGCAGGCCTCCGGGCGCAAGGACCCTGGCATAGAGGGAGAGCGCTTCGTGGCTGAAAGCAACCAGAATATCCGGGTGCTCGACCGCCGCACTGAGGATGGGGCGGTCGTCGATGACGACATCGCTGGAGCAGGCGCCTCCCCGAGACTCGGGACCGTAGCTCCTGGTCATCACCACCTGGCTGCCCGCCTTCATCGCCGCCGTGCCAATGGTCAGGCCCAGGGTGATGACTCCCTGGCCGCCGAAGCCTGAACACTTGATCGCACATCTTGTCTGGGCCGGGATGGTTTTCATGACGCGGGAGGGATGCGGCCGTCGAATGGCCGCCGTTCCAACCGGACGAAGACCCCGACGGGAATCCGATCCTTTGTGATGGGCACCGCGGCCGGAGCGGAACCCTCCGCCATCGCGGCCCGATTCTTGAGATACATCACCATGCCCCTCAGATCCATGTCGTTGTATTTCCCATAATAGGTGGGGCATTGGACCAGGATCTCGATGAATCGAAACCCTTTCCGTCCCAGGGCCTCCCGGATGGTTCGCTGGGTCTGCACGGGGTGAAGCGAAGTCCAACGGGCCACGTAGGTGGCCCCTGCCGCTTCCGCCAGGGCCGGCAGGTTGAACGCATCCTCCAGGTTCCCCATCGGTGTGGTGGTGGAGTGATCGCCGGGCAGCGTGGTGCAGGCTACCTGGCCGCCGGTCATTCCATAGATGAAATTGTTACAGCAGATGACCAGGAGGTCCACGTTGCGGCGGGCGGCGTGAATAAAGTGGTTGCCCCCGATCGAAAAGAGGTCCCCATCACCGCTGAAAACGATCACGTTCAAAGAGGGGTCCGCCAGTTTCAGGCCCGTGGCGAACGGGATCGCTCTGCCATGGGTGGTGTGAAAGTTGTCCAATTTCGTGTATCCGACCGCCCTGCCCGTACAGCCGATACCCCCCACCAAAACAGCGTGGTCCCGAACGGCGGGCAGCTCCTCCAGCGCCCCCAGCAGGCAGGCCGTCGCCGTTCCCAGACCGCAGCCCACGCACCAGACATGCGGCAACTGTTCGGTTCGCAGCAGGGAGTCCAGAGGATGCCCTATTCCATCGGGCCATTCGTCGTACAGTCTAATCGACATGCGCCCACCCTTCGATGACGTGGAGGATTTCTTCGGGTTTGTGCACCGCCGCCAGGCTCGAGAGGGACCGCACCGGAACCGGGCGGACGCACCGTTCGACCTCTCGGGCGAACTGGCCGGCGTTCATCTCCGCCACGACGAAGCCCCGGACCCGGCGGGCCAGCTCCAAGAGCCTCGCTTCCGGCACGGGGAAAAGCGAGATGGGACGAAACAAGCCCACCTTGAGCCCTTGCTGGCGGGCTTGCAAGACGGCGGCCTTCGCCGGGCGCCCCACGGCCCCGTAGGCGATCACCACCAGCTCCGCGTCTTCGGTGAGCTCTTCCTCGTACAGGAGGATCTGTGGGCAGTGGGCTTCCACCTTGGCGAACAGGCGCTCCACCAGCTTTTGGTGGTTCTCGGGATCGCTGGCGCGGGGCGCACCCCTCTCGTCATGGCTCAGCCCCGTCAGAGTCACGCCGTACCCCTTCCCCAAAGGGGCCATGGCGGGCACCCCATGGTCGTCTGGCTCATAGGAACGATAGGCCAGAGGGGGAACCGTTGTCATTTTGCGGCTCACCGTTTCGATGGCGTGCGCGTCCGGAACCGATACGGGTTCGTTCGTATGCCCCACGGACTCCTCGGAGAGAATCAAGACCGGCATGCGCAGACGCTCGGCCAGGTTGAATGCCCGGAGGGTACAGTGGAACATCTCCTGAGCGCTTTCGGGGGTCAGCACCACCATCGGGTAATCTCCATGAGTGCCCCAACGAGCTTGCAGGACATCCCCCTGGGAAGGCAGCGTGGGCAGACCGGTGCTGGGGCCTCCCCGTTGCACGTCCACCACCACGCAGGGAAGCTCCATCATGATCCCCAGGCCGATGTTCTCCATCATGAGGGAAAAGCCGGGACCGGAAGTCGCCGTCATGCTCTTGGCCCCCGCCGCGGACGCTCCCAACACCATCGCCATCGAGGCCAATTCGTCCTCGCACTGGATGAAGATCCCGTCCTCGGTTCCCGCAAACCGGCGAGCCAACCGTTCTCCGATGTCGCTGGCCGGCGTAATGGGATAGGCGGCGAAGAAACGGCATCCGGCATGGATCGCCGCTTCGGCGCACGCGGCGTTGCCGCTCAGGAAATAACTGCCGGGCCGCAGCGGAGCTACTCTCACCGCGTCTCCTCCTCCCGGATGAAGCGAGAAAAGGCGACCCCGCTGGGAGTCACGATGAGCGCCAGCTCGGGACAGATCGCCTGGCATTCCCCGCAGTGGATACAAAGGTCCCTCAATTCCGGAAGCCTGTACCCCCTTCTGTTCCGTTGCCGCCCCAGGACGAGACTTCTGACCGGGCAGACCCAGACGCAAAGCTCGCACCCCTTGCACCGTGCCGCCAGCAGGTGCAGGTCGCCAGTGCGCGACGGGGCAAGAGACAGGCGCCCCGCGTTCGGATGGTTCAGGCTGCCGCGCAATTCTTCCGACATCGTCGCTCCGGAATCATGGAGTGACCATTTCGGCGGGCACCCATCTCCGATTGAACAGATCCGCCAGTCCCGCAGCCTCCACGCGCTGCCGGATCAAACGGAGATCCGTGGTGTACAGACCCAGTTCCTTCATGACCTCAAAGTAGGTCCCGCCCGAGTAGGTGTATCGTTCGTTGCGTCCGGACGCCTCTTGTACCCGCTGGTTCACCCAGTGGATGAAGTGTCCGGTGACGGTGGAAAGGGGTAGAACCATGGGGTCGTGGCCCAGCGCCGCCCGCGCCGCATTGTACCCGGCCAGGGCTCCGGTGCAGACGGCCTCGGTGAGCCCGTTGTGCAGCCCGGCGGACTCCCCCGCGAAAAACAGGTTGGACACTTCGGCCGCGCGAAGATCATCCCGCTTGAAATGCACCTGAATGTAACGCACGGAGTTCAGCTCGGGTCCGCTGAGAGGCTGGGCCATGGTGGCGTTCCGCAGCAACGGGAGCTGGCGAAGACCTTCGCAAGCCGACGCCATGACCTTTGCCTCCCCGTTGTGAAGGATCACAAAATTGCTCTTAAAGGCGTCGAGCCGGTACTGCGAGCAGGCCTTTCGTGCCAGCTTCAGTGCTTCCTGGGGCAACGGCACCAGCACGACGCCGGTCCGGACCAGTTCCTGGACATATTCCGGAGGGAGGGTCTCCTTCTGAAGGTCAAAGCTGCCGCTGATGACCCCCTCCTGCCCACCGGCACTGGAGCAATACGTCCCGACGCCGGCCCTGGCGCCGATGGCAACCCGGCCTCCGAAGGTCGGGCACTTCAGCACACAACAGGAGCAGCCGTACCCGTAGCGGTAACAGACCTCCATCCCGCCGGCCGAGCCGGTGGCATCCACGAAGACATCGGCTTCAAAAGAGCGAAGGCGAAAATCCGGCCGATGCTCCATCACCTCCACCTCCAGGCCGACGAGGCGATCCCCTTTCCGCACGACGTCAATGGCCCGATGCTGAAGTCGAATCTCCACACCCGCCCGCTCCAGGTGCTCGTGAATGAGTCGTTCAATCCGGTGAATGTCGTGAAGATAACAGTGCCGATGGCCGGGAAATTCCACGTTCTCGTGAAGCACGCAGGCGCGAAAGTCCTGGAAAAGATCGCCGCCCCCGCCCATCAGTTTGATCTCCTCCTCGGCAGTGAACCGGCCATTGTTCGCCATGATTCCGCCCGCCATGGCATTGCCGGTCAAACGGTCGCTCCTCTCCAGCAGCGTGACCTTGTCGATGCCGGCCTTCCGCGCCGACAACGCTGCGGCGCAACCGCTGATTCCACCTCCGATCACGAGGACCTGAGACCTGGACATGGTGCCCTCCCCGCGTCACCGTAGCCAGCGACGCAAAACGCCCTGGATGTGCTCCTCGAGCTTCTGTTTGGCGGACGAGACGTCCCGCTGGCTTAAGGCTTTGTAAATCTTCCGGTGCTCGTTCAAGGAAGCCCGCAGATTTTGCTCCGAGAAATAGTCTTTCGCCTCCAAGTTCCGCCAGAGTTGCCGCTCGATCAGACCGAGGAAAGTGCGCATCGTCTGTTCAATGACTCGGTTGTGAGATGCCTTCGCAATGCCCAGGTGGAAGTCCCGATCCGCGGCGAAAAAAGCGTGATAGTCGCCGGCCCCCATGGCATGTTCCATGCTCCCCAGGAGCTCCTGGAGCTTCTCGAGATCTTCCGCGCCCAGGTGCTCGATGACCTGCTCGAACAGTCCCCGTTCAAAGGCGAGCTGGGCCATCAGAGCTTCGTAGGGGCTCCCGGCCTCCCCCAACAACGTCAGAGCCTGCGCCTCGAGGTCCTCGCCAATCGCGCGGCGCACATACGTCCCATTGCCCGGTATGGAAGTGATGATCCCCAAGAGCTGCAACGCGCTCAGAGCTTCCCTCACCGCGTTCCGGCTCACTCCGATCTGTGTCGCAATCTCGGTCTCCGTGGGCAACTTCGCACCGACACCGTAAGTTCCCTTTCGAAGGGCCGAACTGATTTGTTCCAACACTGCGATGCTCTTCTTCTTCGCCTGGATTTTCGTAAAAGTCATATATCATACATTATACGTACTACCACACTCTTGTCGAGCAAAATCTGCCGTCACCCCCAACACCTGACCGGGCCGAACAAATTTGCCACGAACTACATCAGTGGTGGTGTTCTGCCTCTGAAGGCTCTTCCGCCTTTCGCCCGAACATGACGAACCACTTGTCTTCGAACAGGTCGAACTTTTCGACCGGCTCGAAACCGGCCGCCGTCATCCACTGCTTAACCTGATCCATGCTGACGAGCATCTCGGGCTGGTCCCGGTGGGGGGTCTTCGGGTAGTCTTTGTCCAACTCGATAAGGGCAATGCGCCCGTCAGGCTTCAGGTAGGAGGCAAGCGCCTTCAGGTAAGCTTGGCGGTGTTCAATATGGTGCAAAACATCATGGAAAAAGGCCAGGTCTACCTGCCGGGTCGGCAGATTGGGGTCGTCGAATTTACCCAGCACTGTCTGGATGTTCTCGATCTTCTCCTGCTTGGCTCGCTGGTCGATATAATCGAGAAGCCCCTGATCGACATCGACGGCCAGGACTTTTCCCCCAGGCGCAACCGCCCGAGCCAGTGGCCGGGAAAACGCGCCGGCGCCGGCGCCGATATCAGCAACGACGTCCCCCGGTTTAAGTTTCAAACGCGCCAGCACCTCCGCTGTCTTGAGCCCGGCTAACCTCTCGGGTCTCTCCAGGCGCTCAATCCACTCTTTGGTGGCCCGACTTCCCAGTTGAAAGGCAGGTGCCTGTGTCACGCCGGCCAGCAACAGAGCCAGGCCAGCCAGCCAAACCATCCGCAAGCTTCTCAAACGCAACATAGCCATCCTCCCTATGGACAACATCGTCTCCGGGGCCCGCCTGGAAAGCAAACACCAGGCCACATCCAATGGAAGGAAATCTCGCATTGGACGAGGCTCAGGCCGCGTCCTATGACGCACATTGGGGAATATTCCCCAGGCGCAGGCGAAGTCCCGAACGAAAACAGATGAATTATGAGGGATAATGATCTTCCATGAAAAGAAAAAGGACGGGACTCGAAAACAAGACGGACAAGCTCGGTGAGATCATCACCCTGGCCAGGGAGCAGCAGGCCGCGATCCTGCCGAAGGCGCAGCCCCAATTCGAGGGTTATCAGGTCTACGGAATATCCTCTCCCTACGCGGAGGTCGGGGGCGATTACTGGGACTTTTTCCCGATGCACGGAGGCAGCCTGGGCCTGCTGATCGCAGATGCCAAGGGCAACGGCTTTTCAGCGGCCGTTCAAGTGACCGCCCTGAAGCGAGTGTTCAAGGTGCTGACGGAAACCAATTTGAAGACGTGGGTGAAGTTTGAAATCTTGAACAGGTCGTTCTACGACGGAGATGAGTTCAAGGGACCCGACTTCATCACCGCCGTGTTTGCCGAGCTGGAGCCGGAGGGCAGGGTGTATTACGTCAATGCGGGCCATCCCTACCCGCTCCTGTTGCGTGGCGGGACTTTTCGGGAACTGACGGAAGGGGGCTTGCCCATCGGCATGATGCAAGAAAGCGGTTACAAGCTGGGGATTGAAAGGTTAGGGACGAACGATGTGCTGGTGATGTACACGGACGGTATTGTCGAGTCCTGCGATGAACAAGGAAACGAATTCAGCACCGAGTACCTGAAACAGGCCATCCTGAATTCTCGAGGCCAGGGAGCGAAGGAGATCGCGGGGAACATCCTGGGAGAAGTCCATCGCCACACGGGAGGGCGCGAGGGTTCTGATGACCGAACCCTCATTGTGGTGAAGAGGCTTTTGTAACCGGGTCCCTCCCTTTGCCGATGGCGCTCGGATTGCACCGGCCGCAGGCTTACTTCGCCCTGATGCGGTGGATGCCTTGACCCGTGTAGATGCTCTTGAGTTGCCTCACCATCGCAATCCGCTGCTCCACTAACTTGTCGGCGGCCTGGGAGGTCGGGATCTTCTCCCTTCGGGCGATCTCAAATACTTTTCTCAAGTTGTAGTAAATACCCCGTGTCATCCGCAGCGCCCGCTCGCGCTCGTAGCCTTCCAACTCCACGAACACATTGATCAAACCGCCCGCGTTGATCACATAGTCGGGTGCGTAAAGGATTCCCCGCCGGTCCAATTCATCGCCGTGGCGGTCCTCTTGCAATTGATTGTTGGCAGATCCCGCAATGATCTTGAATTTGAACTGCCGGATCGTTGCGTCATTGATGATCGCGCCCAACGCACAGGGGGCGAAAATGTCCGCCTGGACCTGGTAGATCTCGTCCGATTTCACCTCCTCGATCCCCAATTGATCCACGGCGCGCCGAACCTTCTCCTCGTCGATATCCGCGCCGATGACCTTGATCTGGCGGTCGATCAGCAGCTTGGCGAGGTGGAAGCCGACGTTTCCCAGCCCCTGAACCGCCACGGTCAAGCCCTCGAGGGAATCGGAGCCAAGTTTTTCCTGGCCGCAGGCCCTCATCCCTTGCCACACGCCGAAAGCCGTCACCGCCGCTGGATCACCCCCACCGCCACGGGCCCGGGACAAGCCGGAGACGTAGCGGGTCTCCAGGTACATGTACTCGACGTCGTTCACATCCACTCCCACGTCCTCGCCGGTGATAAACCGTCCCTGGAGGCTCTCGACGAACCGTCCCATGGCTCGAAAGAGCGCTTCCGATTTATCCGTTTTCGGATTTCCGATGATGACCGCCTTCCCACCGCCCAGGTTCAGGCCGGCGGCAGCAGCCTTGTACGTCATCCCGCGAGAGAGGCGCAGCGCGTCCACGATGGCCTCCTCCTCCGTTTCATAGGGCCACATCCTGGTACCGCCCAGTGCGGGGCCCAGGGTGGTATCGTGGATGGCGATGATTGCTCTCAGTCCCACGTCCCGGTTCTGGCAAAAGATCAATTGTTCGTGTCCGAATTTTTCCATGGTGCTGGCAAAAATAGCCATGACCTTACCTCCAGTTTGTCGAAGGAAACTTTTTGGACCGCAGAAATCGTGCCGAACTCACTCCGGCTGTTCAACGCCGAATTCTTCGAGGATACAGGAGCGGGCGGCGTTCCTGCAGTCGGCTTTCCCAGGGCAGGAGGGGCCTACACGGTCACCTTCGACTCACTTTCCGGCTTCCTGGCGCTTCCCTTCTCCCGGGCCAGGCCGAATTTTTGCATTCGGTAGAGCAGCGTGTTCCGGGAGATGTTCAGAAAGCGGGCAGCGCGGGACTGGTTCCCATGATTGATCTCAAGAGCTTTCTCGATGAGCATCTTCTCCACGCCCACCAGATCCAGCCCGCCTTCGGGGATCCGCACCACCGGCCCGACCTCCGCCGGTGCCGGGTGGAAAAGCTCCGGAGGCAGGTCGTCCACGCAAACGACGTCGTCCCGCGCCATGATCACCAGCCGCTCCAGGAGGTTCTCCAGCTCCCTGACGTTCCCGGGCCAGGTGTACCGGTCGAAGGCGGCAAAGACTTCTCGCGACAGCTTCAGATTGGGTTTCTGGTGCCTTCCCCCGTATTGCTTCAGAAAGTGGTGCGCCAGGGCAGGGATATCTTCCCGGCGTTCCCGGAGGGTCGGCACCCGGATCGGAACAACGTTCAATCGGTAAAAAAGATCCTCGCGAAACCTGCCTTCCTCCGCCAGGTGCCTCAAATCCCGGTGGGTGGCGGCCACGATGCGGACGTCCACCGGGAGAGGCTCCGGAACTCCCAGCTTGTCAATCTTGCCGTCCTGGAGGACGCGGAGGAGCTTGACCTGCAGCGAAGGTTGCAGTTCGGCGACCTCGTCCAGAAACAGGGTGCCGCGATGGGCCGCCTCGAACTTGCCGGCACGGTCCGTTTGAGCCCCCGTAAAGGCACCGCGCTTATAACCAAACAGCTCGGACTCCAGCAGCGCCTCGGGAATGGCGCCGCAGTTGACGGGAATGAAGGGTTTGCCCTGGCGGGCGCTGTTCCGATGGATGGCCCGGGCCAGCAGCTCCTTGCCGGTGCCGCTTTCGCCGGTGATAAGCACCGTGGCGTCGGTGCGGGACACCTGGGCGATCAGCTCGAACAACCGTTTCATCGCCGGGCTGTTCCCCAGGATCTCGTCGCGCCGGAACGATTCCTCCACCACCTGGCGGAGGTTGCGATTCTCGTCCAACAGGTGGCGCAGGGTCAGGGCTTTCTCCACCGTGAGGGCCAGCTCCTGGGGATGCACCGGTTTCGTGATGTAATCGAAAGCCCCTTTGCGCATGGCCTCCACCGCAGAATCCACCGTGCCGTGCCCGGTGATCATCACCACGATGGCGTCCGGACTCAAGGTTCGGATCCGTTCCAGGAGCTCGAGGCCATCCATCTCGGGCATCTGCAAATCGGTGATCACCAGGTCGATGCCGTAGAGCTCGAAAATTTGCAGCGCCCGGCGGCCGTCCTCCGCTGTGAGGACCTCGTATCCCCGCTGCTCCAATTGGTACTGGAGGACCCGCAGCAAGCTGGCATCGTCTTCGGCAACGAGAATCTTCTTTTTATCCAAAGGACACCTCCTGACGGGCCGGCCCCGGCTGGCCGGGCTGAGCCCTCTCGACCGGAAGGCGAACTGAAAAGGTCATGCCCCGGTCCGCATTCCGCGCCACCGAGATGTAGCCTCCGTGCCGGGTGGCAATCTGGTACGCGATGGGCAGCCCCAGTCCTGAACCGCCCAGCTTGGTGGTGAAGAACGGATTGAAAATCTTGTTGAGCTGTTCTTCCGGCAGGCCCTCGCCCTCATCGCGAACGCCCAGCACCGTCTCTTCCGCCTCGCGCCTCGCCGAGAGAACCAGCTCGCCTCCCTTCCCCATGGCCTGGATCCCGTTCAACAGCAAATTCAGCAAAGCCTGTTTGAGCTGGTCCGGGTCGGCCACCAAGGCGTCGGCGTCCGGCGACAGCTCCACGCGAAGCTGGACCCGCTGGCGCTGCGCTTCCTTGGAAACCAACAGGGCGAGACTGTCGAACAGCTCACGGGTCGAACAGGGGCGGACTTGGGGCTCCACAGGCCGGGCAAAGATAAGAATGTCCGTCAACAGCTTGTTCAGGCGACCCATTTCCTTCTGGATGATCCCCAGAAACTCATAGGCAGGATCTTTCCGATCCAACCCGCGCTCCAGAATGTCCAGGGAACCCAGGATGGAGCTGATGGGGTTGCGGATCTCGTGAGCGATGCTGGCGGAAATTTCGCCCAGTGCGGCCAACCGATCCCTCTGCCGCAATTGATCGAAAGTCTGGCGGAGTCTCCCGTAGGCTTCCTGGAGCTCCTGAGCGGTCTTCTCGTACCGCCGGCGCTGGCGCTCTTCCATCAGGGAGAGCAGCCCCGTCGTCAACCCGGCCACGTTGAACATGACGATCTCGACGTACTGGTCAAAAGCGTAAACGGGAAGCAGTGACCAATCATAGAAAATGTGTGGGAGGGACAGGGCGCTGACGGCCAGCGAGGCCCCCAATCCCCCTCTCAGCCTGAACCAGATGCCTGCGAGAATGATGGGAACGTAGAACGCGTGCTGGTAAATAACGTGCGCTCGCTGTACGTCCACCGGGGTCTTGAAATGTAAAACGGCAATGCCCGCGATCAGCAAACCAATCGTCGAAATTTTCATGCCGGTTCTCAGGTCCATGATTTCAGCCGTGACCTCTCTTTGGTGGCGGCGAAGTTTCGAACCCACCTGCCGGTCCTGCTGCAAATCGCATACCGCTGGTGGATTTCACACATGCGCCATAACCGACTACTTGACAGTCACTTGGAGCGATTGTGCCTGCTCAAACGGATACCCTGCTTGGGTGAAAATTCTCAAGTGGGTCATCTGTCGCACCCAGTGGAGCATCCGCACGCCGCCGATCCCCAGAATGACCTCCTGGCAGAGCCGGTAGAGCCAATCTCCTCCGCACAAGAAATGGGTGAGCCTCCTGTCCGGCTCACCGTTGTCAGGCAGATCGCTATCCAAAAAATAAACAGGCACCATGAAACCTCCAATGCCTTTGACCTCATGGAGCCACGCGCGCAGCTGCACCGAGGGGTTTACCGTAACAGTGCCGGTCATGGCTTGCCTGTGTCTCCTACGCTTCATGAGCCCGTCCCAGCCAACTGGCGCGCGTAGTATCCCGAGCGCGAGGCCCGGACCTTCAGACCCGGCACCGAAGTCTCGATTCGGATGCGTCGCCATTCTCCGTCCTTCGCCCGGTGCGAGGGCGTGTACCCCAGCGAATATTGATGCATCAGCTCGTCGGCGATGGCGATGCAAATCTCCTTGCACCGCTTAGAATCCTCCACCAGGTAGACTGCGCCCCCGGAGTCCTCGGTCAGGCCCCGAAGGTATTGGTCGCCCCTCTCGTCGGAACCCCCCGGCGAGCCGCTCAGCAACCGGCCCCAGAATCCCAGCGGCTTTTCCTGGATCCCGATGGCGAAGAACTGGATCTCGCTTCGCTGGACCGCCTGCCGCGCCTTTTCGAACTTCGTTTTGCTTGCCGTATCCACGCCGTCGCTGAGGATCAACACGGCCCGCCGGCGGTCGCGGATCGGTTCCAGGATCTCCGTGGCTGCCACGACCGCGTCGTAAACTCGTGCCGCCCTCGGCCATCACGCTCCGAAGTTCCCTCTTGAAGCCCTTCCAGTCATGGGTGAAAGGGCTGATTTGCTGTAGTTCGTCGTCGAACGCGATCAACGCGATTTCATCCTGGGGCGTGAGCCGCTCCGCAAAATGGACCAGCGCATCCTTGGCATGCATCAGCTTTTCGCCTTCCATGCTGCCGCTGGTGTCCAGCAGGCACACCACCGACAGAGGGACGTGTTCCAGGCTGAAATGGGTCACCTCCTGCAGCACCCCATCCTCGTAGACCGAAAAATCCTGGCGCCCGAGATCTGTCCGGAACCTTCCCTGTTTGTCCGCCACGGCAGCGTAGACCATCACGTGGTCCACCTCCACCCGGAACTGCGCCGAGGGCTCCTGGGCCCTGGACACAGCCAGAAAGAGACTTGCCATGGACAGAACCACACTCTTCCACATGCTGCTACTCCGGCCGATAGACCTTTTGCCAGATGAAGCGATACAGGCTCTCAACCAGCGGTTCCTTCAAGTCGAACGTGTGCGTCTCCAGGGGCGTGGACAGCCGGAACTGAAAGGGGTCGGTCAGAGCCATGGTTTGGATGTCCCGGTAGAACCAGATTCGGGAGTGCAAGGCCTCCTCCGACTCGAAAATGATGCGGTCCTCCGCGATCTTGAGGCTTCCCTGGCAGCCGCCCAACCGGTGGCGGTGGCGGACGGCAAGCTGCGCCCTGTACACCGTGGATGGAAAGAGATAGCGAGTCCGAATGGGGCGCCCGATCCGGACCCGAACCAAGTCGAAGAAATCCTTGGTCAGGCTCTCGGGAGGCAGGTCGAATCGAAATCGCTTGTCTCGCCCCACCTGCCACGAGCGGCTCTCATAGCTGATGATCTCGATCTGCCGGTCGGACAGGATGTCCAGCGATTGAATGTTCCGGTAGTCCCAGCTCAAGCGGTGCTTCGGGCCTTCGAACTGCGCGCCTCCCGCCGAAAATACAAGCTTCCCCTTGCAGCTTCCGAGAAAGTGATCGTGCCTGGCCTCAAAAGAGAAGTCCGGGCCGGACGCGGACGCAGTGGCTGTCAGAAGAGCAAGCACCACTCCCAACCCTTGAAAAGCAGTCATGGAATCCTCAGCTTTGCTGTGATGATCACCCACTCGTTAGGTAGTGGGACCCTGGCTAAGTTCTGCCCTGCTTGATTTCCGATTTTACTGCATGGGCTGCAATAAAAATTCCACCGGAAAGAATCGGCCCTTTCGGTAAATCGTCAGCGCGACCTTTTCCCCGGGTCGCCCCTCCAGCAAGCCCCTCGCGATCTCACCCATGGTTCTCACTTTCTTGCCGCTCACCGCCGTGATGATGTCGCCATCCAGGACGATGGTTTCCTCGCCGACGGTCACAGCCCGTTCGCCACCCCGCAAGCCTGCGAGATCGGCCGGGCTTCCCGAAGCGACCTCCTCCACGAGGAAGCCCTCATGGAGAGGGACCCCAAACAGATCGGCGAGATAACGATTGAGCGCACGGCCCGAAAAACCCAAAGCGGGCCGATAGGGGTGCCCCATACGCAACAAGTCCGGGATGACCCGGCGCGCAAAATTCGAGGGAACAGCGAAGCCCACGTTCTGTGCTTCTCCGACGGCGGCAGTGACGACTCCGATCACTTCTCCCCTCGAGTTCAGCAGCGGGCCGCCACTGTTTCCCGGGTTGATCGCAGCGTCGGTCTGGATCACCGAGTCTTCCAGCTCGGGGGAAAGGAATTCGAGTGTACGATTCAAAGCGCTCACCACGCCGACGGTGAGGGTATTGTGCAGAGCCAGGGGATGTCCCACAGCGAGGACCTTCTGGCCAATCACAACCTCGCTGGAATCGCCGAACGAGAGGGGCGTGATCTCCGAGGCGGGCGCATCGACCTTGAGAACAGCAAGATCCATCCCCGGAGCCGTGCCCACCAGGCGGGCATTCAGCCGCCGGCCGTCGTCCAGGACGACTTCGACCTGATTGCTCTCCTCGATCACGTGGAGGTTGGTCAGGACGTGGCCCTCCCGGTCAAAAAAGAACCCGGTCCCCACCCCGCTCTTGGGGGTGATGTCCTCAAATTTCAAGAGGATCTTCTGCCGGGCATTGATATGCACCACGGCCGGACTCGATCGGCGGAACACCTCGATAGTATTCTGCTCTTCAGGTAATAGAAGACCTGTGCTCTGGCCGCGAGCAGCAATGGCCTCCAGGATAATGATGCAGGCAAGAAAGAAAAGCTTCCGAATCCGAGGAACAGTCATGGAGTTCTCTCCCGTGCCGGTCTCCGCATGGCTTGCAAGACCTTCGGCACGTACTCGATAGTCTCCCGGGGCAGCAGCCTTCGCCTGGCCATGGTCCAAAAGTCTCGGATCCCGGTCCGATCGATGAGGCTCTGGACGCGTCCTTCGCCGGCGTTGTACGCCGCCAGGGCCAGGAGCCAGTCGCCGAATTGGGCCTGGAGGTCGCGCAGGTAGCGCGCCGCGGCTTGAGCAGACTTGAGGGGCAAAAAGCGCTCATCGTGTTTCGGATGCACCTCCAACCCGTAGCGTCGCGCCGTCTCGGGCATGAACTGCCACAGGCCCGCCGCGCCTTTCGGCGAAACCGCCCAAGGGTTGAAGCCGCTCTCGACCTGAGCCACGGCCACCAGTTCTGGAGTCAGGCCAGGCGCACAGCCAGGATCGCATTGTCATGCTGTCCCCCTCTTGACCTCGAAGTGCCACTTCCACAGAGAATAGATGGCCGGGTAGACCACCAGCTCCATGATGAACGAGGTGAAAATGCCGCCGATCATCGGGGCGGCGATGCGCTTCATCACGTCGGCGCCCGTGCCGGTGGACCACATGATGGGGACCAGGCCCGTGAACATGACGGCCACGGTCATGAACTTCGGGCGGAGCCGCTTGACCGCTCCATGCACGATGGCCTCGTGGAGTTGTTCTTTTGTCTTCATCAAACCTTTGGACCGCATCTCGTTGTAGGCCAGGTCCAGGTACAGCAGCATGAAGACGGCTGTCTCCGCATCCACGCCCATGAGCGCAATCAATCCCACCCATACCGCGATGCTCGTGTTGTAGTCGAGGGCATAAAGAAACCAGATCGCACCCACCGCCGAGAAGGGAACAGCCAGAAAGATGATCAGCGTCTTGGCCACCGAGCCGGTATTGACGTAGAGCAGGAGGAAGATGATGAAGAGCGTGATCGGGACGACCACGAGCAGCCTTTGGGCCACCCGCTGCATATATTCATACTGCCCGCTCCAGACGAGCGTGTAGCCCGGCGGGAGTGCCACCTTTTCTCGAACAGCCTTTTTCGCGTCCGCCACGTAACCACCCACATCCCGTCCGGAGACGTCCACGTAAACGTAGCCGCTCAGGCGACCATTTTCATCCCGGATCATGCCGGGACCCGAGAGCAGCTTGATGTCGGCGACTTGAGCCATGGGAATCTGGGCACCGTTCATGGTGGGCACCAGGGTCCGGCTGAGGCGGTCCACGGTGCTGCGGTAGTCGCGCAGGTAGCGAACGTTGACCGGGTAACGCTCCCGGCCCTCCACCGTGGTGGTGATGTTCTCGCCGCCCACCGCCGACATGATCACCATCTCCGCCTGCCCAATGGTGAGGCCGTAACGGGCCAGTTCCTCGCGCTTGAGGGCGAAGTCCAGGAAGTAGCCGCCCGCCGTCCGTTCGGCAAACACGCTGGTGGTCCCCGGGACGTCGCTCAGCACCATCTCGATGTGCTGGCCCAGCTCTTGGATCTTGTTCAGGTCCGGACCGAGGATTTTGATGCCCACCGGAGTACGGACGCCGGTGGTGAGCATATCCACCCGGGCCTTGATGGGCATGGTCCAGGCATTGACCACCCCGGGAAATTGCATGGCCTCGTTCAACCCGCCGGGCCCGTAGACGAGCTCCTGGGTGCTCTTGTGGTCCGGCCAGGCGCGCCGCAAAATGTTCTGCAGCCACGGCGGCGCCCAGCTCGAGTACCACCGGGGCACCTTCGGCCATTCCGTCGGCGCTTTGAGGACCACCACCGTCTCCATCATGGAGAAGGGCGCTGGATCCGTGGCCGTCT
>JACQTF010000098.1 GCA_016210925.1 Acidobacteriota bacterium | reverse complement strand
GCTCCGCTGCGCGTCATCCGGGGTCCTAAGACCCAGATGAACTGGCCCAGCGGAATTGCGGTGGATCCGGAGCGGGGCGAGCTCTTCGTGGCCAATGATGCGGGAGACTCCATGCTGGTCTTCAGCGCCTCTGCCAGTGGGGACGCGGCGCCCATCCGAGTCCTGAAGGGTCCCAAGACCCTGATCGAAAATCCTACCGGCGTGTATTTGGATCTTAAGAATGACGAGGTCTGGCTGGCGAACTTCGGCAACCACACGTCCACGGTCTACAAGCGCACCGCCCAGGGCGACACAGCACCTTTGCGGCTGATCCGCAGTGCGCCCCTCGACCGGCCGACGCCAGGGATGGGCAATCCTCACCCGGTGGCCTACGACAGCAAGCGGGAGGAAATCCTGGTGCCCAACTGAGTGGCCCATCCGCAGATCGCGGCTTTCGCCAGGCTGGCGGAAGGGGGCGCGAAACCCACCCGAAGGATCGAGGGACAAACAACTCTCCTGGGCCGGACCATGCACTCCATCGCGTACGACCCGGTCCACGATGAGTTCACGGTGCCACAGCAGTTCGGCCAGGCAATCCTGACGTTCCGTGGAGGCGCCAGCGGGGAGGAACCGCCGATTCGCGTCATCCAGGGTTCGCTCACGCAGTTGATAGACCCCGATCGGCTGGATGTCGATCCGGTGCACAACGAGATCTTCGTACCGCAGGGTGATTCGGTGTTGGTGTTTCCGCGGGAAGCCCGTGGCGATGTGGCGCCGATTCGGGTCCTGAAGGGTCCGAACACCCAGCTTGGGGCCAGTGCGGTCGCTGTCGACCCCGCCAACAATTTGCTCATCGTGGTGGGTTCATGGCAACGGAGCGGGCCCCGAATTCGGATTTTCAACCGAACGGACGAGGGAAACGTAAAACCACGAGCGGTCATCGGCGGACCGAAGAGCGGTTTCAAGAGCCTCGGCGGGCCGTTCGCGCTCTACCCGCCCCGCGGCTGGATCATCGCCAGCGTACGGCCCACAGGCGAAGTCCTGGCATCCTCTGAGGAGAGTTTCGTCGGCGTCTGGAGCATTCACGATAATGGGGACGTGCCGCCCCGGTGGACCATTGGAGGGCCCAAGGGCATCTTGCAGATGCCCCGTGGCGTGGCTCTGGATCCCAAGAACAAGAGCCTCATCGTCACCGACAAGCGCCTCAACGCCGTGCTGACGTTTTACTTTCCGGAAATCTTTTGACAGAGCGGCCGGCCTGAAGGAAAGGGAGTGAAAGAGGTCAGGATTGAGTTGAAATACTCATTGATTATAGAGGCGACTGCGGATGCCAGCTCCTTCGCCTTCTACTCCCCAGACCTCGAAGGCTTCACCGGTGTAGGCCACTCCGTAGAGGATTGCCTGTATAAGGCAAAATGGGGCATGGAAGAACACGTTGCCCTGCTGAACGAAAGAGGCCTTCCGATCCCTGAAGCGAATCCCAACCCAACCGTCACGATCCAAAATGAGATGCGAGTCGAAATGACTCGGTAGCCCGCCCGAGAATACGGGACTCAACGCCACACAGGTGGGTGAAATTGCCCACCTGGGTTATGTGAGCCGCCGTCGATTCCAGTAAGCACCGACCAAATAATAGTTATGTGATGGCCAGGTTTTTGCATCGTTTCTGGCACGCTTAAGTCATTTCAGAAGCAGTTCATACAACGAAGTGCTGAAATGAGACCTGGATTCCTCGCGGTTCTCATTTTCGTTATTGTTTGGTGTCCTTCTGTCTCCGCCGAACCCCCACAGGCAGCGCAAGCCCGGCTCATTGAGACTTACGGCAAGCTGCCCCTGAGTTTTGAGGCCAATCAGGGCCAGGCCGGCGATGAGGTCAAGTTCCTTTCTCGCGGCAGCGGCTACACTCTGTTCCTGAGCTCTAATGACGCTGTCTTGTCTTTGAACACGTCTCCGGACAACGGGAAACATGATCGCAGCACGCTCCTACGCGTGCGGTTCGTCGGGACCAACCCCGCCGCCACGGTCTTGCCGCTGAATGAGCTTCCAGGCCGGAGCAACTATTTCATCGGAAACAATCAGGCCCAGTGGCGCACCGGCATTTCCACGTACGCGAAAGTCAAATACGAGGAGCTGTATCCGGGGATCGACCTGGTCTTTTACGGCAATCAGCGACAACTAGAGTATGACTTCATTGTTGCTCCCGGCGCTGATCCCCAGAGGATCAAGCTTGCCATCGAGGGCGCCGAAAAGTTGCAGATCGACCCCCAGGGCGATCTCGTCCTGCATACGAGCGGTGGTGAGGTCCTCTTGCGCGCGCCGGTGATCTACCAGCCGGGTGGCGCTGGCCAACAGCCCATCCCGGGCGGTTACGTTTTGGACGGCGAGCACCAGCTCGGCTTTCAACTGTCCCAATATGACACGAGCAAACCCCTCGTTATCGATCCTGTTCTGGTTTACACGACCAACGTGGGCTTGGGCGGGGGGCTCGCTATCGCGGTAGACGCCTCAGGCAGTGCCTATGTGACGGGTTGGGGCGTTTCCGTGGCAAAGTTGAATCCCGCAGGCTCGGCCCTCGTCTATTCCACGTACCTCCACGCGGGCGGTAACACTCGGGGGACTGGGATCGCCTTAGACTCTTCCGGCAATGCGTATGTGACAGGTTTCACCGATTCGACCGACTTCCCGACGTTGGGCCCGTTGCAGGCCACACCCGGCGGTAGCATTGACGCGTTTGTGGCAAAGCTGAATCCCGCAGGCTCGCTCGTCTATTCCACCTACCTCGGTGGCGGCGGCCGCGACTCGGCCGCCGATATCGCGGTGGACAGCTCCGGCAATGCCTACGTGACAGGAGGAGCCGATTCGACCAATTTCCCGACCGCGAACCCGTTGCAGGCGACCTTGGGTGGCTCCGCAGACGCGTTTATAGCGAAATTGAATGCTACGGGTTTCGCCCTCGTCTATTCCACCTACTTCGGTGGCGGCGGGTACGACTCGGCCGCCGGTATCGCTGTGGACAGCTCCGGCAATGCCTACGTGACAGGAGCAACCGCTTCGACCAATTTCCCGACCGCGAACCCGTTGCAGGCCACCTTGGCTGGCCCCGCAGACGCGTTTATAGCGAAATTGAATGCTACGGGTTCCGCCCTCGTGTACTCCACCTACCTCGGCGGTAGTAAACCCGGCCTCGGGGGAAACGCATCCAACGGGGGATTCGGTATCGCTGTGGACATCTCCGGGAACGCTTACGTGATAGGGGGAACAGGCTCGACCAATTTCCCAACGATGAACCCCTTTCAGGGCGCCTCCGGGGGTATCACGGACGCTTTCGTGGCAAAGTTGAATCCCGCGGGTTCTGCCCTTGTGTACTCCACCTATCTAGGGGGCGAGGACGGTGAGACAGGAAAAGATCTTGCCGTAGACGCTTCGGGAAATGCGTAACCCCTTCCAGGCCACCCTCGAAACCTATAGTCCAGAAGGTTTCGTGGCAAAGTTGAATCCCGCAGGCTCCGCCCTCGTCTACTCTACCTACCTCGGCCGCCGCGAGCCAACACATGGTATCGCCATAGACCCCTCAGGCAATGCGTATGTGACGCTTGAATATGGTGGGTTTGTCGCGAAAATTGCCGAGGGTGCTCCCCCTGACTTGTCGATCAGCAAGAGCCACACGGGAAACTTCACCTTCGGAGTCAACGGCGTTTACATCCTGAGGGTGACCAACGTGGGGACTGGTCCGACGATCGGGACAATCACGGTAACAGACACTCTTACCAATGGCCTGAGCTTCGTGTCAGGCACTGGCACAGGTTGGACTTGCTCGGCTTCCGGCCGGACGGTCACCTGCACCAGCCCTGGCCCTATAGCGGCCGGAGCGAGCAGTTCCATTACGCTGACCGTGGGGGTGGCTGGCGCGGCTGTTCCAAGCGCCGATAACACAGCGAGCGTATCGACTTCGGGCGAACAGAACTTAAGCAATAACACCGCGACCGATCCAACAACCGTTGAGTGGGGGACGGTGATTGACCTGTCCATCACCAAAACCCATACCGGGAGCTTCCAGGTAGGCGGCCCTGTCGGGACTTATTTGGTCACCGTGACAAACGTTGGCTCGAAGCCGACCACCCATCCGGCCACGATCACGGACACTCTTCCAACCGGTCTGAGCTTTGTAGTAAGGACCTTTACAACCCTCAGTTGCTCGGCCTCGGGGCAAATCGTCACTTGCCCTCTTTCTACCGGTCTGACACCAGGAACGACCGCTACGTTCGCGATTACAGTTGAAGCATCTGCGGCGGCATTTCCGAGCGTGGTCAACACGGTGACGGTCTCGACGGAGGGAGACACCAATTCCGCGAACAATACAGCTTCCGATCTCACGCCAGTGGGTGGGCTCCGCATCGTTGCGTCGGCGGGAACGCCTCAGTTCGCGGCTGCCGAAACAGCGTTCGCCACACCGCTGGCGGCAACGGTTCAGAACGCCTACGGGAATGCCATCCCCGGCGCGACGGTCACATTTGCCGCTCCATCCAGCGGCGCTAGCGGCACCTTCGCGAACGGAACGACCACCACGACGGCGGTGACCAACAGCACGGGGATTGCCACAGCCTCGACCTTCACGGCCAACGCGATCCCAGGGACCTATACGGTGACAGCCACGACCAGCAGCGTGACTTCAGCAGCGACGTTCACCTTAACCAACGGTGGAGTGCTTTCGGTGGTTGATCAGGAGGCAAGCGCCGGCGCCTCGGTCAATATGCCCGTCACTCTCTCGGACGGGACCGGGAT
>JACQTF010000102.1 GCA_016210925.1 Acidobacteriota bacterium | reverse complement strand
GCGCTGGACTGTCCGCGGTGCCAACGCTATGATCGCCCTGCGTTGCTGCCAAGTCAGCGGTCGCTGGGAGGATTTCTGGGAGGCGCGCTCAGTCGGCTAGCCCATGGGACCCACAAATTTGTCGCACACCCGTGCCCCTGCGGGACACAGTAGTCTGTCCCCACCCCATTTCTACTCAGACTCGAGAAGGTTCAGAAGGGCTTGAAGCTCGGTCTTGATGCGGGAGAGGGTCCCTTGGAGGGCAGCATCCGTCGGAAGGGGGTCGCTCCGCTTGTTGAACTCCAGCAGCCGAAGGCTTTCTTTCGAAGACCCCGTCGGGCTCTCGCCGGATCCTTTCTTCAACTCCTGCTGCAAACGACGGTTTGCTCCGGCCACGGTATAACCCTCTTCGTACAACAACTGCTTGATCCGAAGGACCAATTCCACATCCTTCTGGCGGTAGACCCGTTGTCCAGAATGGTTCTTGGAGGGAGTCAGTGCGGCGAATTCCGTCTCCCAGTACCGCAGCACGTGGGGTTCCACCCCCGCGATCTGGCAAACCTCGCCGATCTTGTAGAAGAGTTTGTGGGGAAACGTTCTCATGGTTCGGACCGGGTGCGGAGCGCCGGGTCTCAGCCTAGAACCTCAACAGCTTGGACGGTCGGAAGACAATGGATCTGCGGGGATGAATGACGATGATTTCCCCCGTCTGAGGATTGCGCCCGCGGCGATCCTTCCGGCCCACCACCTGGAAGGCGCCAAAACCGGAGAGCAGGACCTTTTCGCCCCCCACCAACTTCCCTTTCATGGTGTCAAAGACCGTCTCCACAATCCGCTGGGCCTCCAGAAAGGAAACTCCACCGTGTCGCTCATAGACGGCCTTAACCAAATCCGCTTTTGTCATGGCGTGCCTGCCTTTAAGGATGAAGATTAGTTTGGGCTCCCTGCAACGCCCGAAACGCTGACACCGCCGGTAAGGCGTTCGCTATGATAATGACGGGCCCTACCCTTGTCAAGGATTTTAAGCTCTTATCCCACAAGGAAAAAACGTCACAAAGGCCCCTCTCCAGCGGGGGGCTTTTTCCGACCTCCGCGCGCCCCCACCGCCTACCTGCCGCGGACCTTTTGAACGATCCGGATGGGAGTCGCAAAAAATCCATATTCGCCCCGCAATTGATTCACGAGGAATCGTTCCATGGAAAAGTGCAGCTTCCGGGAAGTGCCCAGAAAGAGGAGAAAGGTAGGAGGGTGGATACCAGCTTGGGTGAGATACGGCACGTCGAGCTTGCGTCCCGTCATCAGATCCGCCATCCGTTCTTTGATCTTCCCGTGAAAAAACCGATTCAGGGCGGAAGTCGGGACGCGGATTTGTCGTGCCTGGTGCGCCCTCCGCAACAGGGGCAAGATCTTCCCGACGCGGGTCCCTTTCAAAGCAGAGACGAAAAGGACCGGCGCAAACTCCAGGAATTTCATCCGGAGACGAATTCGGTCTTCAAAGTCTTTCGCGGCGTGGGGAGAAGCAGGCACCGTATCCCACTTGTTGACCACCAGGAGGATGGAACAGCCGGCTTCCTGGGCGTACCCGGCAATCGCACTGTCCAGCTTGGTGATTCCCTCAGAAGCATCCAACACCACGAGTGCCACATGAGCGTGCTGGAGGCTCTTGCGGGCCATGATCACACCGACCTTCTCAGCCAGGCCCTCGCTCTTGCCCCTGCGACGAATCCCCGCCGTATCCACAAACAAGAAGGCCTCGCCGGCCAGATCCACCAGGGTATCCACCGCGTCCCGGGTCGTGCCGGGAATTTCGCTGACGATGGCGCGCTCCTGTCCCAGGAGGCGGTTCAACAGCGTGGATTTGCCCACGTTGGGCCGGCCCACGATGGCCACCCGCATCGGTTCCGCCCGCGCCTCCTCCGCTCCCGCGGCGGCAACATTTGTGACGATGGCCTCCGCCAGCTCCGCGACCCCTCGCCCATGCTCTGCCGAAATGGGAAAGACCTCGCCGATTCCCAACTCGTAAAACTGCTGGGCGAGGGGCTCCAGGGAGGCGGCATCCACCTTGTTGGCGACCACCAGGCACGGCTTGTTCTGGCGCCGGACGAGCTTCGTCAGTTCCTGATCCAGGGACGTGACGCCGGCCCGGACGTCCACCAGCAGCAGGATCATATCTGCCTCGGCCATGGCGATCTGCGCCTGCTCCAGAATTTTCCGCGGGAGGAGATCCGCGTCGCCCGGCAACAGCCCCCCCGTGTCCACCACCTCAAAGCCCCGGCCCAGCCAGGTCGCCTTCCCGTAGAGGCGGTCCCGCGTGATCCCAGGCTCACGGCCGACGATGGCCTTCCGCCTGGCGCAGAGACGATTGAATAACGTGGACTTACCCACGTTGGCCCGCCCGATGATGACGACGCGATGCATGGGCATGCTCCGATTGCATCTATAATCGAAGTCCCACCATAGCAAAAGGTCGTAGCGCGGCCAAGGGCGAGCCGCGACCGTGCCAGGGAAGGAACGGGGATGGAGCTCGTGTGGCAGATGGCGGCGGCACTGGTGCTGCTGGAGGGAATCTTCTCCCTCTGGAGCGGCCTCCAGTACCTGCTCTTCGTCCGGCGGGAGCTGCGTGCGAAGCCCGACGGCTTCGCGCCGGCCGTCTCCCTGCTGATCCCATGCAAGGGACTGGACCCGGGGTTCCACGAGAACATTCGCGCTTTCCTGTCACAGGACTATGACGACTACGAGGTCCTTTTCATCCTGAGGGACCAGGAGGATCCCGCCTGGGGTGCTCTCCGAGACATCGCGTCCCGCGATGCCAGGTGCCGGCTGGTCTTCTCTGGTCCTGCCGTGGCCCAGGGCCAGAAGGTCCTTAGCTTAATCCGGGGAGTGCAGGAAGTTTCTTCCCGAAGCCCGGTTCTCGCCTTCGCCGATTCGGACGGCCGCCCCTCCTCGAGCTGGCTCCGGGCTCTGATCGATCCGTTGCGAGACCCGGGAATCGGGGCTACCACCGGTTACCGGTGGTACGTTCCGGGCCGGGGGTTCTGGTCCGCTCTGCGCTCCGCCTGGAACGGAGGCGTGGCCACCCTGCTGGGAGAACACGACCGCAACTTTGCCTGGGGCGGCTCCATGGCCATCCGAAAGGAAGTGTTCCAAAAGGCGCGGGTGCTGGAGTACTGGCAGGGCGCCTTGAGCGACGACTATGCCATGACCCGAGCCCTCAAGCACTCGGGATACAGAATCCGCTTTGTGCCGGGCGCAATGGTAGGGTGTGAGGGGGATTGTAGCTTACGAGAACTCCTGGAATGGTCGGCTCGGCAGCTTACGATCACGAAGGTATACTCTTATCGTCTGTGGACCCTGGCCGCTATTTCCCAGGGTTTGTTCGTCGGGGTGTGGAGCACGGGGGTTCCCTTGGCGCTCTGGTTGGATTGGCAACGCGAAAATTGGATCGGGATCGCCGCAGCCTTAGCGGCGATCTGGCTGCTGGCCTGCGTGAAGGGGTTCCTCCGGCTGAAAGCCATGGCTCTGATTTTCTCAAGACAGTCCGAAAAAATTTGGAAGCGCTGGTGGGGCCATACGCTCCTGGCGCCCCTGGTCTCGCTGGTCACTCTGCACGCTCTCCTGCGATCCGCCTTCACCAACGTCGTGACCTGGAGGGGCGTCACCTACCGGCTCGTCTCGCCCACCGAGACCGAAGTCGTCCGTTCGGACTCGTAGCGCAGAATTCGACCACGAACTTTACCGTGGCTCCTTCGATGTTCCGCAGGCCAGCTACTACTAAGATATAGCTTAGAAACTTTAATAAGGCACCCGGTGCGCCGCCGATCTGTGACAGTGGAGTCTATGTTTGTTTCGAACATGGCACCCCTTTCTGTTTGGTTTCATGATGCACTGGTGTGGGTTCAGCCGCTCCGACGCGACCCCATGCCATCGGCGACGGGGTGTCATCGACCGGCCGGTCTCGCCACGGAGGCTGAAGTCGCTGCCTGGGACCTCCCGAAGTAGGCCAGCAGCTCGTTGCTGCGCAGGTAGGGCGGAGCCTCGTGTTCGGTGGACATGTAAAAGGCGGTGCTGGCGCTCTCGAGCATGCTGCCGTGGGTGGCTTCGATGGTGACCAGGCGGTCGAACATGCGGTTGCCGTAAAAGTAACCCTCCCGAAAGCTCACCAGCACGTCAGCGGGATTCTGCACGAAACCATCGACGGCTTTGACTGCCCTGCGCACCGCGTCGGGATAGACGTGATCCCGGGTGACCTGAAACCAATCTGCCTCCGTGGAGCCGCCTTCCCCGTCCACCTTTCCCTCGTGGGACAGGCGCTCGAGCGCAGCCCGAAGGCGAAGCGGATCTCCTTGCACCAGCCCATACTCGTAACGGCCGCGCTGGTGGCTGAGCCGGGCGGCCCCGTTCTTTCCCAGGACCACGACCGTCTCGCCGGCCCGGTAGAGGACGAAGTCGGTCTCCTCTCGCGCCGCCAGGACTCTTGCAAGCCTTTCCTCGTTCTCCTCACGGGTGTAGACCGCAGCAAACCCCACCAGCCCAAAGGCAGGGACCACCACATCCAGTGGGCCTTCGATTCGATCGGCGATCCGGAACCCCTCCTGCTCCAAAATCTCCTCCAGGGGAACCCGTCGGCTCCGGTAGCCGTTGTTCCCATGGTCGGAGAAAAGGACGATCTCCACCTCTCCGCGGTAGGCTTCGTAGATCTGGCTCAGCACCTTGTCCAGTTCCTCCAGGAAAGCCGCCACGCGCTCCCGCGATTTGAGATGCGAGTAGCCGTCGGTGGACTTGAGTGCGGCCAGAAAATAAGGAGCCCGGTCCGAGCCAAGCTTTTCCAGAAATCTCCGGAGGTCTGCTCGAACAATTCTTTCGGGAAACACGTAGATCAAAAATTCGAAGGCTTTCGGTTCCACATAGTCCAGGAGCTGGTGAAAGTCCCCCTGGAGCCGTCGGCCCCGAAGGTAGGCGGTGGAACCGCCTCCCAGCCGGTTGGCCTTCCGGTCGAAGTACAGGCCCTCGTACCCCGGAGGCGGATCCACGTGAAAGATGTCTGCCGCGGCCACGTTGGTCATGGTGGGGAAAGGCACGATGACGCGGCTGGGCTCGTGGAAGTAGCGAAAGTGCCCCTCGGCTCGAAGCCTCTGGATCTCGGACCAGCCGATGCCGTCCACCCATAGCACGATCTGGCGCAAGCCCTCCCGAGGTACCAGAACTTTCGCCAGGGCCGGCCGCCAATCCGCCCGGGTGTAATACCAGAAGGAGGCCAGGAGCCCCATTCCCAGGACCAGGGAAATTTTCTTCCACATGAAAGCTCAGGATGGCTTCCGATAGGGGTTGGAGAGCGAGTGCCGGGCCGCGTCGTGGCTGTCGTGGAAGTCCTTGCGGTCCAGCACCAGTCTGTACTGCTCCATCGCCTGGTCTCTGTCGTTCATCAAGTCGTAGGTGCGGCCCAGGTTGAGGTGAACCAGGGTCGTGACGTTCTCGTCGGCCCCCGGTACCCGGAGCGCCGCCTGGAAGGCGCGGACGCTCTCTCCGTAGTCTCCCCTGCTCCGATACAGAGTTCCAAGGCGATAGTACACCTGCTCCGCGCCCAGTTGATCATAATGGGGCAGCTTCTTCTCGATCTTCCGGAGGATCTCCTGGTAGAGCTCCACGCTTTCTTGTCTTTGCCCCTGCAGCTCCCGGACCGCTGCCAGGTCCAGTGCCAGCAGGTAGTTTTTGGGATATCTTGCATGCAGCTCCTCCAGGAGCTGCAGGGTCCGGTCCAAACGCTTCTCCCGAGCATAGAGGACCAGCAGCAAGACCCGGGCGTCGTCCCGCGCGAACTGCCCTTTCTCGGAAACCAGCTCCAGTTGCTCGATCCCCTTCTTCTTGCTTCCCCTGTAGCCAATCAGGAACGCCAGCCACTTGACGGTCCAGGGAATGCTGCCCGCGACGTAGTTGTAAAGGCCCACCGTCAGGTAGGCGTCGTAGTGGTGGGGATCCAGCTCCAGCACTTTCTTGTGGTACCCGAAAGACTTCGACCCGTTGCGAAAAGCCGACCAGACATCCCGATTGACGGTAGCGTCGAAGGCGGCGATGTTCCCGTGAGCAACGCCCAGATAGTAGAGGGCTGCCTTGTCCTTCGGGTTGGATTCCAGAAGTTCGGTGGCCCTTTCCATGGTGCCCCGGGTGGCCTCGCGAAAAGCGCGATCCACGGAGGGACTGAGGGGCTTTTCAGGCTTTCTCATGAAGTGTGCCGCGGAAGTGAAGTTTTCCAGCTCCAGTTCCTTCTTCCCGTTCAGTTCCCGCAGCCAGATGTTACCGGCCAGGTACGCGTACCCAGCCGGATGGTTTGGATGCTCCCGAATCATCCGGCGGAAGATCTGCTCCGCATGGTCGTATTCCAGGCTGTAGATATGATCGAAACCGGCAGCCACGTCCTCTTGCATGGGTCCGGGAAGCAATCCCGACTGCCCCGGCGTCGAAGAGGTGACCAAGGAGATCAGGAGGGCGGTGGATGCGAACTTCCTCATGACGGGCTGCGACCTTTCTCCGAAGCGAACTGCGCCGGAACCAGGAGCCGCAGTCCCCGGGGAACCAGCGTGAACTCCATGGGAAGCCGACCGGCCACCTCCCCGTCCACCTGCACCAACAAGTCCTCGTCTCCCGTGGCCCGAATGGCCTTCTTCGCCTTCATGTAGCGCACGCCCGGATAGCGGAGGTGCGCCCCGCGGAACGAGGCGATGAGGTACTTGACAAAATCCAGCTTGCTGCGGCTCTCGATGAGGCACACATCCAGGGCTTCTTCCGTGAGGCTGGCCTGCGGGGTGATCAGCAGCCCGCCGCCGTAGCAGTGAGCGTTGCCGATGACAGCGAAGGTCGCCGTGTAAGAATTACCATTGACGGAAATTTCGAACGGCTTGAGACGATACGTCAGCAGGTGTCTCAGGCCTTCCATCCAGAACGACGCGATCCCGAACCGGCGCTTCAGACTGGGGCTCAGGTGCTGCACAATGGACCCGTCCACCCCGATGCCAGCCATCAGGAGGAAACAACGCTCGCCCGCTTTGCCCAGGGTGACGTCCAATGGCGTGCCCCGTCGGATCACCTCCGCGGCCCGCAGAGGATCCCTCGGAATCCCCAATTCCAGGGCCAAAACATTGCCGGTGCCACAGGGAATCAAGCCCAGCGGAATCGGGCTACCGGCCAACCCGCACACCACTTCGTTCACGGTGCCGTCGCCCCCGCACGCTATGATCAGTTCGCACCCTTCCCGGACCGCCTGGCGAGCCAAACGCGTTGCGTCTCCCGGTCCCGAGGTGATGCGCAAGTCCGTTTTCACCCCGCATTCCAGCAGGTGATTGCACACCTGCCCGATCCGCTGCGAGCGCCAGCCCCCCGACCGGGGGTTGTAAATCAGCACGCCGTGCAGAACTTTCATGGCAGAAGGTTGTATTCTAACACGCGACTTTTTGCGACCCTTGCCTCTTGAGCCGGTGATTGGTCACTGGTCCTTCGTCATTGGGTCATTGGCCAATCGTCAATTGGGGATCCATTGACCAATGACGAGTGGCGGGCGTCGCAATTTGTGGACCAACCCGAAACCCCTGCTGGGCTGTTGGTCGACAGGAATCCTTTTGGAGAGGCTGGCTCCAGGTGTCGAGAAAGTTGGCACTGGGATCACTCCACCCACTTCTTTTTGATCCCCAGCTGCTTGAGCTTGTACTGCAGGGTCTGGCGGTGCACCCCGATGGCCTCGGCCGTCTTGCTGATGTTGCCGCCGAATTGTTCCAGCTTCACCGTCAGGTATTGTTTGTCGAACCAGTCCCGCGCCTCCTCATAGCCCCTCTGCAGCAGCGCGGCAAAATCTCCCGCCCTCTCCCCACGAGTCTCTCCGGCGAAGAGCTCCGGGGGCAGATCGTCCGAGGTGAGTTGACTCTTTTGCGCAAGAACCAGGATCTGCTCCATGGCGTTGCGGAGCTCCCGAACATTTCCGGGCCAGGGATACGCCCTCAGCCTTTCCAGCGTGGCTGCGTCCACAGAAAAGTCCTCGAACCCCATTTTCTCTGCCATCCGGCGTCCGAAATAATCCACCAGCAGTGGGATGTCCTCCCGGCGCTCCCGCAGCGGGGGTACGGGAATACGAACCACTCTCAAACGGAACAGCAGGTCCTCCCGGAATCGACCTGCCTCCACTTCTTCGCTGAGGGACTTGTTCGTGGCACTGACGATGCGAACATCCGAATGAATCAGCTTGCTGCCTCCCAGGCGCTCAAAGGCTTTCTCTTCCAGCACTCGAAGCACCTTGGCCTGGGTGACCAGGCTCATGTCCCCCACCTCGTCCAGAAACAGGGTCCCTCCGTCGGCCAGCTCGAACTTGCCTTTTCGCTGGCCCACGGCTCCCGAGAACGCCCCCTTCTCGTGGCCGAACAGCTCGCTCTCGATCAAGGTCTCGGGCAAGGCCGCGCAGTTCATGGGGACGAAGGGGCCACCGGCCCGAGGGCTCCTTCGATGAATCTCACGGGCCACCAGTTCCTTTCCGCTCCCGCTCTCGCCTTCGATGAGCAGCGTCACATCGCTGGGGGCCACCCGCTGGATCAGGTCGAAGACCTTCTTCATAGCCGCGCTGTCGCCCACCAGGGCCCCGTAGGTCTGGCCCAGCTCCTGGCGCAAGCTCGCGTTCTCCTTTCTCAGGCGGACGTCCTCGAGAGCGTTCCGCACCCGAAGGCGCAGGTCCTCGATCTCAAAAGGCTTGGCCAGGTAGTCATACGCCCCGGCCTTGATGGCGTCGGCCGCGATGCGCTCCGTGCCCCGGGCGGTGATGACGATGACCCGCGGCGCGCCTGCTGCCAGCGACAGCTCCTGGAGAAGAGCCAGACCGTTTCCGTCGGGCAGGTTCAGGTCCAGCAGCACCAGGTCCGGCGCATCCGTCCGGATCACCTTGCGCGCCGAGGCAAGGTCGCCCGATTCCAGAAACAGGAACCCGTGGGCCGAGAGGGCCCGGCGGATGCCGTAGCGGGCGGTCTCCTCGTCATCCACGATCAGCAGTTTTTCCCTCATGGTCTATCCCTTGGGAACACGAACCCGAAACAGCGTCCCCCGTTCGCCCCTGCACGGGCTCAGCACCTGGATCTCTCCCCCCAGGTGGTTGACATTTTTCAGCACGATGGCCAGTCCCAGGCCCGTTCCTCTTTGCTTGGTGGTGAAAAAAGGCTCGTAGATCTTCGCCTGGACATCGGGCGGGATGCCCGGACCATCGTCCTCCACTTCCAGAACTGCTCGGTCGCCATCGGAGCGGCACCGCAGTTCCACCGTCCCCGCCGCCGGTACGGCCTGGACCGCGTTCAGCACCAGGTTGCTCACGATCTCGCGAAGAGCGCGGCCGTCGGTGGCCCGCAACTGAACCTCGGGGTTCTGTTCCACGTGGATCCGAACATTCCGCGCCGATGGATCATTCGCGAACAAACTTCCCATCTCGTGAACGACCTGGTCGAGTCGAACCTCTTCTTCCGTCGGCGCCTGTCTCCGGGAGAAGTCCAGCAGCTGCTGTACCGTCCGGTTCAAGCGATCGATCTCGCGGTTCACCATCTCCAGCTCTGTGCCGTAGCGTTGCTCGGGATCTTCTTCCCGCAGGACCTGGACCAGGGTCTTGATGGAGCCCAGTGGGTTCTTGATCTCGTGGGCGATGGTGCCAGCCATCTGCCCCACGGCGGCCAGGCGTTCCGCCTGGGCCAGCGCGCTCTTCAACTGGAAGCTGCGGATCAGGTTCGCCACGTCGATGGAAAGGGTAGAAAAGAGCGATTCCTGGTCCCGCCCCGGCGGCGACACCGAACGGACTGCGAGGGCGCCCTGGAACCCTCCTTCCGCCCGCAGAGGATACACATAGTTCCAGCCACCGGCGGGAAGCTCCACTCGCACCTTCTCCTTTCCGCCGCTCCTGGCGAAGTTCCCCCATAGCTGCTCCCAATCCATCCGCTCCAAATCTTTTTTGTATTCCTCCGAGTTGCTGGAGAGAACCCTGTGCGACGACCCCGGCCCTCCCAGCGCCACCACCGCCACCTGGGAAAGCTCGGTGAAGTCCCCGATGGCCCGGGCGATAAAATCCAGCCGCCCGGGCAGGTCCCCTATGCGATCGACCGTTTCGCTGAGCGCTCGCATGAAGTCCTTGTATAGTTCAAACCGCCTGGAGATCCATCGATCGATCCAGCCCCTCAACGGTACGGACGCCGCGATCAGCCCGAAGATGAAGAGGGTCTGGGTGAAATCGCCCGAGATCCCGTATTGAGACTCCACCGCGTCGCTGATCCGGCGGAGAACAAACAGGTACGCCGACAACAACACAGTGGCCCACAGGGCATAGACCAGGCTCTGCTTGATGACCAGCTGGAGGTAGTGGTACCGGTAAATGTGATAGGCCAGCAAGGACGTAGGCAAAATGGACGAGAGCATCACGGCCGTTTCTACGTATCCGCCGTGTTCTTCCAGGAAGCGGCCGCCGTACAGGTACGCGTAAAACATGCCGCTGGCGATCAACAGCAGTAAGATCCCCAGAGCCCCGAACAGGTTTCTCTCCGCCGAGGTCGTTGCACGGCGCCGGAGCTCCAGGTCCACCCAGGCGGAGCCCACCAAGGCTGCGACGAACCAGAACGAGAAAGGGACCACATAGCGCTCCAGGACGATGAAGGGCGGGAGCTGAATCTGCGTGATCATTTCTCGCAACGCGAAGGGTGAAAAAAAGAGGGGCGCGACCGTCATTCCCCAGATCAGCCACCGAAGCCGGCCGATGGTTCGGGACTTCCCTTCGCCCTGTTTCACCTGGAAGTAAAGGACCAGGTGCGCCTGGACCAGGAAGGTAGGAATCAGCCCCATTCCCGCGAAGGCGATGGCATGAAACACTCCCGGAAAGATTCCGCGCCCCGGCAATCCGGAGAACTCATAGAGGAGGTGCCCCATGTTGCCCCCATGCCAGAGCGCCACGCTCAGGAAGAGCAGGAAGAGGATCCCTTCCTGCTTCCCCCATCGAGGTCCTCGGACCATCACCCCAAGGATCAGGAGGTGGAGCAGGGCACCCGCGGTGAAGCCCGCGAGCTGGATAAATTCAAGGGCAGACATGGATACCAGAAAGGATTATAGCGCCGACGGGTGACAGTGAAACCTGCAGGGCAGCGAGAGCGATCTCTGTATCGAACCGGCAGAGACGGCGGGAAGCCCGGGATCGACCGTCACTCGGCCGGCAGCAGATCCCTGGAGGGGCGGTTCAGCGCAGCCAGCTCCCCGCGAAAGCGGTCGCGTGCCGAAGCGAATTGCTCCCATTGTTCCCGGGGCACCGGATGGGCCGGCGGCGGCTTGAGGGCCAGGAAATTCACAAACCGGTTTCGGCTCTGGATGCGAAAATCCAGATGGGCCCCGGTGGCCAGACCGGTGGATCCCACGTGGCCGATCACATCCCCCTGCTCCACCCGCTGTCCCGGTCGCACCCGGATGCGGGAGAGATGGAGATAGTGGGAGATCAGGTCCTGGTTGTGGCGGATCTTCACCATCCTCCCACTCCCGCCGCTCCACCCTGCAAACAGGACCCGACCGGCGGCCACGGCCTGCACGGGAGTCCCAGCGGGAGCAGCATAGTCGATTCCCAGGTGAGGGCGGAAGTGACGAAGAATGGGGTGAAAGCGCCGTCGGGAAAAACGGGAGGTGACTCGCCCGAACTTCAGTGGGGAACGAAGCACTTCTTTTCGAACCGACTTCCCCTGCCCGTCGTAGTAATCCACCTTGCCCGATGGACCCGCGAACCGGATCGCTTCGTGCCTCCGGCCGTCGTTCACGTATTCCGCCGCCAAGACGCCTCCATACCGGAGGAACCTGCCCTCCCGATACACCTTTTCCACGATCACCTTGAAGGTGTCACCGCGACGCGGATCTGTGTAGAAGTCCAGGTCCCAGCGGAAAATTTCATCCAACTCCAGGGCCAGCTGGTCTTCCTCGCCCAGATCCGTGACGGCATTGAAGAGGGAATCCTCGATCTGGCCCATCAAGCCTACGACCCGAACCTGTTGCTGGTAGCGTTCCACCGCGGATCGAAACCCGTGTCCGTCCGGAGTCACGACCAGGTAGCGGTCATCATCGATCTCGTACTCCAGCCGCTGAAGATTCCCGGCCAGGGTCTTCTCCAGTTTCAACTGCCGGCCGGCCATGATCCGGGAAAGGTCGCAGTCCACGCTTCGGGCACTCTGGACGATCCCCGAGATCGCCTCTCCGGGAATCCCGTGGGAAAGCAGCAGTTCGGTGATGTTGGTCCTGGGCGGAACGACGGCTCCGATCACCTGGTAGCGGGGCGACGCTTCGAGAGGCGTCACCACCGAGCGGGTCAGTTCCTCGCGGAAGGTCTTCTCCGAGCGATGGCGCTGCAGGAAGCTGTAAGAGAGGAAAGCCAGGGCGAGGAGCATGGTCCACGTGAGCCGCCTTCGCCGGCTCCATCTCTCTTCCCAACCCATGGAAACTCCTCGCGCTTCCTGCGTCACCCCTCGATCCCGGCCAGAGTGACAGGGCAAGGTGGCGACTTTCCGCATACTTCTTCGAGCTTCACCCCGCACCTACCCCCGTTCCCGGCAGCTTTTAACCAATTTGTTGAGTAGGTGCGGGGTCAGCTCAGCTTGCGCTTCAAACGTTCCGCCACCTGGGGAGGCACGAATTCGGACACGTCCCCGCCCAAGCCGCAAACTTCCTTCACCAGCCGGGAGCTGAGGAAAGAGTATGCCTCCGCCGGCATCATGAACACCGTTTCGATGCGGGGCTGGAGGCGGCGGTTCATGAGGGCCATTTGAAATTCGTACTCGTAGTCGGAGACGGCGCGGATGCCCCGGAGGATCACCCGAGCGTTCCGCCGAAGGGCATACTCCACCAGCAGGCCGTGGAAGGAGTCAATGGTGACGTGGGACCACTGGCGCGTGCTCTCACGGAGCATCTCCATGCGCTCCTCCAGGGAGAACAGCGCATTCTTCTCCACGTTGACCAGCACGGCCACTGTAAGCTGATCGAAAATCTGCTGGGCGCGTTCGATGATGTCCAGGTGCCCATAGGTCACCGGATCGAAGGAGCCCGGATAGATTGCCAGGACTGCCATCCCGTCTCCGCAAATGCGCCGTATTATATGGAACGTCCAGAAGAAAACGCAAGCTGCATCTCCGAGAGTGGCGCTTCGGCCAGCATCTGTTCCAGAAGACGAAGGTCCTCCCGAATGCGTTCCAGCAGAAGCAGGGGTGGCGTCTCATTGCGGCGGACGATGGCCCGGAGGCCCCCCACATGATCCTTCAGGGAACAGGGAAGCTCACACCGGCGCCGGCCCTGGCGCCCGAAGCAGAGGCATCGGTAGCTGAGGAGCAAACATTCCTCCAGCACCTTCCGCTCCCTGGCCGACAGCCGGCGACTCAGCAGGGCGCAGCAGAGGGCAAGCTCGTTGCGAACTTCGTGGATCTCGCACGCCAGACCGTACTCTCTCATCCCCGGACCCTTCCCCCACTACAACCGCTCCCCCTGGGGTTTTTGCGAAAAAAGGCCGCCACGGTGCACCGCGTTTTAGATTTGACTCCGCTCGGAGCCAGCGCTAACATGGCCTCGCTTGAAGTCCCGGGGGGGATTGCCCCTTCGGGTGTCCGAGATCACATCCCAACGCACACTTCGTCCGACTCCGGGGCCGAATGCCATGGCATCGGCGTGGCTGGCAAAGATTTGGGAAGAGCATGGACACCTCTGGCTCCACATCGCCCGAAGCATCGTCCGAAACCCGGCAGACGCCGAGGACGTGGTGCAGGAAGCCTACCGGCGCCTGCTCTCAAGCGCCGCCACGTTCTCCGACGAAACCGCTGCGCTCCGTTACTTCAAGAGGATCGTCATCAATACAGCCATCAATTACTACAACTCCTTCCACCGGGAGAGAGAACGCAGCGAAGGATGGGAGGCGGCCCAAGGCCGGGCGGCGGGGAAAACCCCTTACGATCAGTATGAGGAGGAAGAACGGAGCCGGCGCCAGGAGCTCCTCTGCAGGGAGGCCCTCGCCGCCTTGCATTCCTTGCCTGCCACGCAGCGCCGGGCTATCCAGGAGATGCTGCTGCAGGACGAGCCCCGCACCTTGACAGAAGTCAGCCGCGCCCAAGGGCTTTCCGTCTCTACCCTGCGCAGCCAGTTGATGTCGGGAGTGAAGAAAATCCGCAAAAAACTTCGCAAGAAAGGTCTCGTGTAGGTTATAGTCCATGGACTTTTGTCCGCGGGGAACACGATGAAGGCGCCGTCTCCCTCCTCCGAGTGCGACAAGTTCCAAATCCTCCAGTTCGTGACGGATCGGCTCGACCTGGAACAGACCCGGGCTTTGATGGAGCATCTGGATGGCTGCCAGGACTGCGCCTCCTTCCTGCAGACCGCCTCGGTCCTCAGGGCGCACCGAAAAACACTGCGGGAGAGCCTGGAAGGGGCGCAGGAGTCCGGCCACCTCAGGCGGTGGCCGTGGCTTCCCCGGTTCCGCATCGCGTGGGCGATGGCAGCCATGGTTCTTCTGGCGGTGGTGGCCGGTTTCTGGGTCTGGCAGTACAGGCAAAGGACACAACTTCAGCTGGCCAGCCTTGCCGTGCGGGAGAAGTACCCCTACGTGGGGAGCACATCCCGGGGTACGGATCCCCAGGAAGCCGACTACCTCGAAGCCATGCAGAAGTACAGCCGCGACGACTTCCGCGGCGCCGAGGCGCTCCTGCAAGAACACCTGTCGCGCCACCCGGCGCACCCGGACGCCCAGTTCTACCTGGGCGTGGCCCAGTACAGGCTGGGCAAGCTGGGCCTGGCCCGCGACCGATTCCTGAAAGCGATCGAGCTGGCCCAGGGCACCGACAGCGAAAAGTACCACTGGTACCTGGCCCACACGTACCTCCGCCTCGGCAAGGCCCAAGAAGCCCGCCAGCAGCTCCGATTGATGAAGGAGGCCGGTGGTGTCTACGCCTCCATGGCAGACATGCTCCTGGAGAAACTGAATTCCCTCGACTGACGGCTTCTTGCAGGCAGCCTAACGTAGGGCAATTGCGAACCGGCGGGTGTTCGAAACCCACGCGCTGCCATCCAAGGTGAGGCGATATGATCCGCCCGTGCGAGAGGGGCGAGTTCGAGGCGATTTACCAGGTCGTCAATGACGCTGCCCAGGCGTACAAGCGTGTGATTGCACCGGACCGATGGAAAGAGCCTTACATGTCCGGAGATGAACTCCGGCGGGAGATCCAGGAGGGCGTGCTCTTTTGGGGCTACTACGAGGGGAAGGAGCTGCTGGGCGTGATGGGCCTGCAGCACGTCCTGGACGTGGCGCTCATCCGACACGCCTATGTTCGCACCGCGAGGCGCAATGAGGGGATTGGAGGGGAGCTGCTCTCGGAACTCCGGCTGGCAACGACTCGCCCCATGTTGGTGGGAACCTGGGCAGCGGCCACCTGGGCAATTGGGTTTTACGAGAAGCGCGGTTTCCGGTTGGTCTCGGCAGAGGAAAAGGATCATTTGCTGCGCAGCTATTGGACGGTTCCGGAACGGCAGATCGAAGAGTCTGTGGTTCTGGCCGATGAGAGGTGGTTTGAAGCCGCTGAGAAGGCGGCGGACGGCGCCTGACACCGGGGTCGCTGGCTCCCGCTCACCTTTCGCGTGCGGTCGTCATGATCCAAGGGGTGAGATTCGCGCTGCGTTGGATTCCAGGCTGTTTAGGCCTGGCGTTGTGTCTCCCTCTGGCCTGGGCTCAGCTCGGGCAGCAGGAACTGGAATCCGGGAAGGCGGCTCTGAGCGCCGGGCGCCTCGCCGAAGCCCGGAGGCACTTCCGCCAAGCTGTCGTGCAGGCGCAGTCGGAGCGTTTGCCCCGCCTCGAGGCGGAGGCGCTCTATCAGTGGAGCCTCAGCCTTCGCCAGGAGGAACGCTTCGCCGAGGCGCAGGAGCTGGCGCGGCAGTCGGTGGAAATCGCCATGACGCTGCGAGAACCGACCCTGCTGGCTCAGACCCTCCACAACCGGGCCATCCTCCTTCACTACCTGGGTGATTTTCAGGAGTCCGCTCGCGTCGCCGAAGAGGGGCTGAGAAATTTCCGTGAGACGCAGGACCTGAACGGGATCGTGCGCGCTCTTCAGCTCGTGGCCACCAACGCCGTGGCCCGAGGCCAATGGACCGGGGCCCTCCGGTTCTACGAGGAGGCGCTCCAGGAGAACTTCCGACTAAAAGACCGCTTCCAGGAATCGTCCCTCTCCACAAACCTGGGGCGCCTGTACGAGAAGATGGGCCGCTACGGCCAGGCCGAGGGGTTTCTCCTGCGGGCCCTGGAGCTGGACCGGGCGAGGGGGGACGAGATTCACGTGAGCATGGACTTGATGAACCTGGGAGGGCTGTACAAAAATCACTTCCAGCCCCTGAAAGCCCTCCGCTATTACCAGGAGGCGTTGGCGCTGGCCACCCGCCTGGCCCCCGAGCGCTGGACCGGCATTCTGCTCTTCAACCTGGGGACGGCTTATACGGATCTGGGCCAGCATCAACTGGCGCTGGAGTATTACCGGCGAGCCCTGACGGTGGAGACCCGGCAGCGCTCCCGGGATGGCGTGGCCCGCAACCTGCACAATCTGGGCTGGACGCTGGCGCGTCTCGGCCGGCCCGAGGAGGCCCTGGAGCAACTGGAAAGGGCTCTGGACCTGTCACGGCAGATTCAGTATCCCGAGGGAATGGCGCTCTCGCTGGTGGATCTGGGTGTGGTCCACGTGACCCTCGGGCAGCTCCACCGCGCTGTCGCACGCCTGCAGGAAGCTGTGACGCTCTCCCGGACCACGCAGAACCTGGACTCCCTGTGGCATGCCTGGTGGGCCCTGGCGCGAGCCCATCGCAGCGCAGGGAAGGAAGCTTTGGCCATCCAGTCTTACGATTTCATGGTCCAGGCCCTGCTCGAGTCGAATCGCCAGGCCCGCGCTCATCCGCACCAGACCTCCCTCGATCCGGAAAAGTGGGAAGCCCTGGAGGAGATCCTGGCCTTCTTTCTCGGCCGCGGCCATGTGGAACGCGCCTGGCGCTATCTGGAGTCCCTCAAGCGGAACGAGATCCGACCTGTTGCACGGGAGATGATTCCGGAGTCTGAGATGTTGATACAGTACTTCTCCGGACCCACCACGCTCTTCGCCTTCCTGGCCACGAAGGGAGATCTTCGGGGCCGGGCGCACCCCGTGGGCCGGGACGCGCTCCAGAATCAGGTGCAGCGGCTCCGGGAGTCCTCGAGCAGCGGCACCGACGACCGCAAAACGCTTCACCAGGTCTCCACCCTCTTGCTGGACGCCCCGAAAGGGGCCTGGCACGGCAAAGACAGACTGCTGGTGATTCCCGACGGCCCGCTGTCCGAGCTCCCCTTCGAACTGCTGGAAATCACCGTGCAACGGCCCTTGCTGGAGCAGTGCGCCGTCGTCTACGGCACGTCGGCGGGAGAGGCTCTCGCTTCCAACCGGGAGACGGTCGGGCCCTGGCAGGCGGGAATCTTGATGGGGGATCCGGCCGGCGCCGAGCCGTCCCTTCCGGGAGCTCGCCGTGAGATCCGTGCCCTTCAGCGGGCGCTCTCAGGTACCCGGGCGTGGTGGGGCGAAGCGGCCCGTGAGAGCACGCTCAAGCGCCTGGAGGGCTCTTACGCCTTTTTGCATCTCGCCACCCACGGCATCGTGGAAGAATGGGACCCGAGCCAATCCCATCTCGTGCTTCAACGGGATGGAAAAGAGGACGGGCGACTGCACGCCCACGAGGTCGCCGAGCTGAAGATGAGAGCCCCGCTGGTGGTGCTGAACGGATGCGAGACGGGCCGGGGCCCCTTTCACGCGTTCGGCGGGATCATTGGCTTCGCCGAAGCCTTTCGGGAACAGAAGGCCCAAACGCTGCTGACCACACTGTGGAAGATCCCCGACGCGCCCTCTCCGCTCTTGAAACTGTTCTACCGAAACCTCCGGCAGGGATGGGATTGCGGCGAAGCGCTCCGCCGAGCAAAGCTGGAGCTGCGGACGCAGCCGCGATTCCGGGATCCTCGCTGGTGGGCGCCCCTGGTCCTTTATGGCAACTCCAAACTGAAATTCACGTCTCCCCGTCAGGGCCGAGAACGGGGGTGGGAAGCAGGGACGAGCCTCATCGTGATGGGGATGCTGGTGCTCCTGTGCGCTCGTCGCCGGCGCGCCAGCGGTAGAAGCTGACACAGTTGGACCCCTGGCACGACGTGCGCACTCGCACCAGGTCGTCCACTGCATCGGGCACCGGGTCTCGCCGGGGATGCTGCGCAATGGCGATTCCCCCCCGAACCAGAACGTCGGATCTCTGGATCCAGCGGAGGACTCGCTCCGTCGCCTGGCACTCGTAGGGCGGGTCGAAGAAAATCAGATCGAACCGTTCTCCTTGGCGCTGAAGCTTCTTCAGTGCGCGGTCCACATCCGCGCCCATCACCCGGTACTCTTCCCGGATCCCGCAACGTTCGAGGTTGCCTCGCAGGACCTGCAAGCCACGGCGCTCTCTTTCCACGAAGACGGCGCGGGAAGCGCCCCGGCTCAGGCCCTCAATTCCGATGGCCCCGGTGCCAGCGTAAAGGTCCAGGATGGCCTTGCCGCGGACCGAGTCGCCCAGGATGTCGAACAGCGAGGCCTTCAGACGGTCGCCGGTGGGGCGAATGCCCAAGTCCTTGATCGTGCTCAGATGGCGCCCTTTGTATTTTCCCCCGATCACCCGCACCTTCCATCCTTTGCAGGGACAGACTACTGTGTCCCTGCGGGACACAGTAGTCTGTCCTCCGTCATCCCACCAGAGCCAGGCCCATCTTTTCCCTCCAACGGTGGCGGAGGTGTTGAAGCACGGCCTGATCCGAGGCTGAGAAGCGTCCTTCCACGGAGCGCGCCACAAAACGCTGCGCTTCCTGACGGGCCAGCTCCAACAGGTCACGGTCGCGGACGATATTTCCGAAGCCGAACTGGGGGATTCCCCACTGGCGGACCCCCGCAAAATCTCCCGGCCCCCGGAGCTCCAGGTCTACCTCCGCGATCCGGAAGCCGTCGCAGGTGTCGCACAACGTCTGCAGGCGCCGCCCGGCCTCCTCGGAGACCGGCAGCTCGACCACCAGGATGCAGGAGGAGGTGGCTCGACCCCGTCCCACCCGGCCCCTCAACTGGTGGAGCTGGGCCAGCCCGAAGCGCTCGGCGTGCTCGATCACCATCAGGGTGGCGTTGGGCACGTCAATGCCCACCTCGATCACCGTAGTCGCCACCAGGATGTCCAGTTCGCCTTGCGCGAACCGGCTCATCACCTCCTCCTTCTGGGGGGACTTGAGGCGGCCGTGAAGGAGCCCCACGCGGAGCCCGGGAAAGATTCGGTCGGCCAGATGATTGGCCATCTGGGTGGCTGCCTTCAGGTCCTTCCTTTCCGATTCTTCCACCAGGGGATAGACCACGTAGACCTGGTGTCCACGCTGCACTTCCCCCGCCACGATCCGGTACACCTCCTGCCGCTGGTCCGAAGGTTTCAACAAGGTCCGGATCGGCTGGCGCCCCGGGGGAAGCTGGTCGATGACGGAGAGATCCAGGTCCCCGTACACGGTCAGGGCCAGGGAGCGAGGAATGGGGGTGGCGGTCATCACCAGGGTGTCGGGGTCCAGTCCTTTCTCCTTCAAGGAAGAGCGCTGCAAGACCCCGAACCGGTGCTGCTCGTCGATGATGGCCAGGCCCAGGTCTCGGAAGGCCACGTCCTCCTGGATCAGGGCGTGGGTCCCCACCACGAGATGGACGCTACCGGCGGCGATCGCCCGCTTCAGCTTCTCCTTTTCCGCCTTTCTGACGGCGGACGTCAGCAGCGCGACGCCGTAGGCACTGCGCGCCAGAAGGCGCTTGATGGATAAGAAGTGCTGCTCGGCCAGGATCTCCGTGGGTGCCATCCACGCCACCTGGTATCCGTTCTCGATGGCGACCACGGCTGCCTGGAGGCCCACGATGGTCTTTCCGCTGCCCACGTCCCCCTGGAGAAGACGGTTCATGGGCTTTCGGGAGCACAAGTCCTCCACGATCTCCTTCAGGGCGCGCTTCTGCGCCGCCGTGGGGTGAAATGGGAGAATCCGCTTGACCGCCTCACGAATCCTGTCATCCACGGCGTACTTGCGCCGCTTGATTTCTACCGCCCGCTGCACCCGGAGTAACTGGAGACCCACCTGCAGCACGAAAAACTCCTCGAGGATCATGCGCCGGTGGGCGGCGGAGCGCCCCTCGTTGTACAGGGCAAGCGCCGAAGCGCCGTCCGCACCCACGACGGGAAAATGCAGTTCGGCCAATGCCCGGAGCCGGGGCAAGAGGCTGTGCCGCTGGCGGATGTCCTCCGGAAGAGGATCGAAGGAGCCGCCGGGCAGGTTCTCGACGACGGCGTGGGCGATATTCCGGAGCGCCTTGGTCTTCATGTCGCCCAGCTTGCGGTAGATGGGGACGACGCGGCCGGTGTGAATCTGCGCGTCTCGCGCCTCATCCAGGAGCTCGAACTCGGGATTTAGCAAGGCGAGCTTCCCCGAGTAGTCGTCCCAGCGCACCTCTCCGAAGAGCACCATCCGGCGACCCTTCTGAAATTGGTCTCTCAGGTAAGGCTGGTTGAAAAACTTGACCACGATGGATCCGGACTCGTCCCGCACCACCATCTCGAGCACCGAAAGGCCTCGCCGCGGAACACCGTACAAGCGGGCCGTCCAGACCTTCCCCGACACGGTGGCCACGTCCCCCTGCCGGAGGGACCCGATCTCCTTGAACGCCCGCCGGTCCTCGTACCGGAGGGGCTTGTAAAAGAGGAAGTCCTCCACCGTGCGAATCCCGGCCTTCTCCAGGGCAGCCGCCCTTTTCGGCCCCACGCCTTTAATGTATTGTATGGAGGTGGTCAGTTCGATGGCCACGGCATCCGAGGGGGCGCTATGAAACGCTATGGGGTCACTGTGCTCGTGCTCTTGTGGGCATCAGGTTGCGCCGCACGGCAACCGATGTCGAAAAAGGTGGCCCGGGAGAACATCCGCCAGTTCCACGGCTTGAGCTTGCCAACAGAAGCCGTCTACGTGGAAAGTGTATCACAGGTGGGGGACCACGCCGTGGTGGAAGCTACCGTCAAGACGGGGTTCAAGTTCCGCAGCGTGGGCGGCCGCTGGGAGCTTCAGGAGATTCGCCTGGGAGAAGGAGAATGGCAGAACCTTCCGGCCCTGATCCGAGCCCTGGAGGAGGTGCGTCGCCAGGAGGCGCGCCGCCTCCTGGAGTCCCTGGCCCGCGGCCTGGAGAACTACCGGGAGAAGAACGGCGAGTACCCTCGAGCGCCCACCCTCCAGGAACTCGCGGACGCGCTGAGCCCCGCCTACATGCCCGCCTTGCAGATGCTCGATCCCTGGCGAAACGAAATCGTTTACCGAACCACCCAGGAGGGATTCCTCCTGCTTTCCCCGGGCCCCGACCACCTGGAAGGCACCGACGACGACGTGGCGGTCCGCCGTTAGGGGGGTGGACCCGCCGATTCATCCTGTTTCCTGGGAAGCGCCATCCGGTGACGATGGGCGCTGGGCCGCCAGGTTTGCAGGGCTCGGCTGGCGGACGCACCGGTAGCAGGGATGCTGCGGGCCCAGACCGCGCCCGGTGCAGGCTTTCCCGGCGCTGCTGCGCCGGGCCAAATGGTGCTATGATGCGCTTGACTGCGGCACATGCGCGTACGGCTGCTGCCTGCAGTCCGGTGGACTGGCGCCCGCAGCCTACTCATAGGTTAGCCAGGCTCCCGTTGCCATGACTGGCGTGTGGCAGAATATCGGTTCACCGACTACTTCGAGAATGAGGTTCTCCGGAAGCGTCCGTACCTGAAGAAGGGGTGGTGCATCCGGGCGGTCGAGCAACCAATTCGGTCTGAGCCACAGGAAAAGAATCGATACCGTTTTTGGGTGGAAATACCGGAACTGGAGGGACGCTTCTTGAGGGTCATAACGCTCGATGACAGGGTGACCATCCACAACGCGTTCCCGGATCGGCGGTTTAAACCATGAAAGTGAACTACTATCCCGAGACGGATTCGCTGTACATCGATCTGTCGGAGCAGGCCAGCGTGGAAAGCCGAGAGATTTCCGAGGGTGTGGTTCTCGACTATGACGCCCAGGGCAACCTTGTGGGAATCGACATTGATAACGCAAGCACCAAGGTCGAGATCCACAGGCTCATTGTCAGCAGACTTCCGGCCTCGGTAGAAACCATCGCTGGCTAACCCGGCCGTGCAGCCGACCGCGCTTTGCGCCTTCGGCGCCGCAGCGTTCCCTTCGCTTGCTGCGCTCGCTTCGGCGGGCAGGCCTCCCAGACGAACGGGATCGAGATGGAGCAATCCCAGCTCAACTGGATCGCCAACTTCATCTGGGGCATCGCGGACGACGTGCTCCGCGACCTCTACGTGCGCGGGAAGTACCGCGACGTGATCCTGCCCATGACGGTGCTGCGCCGCCTCGACGCGGTGCTCGAGCCGACCAAGCAGGCCGTGCTGGACATGAAGGCCTCGCTGGACAAGGCCGTCGGGCAGGCATTCTACAACACGTCGAAGTTCACACTCCGAGACCTTCGCGCCCGCGCCAGCCAACAGCAGCTCAAGGCCGACTTCGAGGCCTACCTGGACGGCTTCTCGCCCAACGTGCAGCAGATCCTCGAGAATTTCGAGTTCCGCAACCAGATCCCGCGACTCTCAAAGGCGGATGCCCTGGGCACCCTCATCGAGAGATTCCTCGACCCGTCGATCAACCTGAGCCCCAACCCCGTGCTCAGCAGCGACGGCACGCCGCGGCTGCCCGGCCTGGACAATCACGCCATGGGCACGATCTTCGCGTCGAGTGCTCGCCGGCCTCCTCGTTGTTCTCCTCGTTGAAGCGGCGGACCAGCTCCTCGTGTATCACAGGCGGGCGACCACGCTTTGGTGGAAGCCACCGTCAAGACGGGCTTCAAGTTCCGCAGCGTGGGCGGCCGCTGGGAGCTTCAGGAGATTCGCCTGGGAGAAGGAGAAAGGAACGAGGGAGTGGTGTGTTCTCAATCCTCCCTGATGACCCGATGAATCGCAAATACATTGCTTACAACACGCCGCAGCTCATCCGTCCGCGCATTATCGTGCGTCGGGAGAAACTGCGCTTGTTTTGGGACTAGTCACCCACGGGTGATGAAGGGCTGAACGGAGGGAAGAGCGAGACGCTCGTGTCTCTCAAAGGGGCCATGCGTCAGAACGACGAAGCCTCGATGGCGGGATACGGAAGCGAATGCTCAGGAGTGTTTGACCGAAT
>JACQTF010000014.1 GCA_016210925.1 Acidobacteriota bacterium | reverse complement strand
TGGTACAGACGCTGATTGGAGGGCAGGTGGCCTACGACGCCGCCACGGCCAAGCCCTTCCCTCCCAGCCCGAGGCAGGTGGAATAACCCTGCCCACGTCGGCTTGCTAGACCGCCCAGCGCCGGCGATTCGGCCAGCCCGACTGAAACAACGGGCAGCATCGAGGCGTAAGCTTTGAGATCAGCCGGGGGGGCCGTAAACCGCGCCTGGAACCGCTGGGTGGTCTATGGTTGGGATGGGAGATGAGAAGCTGGCCCTGTCTGGATGAGCGTTGCGCTGAAGGGACGCCCTGGCGCGGATCTCAGTGCATGTAAAAGAAGCAGCCGATTGCCGGAAGGCCCGCTGGGACGACTGTAACGGTGGCTGGCTTCGCCGCCGCAACCTCGACCTTTTCGGCCGGTGACGAGAGACTCCCCACTTGAACCTCCTCGCTGGTCAGGGTCAGGGGCCCGGGTTCGGTAGTGGCCGCGATCTTGAAGACGAGGTACACGAGCAGTCCCGGTGGAAGTGCCTTCGGTTTCTCCTTGGAGGTGGTCACTTCCAATCGGAGAGTGGCTTTCTCAGCATCGGCTGGTGCCGGGGGAGCTTCCACGGACACTTCCGCCCCGGTATCCTTCAGCAAATCGGCTTTTTCAACCCTCACATAGCTCAAGGACTTCGCCGGGTAGCTGATCTTGACGCTCAGCTGACCCACCTCCGTCCCCTCTGCGGACGTTTGGGAAACGGAGACCCGGACTTCCCACTCGGGCGGCGCCATCGCATCTCCAACCGTGACGCTCGTCGCCTTCTCCCCTTCCTTTGAAGCACCCTCCCAGCCGAAAACCGGCGAGAGAGCCGCCGCAATGACGATCCCCTTCCAGATCCCGTTCACTTCCACCTCCTGTCATCTCCTGCCTGATCGGGCCCTCGGGTTCACTGACTGTGCTTCCGCCAGCGCCGGTTGAGACTGCGATGCTAACTCCACGTGCATGACAAAGCAACACAAAACTCGCACTGGGGTCGCGATTCGGCCAGCCTGACTGAAACAACGGGCAGCACCGAGGCGTAACCTTCGCGAAGGGCGAGGCGGTGCTGAAGCGTGCTGGCGCTGCCGGCAAGGGAGTTATCCAAACAGGACGGTCATCAGTCATTAATCATTTTTCGCTTCAAGTTTGGGCACTTTCGGGCTAGACTCAAAGAGAGCTTGATGAGGGGCTGCACGTATTCCAACCATGTGGTAGGCCTTGTGGTTCTTGGAAAGGGAGGTTAGTGATCATGACCAAGGGTGCGAGGATCGTTTCTGTTCTGGTGCTCCTGGCGGGGTGGGCGCAGGTGGTTTGGGCGCACGAGCTGCCGCCGGAAGTGGAACGGTATGCGGACCTGGTGCTGTACAACGGCCAGGTGCTCACGGTGGATAAGGATACGCCTGATTTCACCGTGGCGAAGGCGGTGGCGATTCGTGACGGGAAGATTCTGGCGGTGGGCGAGAACGACAGGATCCTGAAATTGGCCGGTCCCAAGACGCAGAAAATGGACCTGGCGGGTAAGACGGTGATTCCGGGTGTCGTGGATACCCACTCCCATCCCAACCGCTACGCTCTGCTCCATTACCAGCAGGAGTTCATTCCGGGTTACCTGAAGTTTCTTGCCGAGCAGCGCATCCGGACGGGCCGAGTGCGATGGGAGCGGGGCAAAGAAGCGGCCATTGCGGACTTGAAAAAGCTGGCGGAAGGGGCAGCAGCGGGCGATTGGATCGTTGCCAGCTCCCGCGGAAACAGGGTCGTAATGCACGACGTGAAGATGGCCGACCTCGACCAGGTCTCTCCCAACAACCCCGCATACGTTCGGATCGGGAACGAGATGTGGGGAATTGTCAACACCAAGATGCTCGAGATCCTGACGAAACAGTACGGGGAGGACCTTCCGGGGATCATCAAGGGCTCGGACGGGAAGCCCACGGGCCTCCTGTTCGGAACGGCGGGAACGGTCATGGGCCAGGAGATCTTGCCGGAGACTCCCGCTGCACTCTTGGCGCCGGTCTTCAAGAAAGAGTTGGAAGAGTGGGCCGCCATTGGCGTGACGACGCTGTCCGGGCGTTTCAGGGGAAATGAAATTACAGCGTGGGCGCAGTTGGATCAGAAGAACGAACTCCCGATCCGCATCGGCTATACCCATGAGATCGGCCGCTGGAATCCTTACTTTAAGAGGGATATCCAGCGCCTGGGGAGCCTGGAAGGGCACGGCACGGACCGATTCTGGATGGTCGGCCTGACGGTGGGAATCCCCGATGGTTCTCCGCCGGGAGGCGGAGGGGCCGCGGGAGGGGATGTCTGCTCAGACATAGAGAGGAAAGAGATCTTTCCTGATGATTCCTTTGAAAAGAGTTTCTGCTTTTGGGACCAGCCCGGAGATCCGACCCGGGATACGGTGATGATTGCCAACCGAAACGGGTACCGGATTGCAGGGGTCCACACCTTTGGCGACAAAGGCGAGGAGATCATGCTGGACACCTTCGCCCAGGCGAACAAGGAGAAATCGATTATCGGGAGGCGGTTTGCCGTGGACCATGCCATGATGGTCAGCCCGAAGGTGATCGAGAAGGCATCCAAGCTGGGGATCATCTGGAGCCTGCAGGTGCCCATGTTCTACGGGCGGCGGACGAGCATCGTAAGCCGGGTGTTCGGCGAAGACATTGCTCACCGGTGGTCGCTGCCTGTCAAGAGCATGCTGGATGGGGGAATTCGCCTCACGTTCGGGGCGGACGCCCACGAGGACCCGGACCGGCAGCCCATGCACAACCTGGAGGTGATGGTGACCCGCGTGACCCACGATGGACGGGTGTGGGGGCCGAGGGAGAAGATCGATCGGAACACGGCGCTGAGGATCATGACCCGGTGGGGCGCGGAGTACGTGTTGCGGGAGAAAGAGCTGGGATCCCTCGAGCCGGGGAAGCTGGCGGATCTGGTGATCCTGGACAAGAACCCCCTGGATCCGAAGGTTCCCGATGAGGCGATCTCGGACATCAAGGTGTTGAACACGTACATCGGCGGAAAGCTCGCCTATGACGCTGCCACCGCCAAGCCCTTCCCTCCCAGCCCGAGGCAGGTGGAGAGCGACCAATAAGGCAGTTTCAGCTGTCGGCAGTCAGCTTTCAGCTGTCGCCCTTTAGGAGCTGACCGCTGATGGCCGATTGCTGATGGCTGATCATGAAAGAAGGACAGCGTGTCGCCATCCTGCTTTTTCTAGGATGCGGCCTCGCTGCGCTGCCGCGCGCCCGGACGGGAGAAGAGGCCCTCCTCGCCAGGCTGCTGGAGATTTCTCGCGTTTCCGAGTTCCAGTGGTCACCCGACGGGAAGCGTATTGCGTATGTTTCCAACGCCTCGGGGACCGCTCAGATCCATCTCCTTCCCCTGGATGGCGGCGATTCTATCCAACTGACGCGGCAGGAGGTCCCTGTCACCGATCCCCAGTGGTCGCCGGACGGCAGAAACCTGCTGTTCCTCACGGATCCTGGCTGGCAGGAGCGTTACGAGCTATGGGAACACGACCAGGGAGGAAGCGGGAGCCGGCGCCACTTGCCCGATCGCGGTGCGATCCAGCGGCATGCCCGCTGGTCGCCTGACGGATCCCGGGTCGTGCTCGAGACCAACGCAGCGGGCAACTTCGACCTGGCGCTCTGGTGCCCACAGGATCCGGTCCTTCGCCATCTTGTCCGGGGTCCCACCGACGAGAGAGAGCCGGAATGGTCTCCTGACGGAAGTTCCATCGCCTTCGTTGCCAGGGGTTCCATTTGGAGGGTGCCCGCAGAGGGCGGCGATCCCGAACGGCTGGTGGATCCCGGCCTCGGGGCCTCTGTACATTCACCCCGGTGGTCCCCCGACGGCAAGCATCTCCTGTTTGTCACCGACCTGCAAGGAAATTGGGACATCGGAGTTTGTTCGGTTTCCACCGGGCGCTGGAAGCTCGTCGTTGCAGAGTCCCACGAAGAGAGCGAGCCTTCCTGGTCTGCCGACGGAAAGAAAATCGCCTTCGTCTCCACCCAGGGATTTGACAAGCGCTTGGGCATCTCGGACCCGGAAGGGAAGGAGGTCCGGTATGTGGCTGGGGAGGGAGGTGTCTGCGCATCGCCGCGGTGGAGCCCCGCAGGGGAAAGCCTGGCTTTTCTCCAGAGCACGCCCCAGCAGACCTGGGATCTTTGGCTGTATGCGGACGGGCGGCTTCGGCAGCTTACGAATTCCATGGCGGGCTGGAAGGCTTCGGAATTTTCCCTGCCGGAAGCCCATTCCTTCAAGAGCCGCGAGGGCTTTTCCGTTCCCGCATTGTTGTACAAGCCGGCGCGCTTCGAACCGACGAAGCGTTATCCCACGATCCTGCGGATCCACGGCGGATTCGACGGCCAGTGGATGCATGACTTCGATCTTCTGGGCCAAGATTTCTTGTTGAGCGGGATGGTCCTCTTCTACCCCAATCCCCGGGGAAGTGGAGGGTACGGCCGGGCGTACGAGCGCTTGAACGACGGGGACTGGGGCGGGGGAGATTTTGACGATCTCTGCCGGGCGGATGACTACCTGAAGGCGCTTCCCTTTGTGGACCGGGAACGGATGGGCCTTTGGGGGGGAAGTTACGGAGGATTCCTTTCGTTTACGTTGGTGGCCCGCGCCCCCGAACGGTTCCGGGCGGCGGTCGTGCGAGCCGGAATCAGCGACTTGCGCTCCCACTTCCTGGAGCGTCGCGGTTCCCCGGCCCGCCTGAACACTCCCGTGTCAGGATACCCGAAGGAGCTCGGCGGGCTGCCCGATGAAAACCCCGACTTCTACCGGGAGCGCTCCCCGCTGACCTGGGCGCGCAACGTGAAAACTCCTATGCTGATCCTCCATGGGTTACGAGACTCGAGGGTCGCGCCCAGCCAATCCCAGGTCTGGGTCCGGGCCCTTCAGCAGGCGGGGACACCCGTGGAAATGGTGGAATACCCCGACGAGGATCACTCGCTGGCCCGAAGCAAATCCACCCTGGCCGACCGATTGAAGCGCATGTCGGCCTTTTTTCAGCGCCATCTCGGCCCCCTGCGCTGACGGAACGTCACGTAACTCGTTACTCGTCCATCGTCATTCGTGAGCTCGAGTGACGAGTGACCAATGACGAATGACGACAATGTTCTGTCAGAGCTTTCCCTTGACTTCGTGCATGACCTTCCCGCCCACCACGGTGAGGAGGACGGGCAAGTCGCCGATCAGGTCTTCGCGCACTGTCAGGAAGTCGCCATCCACGACCACCAGATCTGCAAGTTTTCCGGCTTCGATGGAACCCAGCTTTTTCTCGTCGCCGGTGTATCGCGCCGCCCAGAGCGTTTTCATCCAAAGACCCTGCTGGCGGGTGATGCGTTCCCGCTCCCCCCACACTCGCCCTTTGTCATCCTCCCGGGTGACGAACTTCTCGATGCCCAGGAGGGGAGCCGAGAAAGTGGCGTTGTCCATTTCGATGACGGGCTCCAATCCGGCGTCGATGAGGCTTTTGACGGGACTCATCCGGTGCACTTCATCTCCGCCGTACATGTACACCAGCGTGTCCGGAGAGCCATAGAACACGTACTTGGGCCCTACGCTCGGGATGACCCCCAGTTGCTTCATCTTTTGGATGTGCTCGGGCAGGATCATGCTGCTGTGGTCAATGCCCAGCCGGAGGGGCGCCACCGGCCGCTGCCGGTTGGCTTCCTCGTAAGCTTCCAGGACCTGAGAGGTGGCGCGGTCCCCTGCACTGTGGAGCCCCAGGATCCGCCAGCCGTACAGGGCGGACAGGATCACGTTCTTCCGGTCGCTTTTCTCAGGGTCTTCCCATCGCTCCATTCCGTAGGAACCGATGGAGGTAGGCATCTGCCGCAGTTGCGGCTTCCAGGTGAGCGCCGCTCCCGAGACCAGGGTGTGATCGGCGGGGTCCAGGGCCAGCGCCGAGATCTTGAGCATGTCGTCCCCCAGATCGTTCAGGTTGCCCATCCGCTTCAGGAACGCTTCACCGCGGGGATTTTTCCAGAGCACCTGGTGATTGATGCGCCATCGCATGGGCAGCTTGCCCTGCATCCAAAGCTCCCGCAGGGCGGACATGTGGTTTCCGGGAACGCGGGTGCAAACGGTGGTCATGCCCTGGGCCACGTATCGCTTCATGCCCTCGTGCAGGAGCGGTATCAGCTTTTCCACTGGCTGCCAGGGGAGTACTTCGAATCCCACGATGCCGGAAGCCCATCCCCGGAGCTGGCCGGTGGGCTCACCGGTCTTCGGATCCTTGACCAGGCCCGGCGTGTCCGGCGGAAGCTGGGCCGCTTCCAGTCCCTTGCTGTTGAGGACCCATTCCACGCTCATCACGGAGATGGCCAGAGGATTCTTGGGAGAAACCCGATCGAGTTGTTGGCGGGTCACCTCCCCGACCGGTCCTCCGTACGTGGAACCCCGGAGGATCACCCAGGCGCCTTCCGGCCTTCCCGACACGAGGTTCTTCACTTCCTCCAGACCGCTCTCGATCGTCTCGAACTTCACTTCCGGAGTCAGTTCCGCGGTGACATACTGATGGAGGTGGAAGTGCGTATCGATGAGTCCCGGCAGGACGCTCCTGCCCCGGAGGTCGATCCTGCGGGTTTTCGGCCCGGCCATCTTCAGGATGCGAGCGCTCTCGCCCGCTGCCAAAAAGCGGCCGTCCCGGACCGCGACCGCTTCCGCCACCGAGAATTTCTGATCGGCCGTGATGACCTTTCCGTTGTACAGGACCAGGTCCGCATACGCGAGGACCTCCGGCGGAAGATCCTGAGCCGCGGTCTGGCCCCGCACTGTCCAGCACAGAAGAGCGAAGAGCGACACCACGCTGAGCTTCCGCATACGTTCCTCCTTGAACTGGGTCAATGGTCAATCGGTCAATGGTCAACGGCCAATCGACCAACGGTGATTAACCTTTGACCAATGACCGATGGCTGTTGACCAGGACGATTGCCCCAAGTCTATTCTTGGAAGGGGTGGTCGAGTCAAGCCAAACTCTTGACCGGGTGGAAGGCCGTTTCGTGTAGAATGCGTCTCGTATGGATCG
>JACQTF010000097.1 GCA_016210925.1 Acidobacteriota bacterium | reverse complement strand
GTTGCCAGTTGAGTGCGCGTTGGGAAGAATTTTGGGAAACCCGAGCTATTGGTTGATTTCTCCACCCACAAATATGTCGCACGCCCCTTGTACCGCGCGCGCTTGACAGCGAGCCGAGAGCCTGATACATTTGATAAGTTTTGCTCTGCTGGGACCCCCTGCAGGGGTTTGTGGCAAGTGAGGGGTTGGAATTTCTTTTTATTTTGTTCGGCCGGCACGGTTTGCCGGCGGCTGGAAGGAGCGGTGGAGAGTGCCCACATTTCATCAGCTGGTGCGGATGGGCCGGGAAAAGGTAAGGGAAAAGACGAAGAGTCCGGCTCTCATGGGAAGTCCACAACGGCGGGGGGTATGCATCCGGGTCTATACGCAGACACCCAAGAAGCCCAACTCCGCGTTGCGGAAAGTGGCCCGGGTCCGGCTGACGAATGGGATCGAAGTGACCACGTACATTCCTGGCATCGGCCACAACTTGCAGGAGCACTCCATCGTGCTGATCCGCGGGGGCCGGGTGAAGGACCTTCCAGGCGTCCGATACCACGTCATCCGCGGCACGATGGACGCCGTTGGCGTGGAGGGCCGGAAGAAGAGCCGCTCCAAATACGGAACGAAACGACCGAAAGCGTAGCGGGTCTCGGGCCTCTTGGGACCTGAGACGCGAGCGCTGGGGAAAAACGAGGTTCGACCGCAGCGATGCCGAGAAGAAGAGAGATTGAAAGGAGGACACTGACGCCGGACCCGATTTACAACAGCGAGCTGGTCACAAAGTTCGTCAACGTGATCATGCGCAGGGGGAAGAAGAGCCTGGCGGAAAACACGTTCTATGGCGCCATGGAGATCGTCAAGAACAAGGCCAAGGACGATCCCCTGAAGGTGTTCAAGAGGGCCGTGGACAACGTCAAGCCGGTCCTGGAAGTGAAGTCCCGTCGCGTCGGCGGGGCCACCTACCAGGTCCCGGTGGAAGTCAGTCCCCACCGTCGTGTTTCCTTAGCCATCCGCTGGCTGGTCAATTATGCCCGAGAGCGCGGCGAAAAGACCATGACTGACAGGTTGGCCAATGAGTTGTTCGATGCCGCCAACAACCGGGGCAGCGCCATCAAGAAGCGGGAAGATACACACAGGATGGCAGAGGCCAACAAAGCTTTCGCACACTATCGCTGGTAATCAGCTCGTCATCGGTGGGAAGTCGGTACCCGTCTCTCCGATGGCTCAAGTGTCTCTGGTATTTATGCCGAGAGTCGTACCGCTGAACAAAACTCGAAATATCGGCATCATGGCCCACATCGATGCCGGTAAGACCACCACCACGGAGCGGATCCTGTACTACACCGGGATCACCCACAAGATGGGAGAGGTCCACGAAGGGACAGCTACCATGGACTGGATGGAGCAAGAGCAGGAGCGGGGCATCACCATCACTTCCGCGGCCACCACCTGCTTCTGGGGGGACGTGCGCATCAACATCATTGATACCCCCGGGCACGTGGACTTCACCGCTGAGGTGGAGCGCTCCCTCAGGGTATTGGACGGGGCCGTGGCCGTCTTCTGCGCCGTGGGGGGCGTGGAGCCCCAGTCGGAGGCTGTCTGGCGCCAGGCAGACAAGTACCGTGTTCCCCGCATTGCCTTCGTCAACAAGATGGACCGCCCGGGCGCTGATTTCCACCGCTGCGTGTCCCAGATCCGCACCAAGCTCAATGCCCGCCCTGTTCCGATCCAGATCCCCCTGGGAAAGGAAGACCGGTTCCGTGGGGTCATTGACCTGATTCGGATGAAGGCCATCGAATACAAGGACGAGAGCCTGGGTGCCGACTACGTCGTGTCAGAGATCCCGGAGGAGTTTCGTGCCGAGGCTGACCGCGGCCGCGAGTTCTTGATCGAGGCAGTGTCCGAGACGGACGATGCCATCCTGGAGAAATACCTGTCCGGCGAGGCGATGGACGGGGAGGAGATCCAAACGGCCCTCCGCAAGGGGACCGTCGGGCAGCGCTTCGTGCCCGTCGCGTGCGGCGCCGCCTTCAAGAACAAAGGCGTGCAGCCGCTGCTCGACTCCATCGTCGAGTACCTCCCCTCCCCCCTGGACATCCCCGCCATGACAGGAACCAATCCCGAGAACAACGAGCTGGAAGAGAGACAGGCGGACGACAAGGGGCCCTTCTCCGCGCTGATCTTCAAGATCATGAGTGACCCCTTCGTGGGACAACTGGCGTTCTTCCGCGTCTACTCCGGCAACCTGAGATCGGGGGCCACGGTGTTGAACTCCGGCAAGGGGCAGAACGAGCGGATCGGGCGCTTGCTCAAAATGCACGCCAACAAACGAGAGGAGATCAAGGAGGTTTACGCAGGCGACATCGCCGCCGCGGTCGGTCTCAAGAACGTGACCACCGGCGATACGATCTGCGAGCCGAAGAAGCCCATCACCCTGGAGGCCATCGAGTTTCCCGAGCCGGTGGTCTCCGTGGCCATTGAGCCCAGGACCAAGGCGGACCAGGAGAAGCTGGGCTTCTCCCTGGGCAAACTCGTCCAGGAGGATCCCACTTTCCGCGTCCACACCGACTCCGAGACGCAGCAGACCATCATTTCCGGCATGGGGGAGTTGCACCTGGAGATCTTGGTCGACCGGCTCATGCGGGAATTCAACGTCGGTGCCAACGTGGGGAAGCCCCAGGTGGCGTACAAGGAGACCGTCACCCGCGCCGCCGATGCGGAAGGGAAGTTCATCCGGCAGACGGGCGGTCGGGGGCAGTACGGCCACGTCAAGATCACCCTGGAACCCCTTCCTCCCGGTTCCGGCATCGAGTTCGTAAACAAGATCGTGGGAGGTGCCATCCCGAAGGAGTTCATTCCGGCGGTGAAGGGAGGGGTAGAGGAAGCGACGGAAACAGGTGTGCTGGCCGGATACCCCATGAAGGATCTGCGCGTCACCCTCTATGACGGTTCGTACCACGACGTGGACTCCTCCGAGATTGCTTTCAGGATCGCTGCTTCCATGGCCCTCAAGGGGGCAAGCGCCAAAGCGGGTCCCGTGTTGCTGGAGCCCATCATGCGGGTGGAAGTGGTGGTGCCCGGGGAATTCGTGGGCGAAGTCATCGGCGACCTGAACGCCCGGCGGGGCAAGGTGGATCACCTGGAGGCCCGGGGAGGCACCCAGATCATCCAGTCCAGGGTCCCGCTGTCGGAGATGTTCGGCTACGCCACCACCCTGCGGAGTCTGACCCAGGGGCGCGCCACGTACACCATGCACTTCTCCCACTACTTCCAGGTGCCGCGGGAAATCTCCGACGAGATCATCACCAGGGTGAAGGGCAAGTTTGTGACGAAATGACCACTTCCGCGTCGCAAAAGGGGGAATGAGATGGGGAAGGCAAAATTCGAGAGGACGAAGCCGCACGTCAATGTCGGGACCATCGGGCACGTGGACCACGGGAAGAGCACGCTGACGTCGGCCATTACCCAGATTTTGTCCAAGAAAGGGCTGGCCCAGTTCATTCCGTTTGACGAGATCGACAAGGCGCCGGAGGAGAAGGCCCGGGGCATTACCATTGCGGTGAGCCATGTGGAGTATTCCACCGAGAAGCGGCACTACGCCCACGTGGACTGCCCGGGGCACGCCGACTACATCAAGAACATGATCACGGGGGCGGCCCAGATGGACGGCTCCATCCTGGTGGTGTCGGCGGCGGATGGGCCGATGCCCCAGACCCGGGAGCACATCTTGCTGGCCCGGCAGGTGGGGGTGCCTTGCATTGTGGTGTACCTGAACAAGGTGGACATGGTGGATGATCCGGAATTGCTGGACCTGGTGGAACTGGAGGTACGGGAGCTGTTGAGCCAGTACGATTTTCCGGGGGAGGAGATTCCGGTCATTCGGGGGAGCGCGCTGAAGGCGCTGGAGGGGGACCCGGAGGCGGTCGAGTCGGTGTTGAAGTTGATGGAGGCGGTGGACACGTACGTGCCGCTGCCGCAGCGGGAGGTGGACAAGCCGTTTTTGATGCCCATCGAGGACATTTTTTCCATTTCGGGCCGTGGCACGGTGGTCACGGGCCGGGTGGAGCGGGGGAAGGTCAAGACAGGGGAGGAAGTGGAGATTGTGGGGATCCGGCCCACCATCCGCCGGGTGGTGACGGGCGTGGAGATGTTCCGGAAGGTGCTGGACGAAGGGGTGGCAGGAGACAACGTGGGCTTGCTGTTGCGGGGGACGGAGAAGGACGAAGTGGAGCGAGGACAGGTGGTGGCCGCCCTGGGGTCCATTACCCCCCACACGAAGTTCAAGGCGGAAGCGTACATTCTCACCAAGGAAGAAGGGGGGCGGCACACGCCGTTTTTCAGCGGCTACCGGCCCCAGTTTTACTTCCGGACGACGGATGTCACCGGGGTGGTGCAGCTGCCCCCGGGGGTGGAGATGGTGGTGCCGGGGGACAACGTGTCCATCTCGGTGGAGCTCATCACGCCCATCGCCATGGAGAAAGGACTGCGGTTCGCCATCCGGGAGGGCGGCAAGACCGTGGGCGCTGGAACCATCACGGAGATCGTGGAATGAAACCTGAAACCTGAAACCTCAAACTCTCAAGCTGAGACCAAAGGTTTCAGATTTCAGGTTTTGGGTTTCGGGTTTGGTTCTTTGAGATGATTCAAGAGAAAATTCGGATCAGGCTGAAGGCTTACGATTACAGGGTGCTGGATCAGAGCGCTTCCGAGATTGTGGAGATTGCCAAGCGGACGGGGGCGAAGGTCTCGGGACCCATCCCGCTCCCGACGGATATCAACCGCTATACGGTGCTTCGCTCGCCCCACGTGGATAAAAAGTCCCGGGAGCAATTTGAAATTCGCACCCACAAGCGGTTGGTGGACATTCTGGAACCGACTCCCCAGACGGTGGACGCCTTGATGAAGCTGGAGCTGCCCGCGGCCATCGACGTGGAGATCAAAGCCTTCGGACCCGAACACAAATAGCTTCAGTTTTCAGTGGTCAGTTGTCAGTTCTCAGGAAACTGACCACTGAGAACTGACAACTGAAAACTAGGTTTTGAGTTTTGCTCACGGGTATGGTCGAGGGGTTAATCGGAAAGAAAATAGGCATGACGCAGTTGTTTCGGGAGGACGGCAGCGTGGTGCCCGCCACAGTGATCCAGGCGGGCCCCTGCGTGGTGGTCCAGCGGAAGACCCTGAAGAACGACGGCTACAACGCGGTGCAGCTGGGTTTCGTCGAAGGTAAGCCTGCCAGGAAGGTGACAAAACCCCGGGAGGGCCACTTCAAAAAAGCCGGGGTTCTCCCTACCCGGATCCTGCGGGAGTTCAAGGTGGAGGAGGGCGACGATCTGAAAGTGGGCGATCAGTTGCTGGTGGACGCGCTGTTCAAGGAGCGGGAGCGCGTGAACGTGGTCGGGACCAGCAAGGGCCGTGGCTTTGCCGGCGTGGTCAAGCGCCACCACTTCCGCGGCGGCGCCGCCACCCACGGCTCCATGTTCCACCGGGCCCCCGGGTCCATCGGAGCATCCTCGTTTCCCTCCCGGGTCTGGCCGGGACAGCGGATGGCAGGCCGAATGGGAAACGAGCGGGTCACCGCCAGGAACCTGCAGGTCGTTCGGGTGAACGGGGAACAAAACGTGCTGGTGGTCCGCGGCTCGGTGCCAGGCGCCAACGGCAGCTACCTTCTCATTCTCAAACCCAAAACCCGAAACTCGAAACCTGAAACCTAAGACTAGCCGTTCTGCATTTCAGGTTTGAGGTTTCGGGTTTCGAGTTTCACGAGAGAGAGATGCCGGAAGTCGAAGTCAAAAATTTGGAAAATCAGGTGGTCGAAAAATTAAACCTCGACGACCAGGTGTTTGGCATCGAGCCCAATACGGGGCTGATCTGGGAGGCGGTGCGCCACTTCCTGGCGGCGCAGCGTAAAGGAACCGCGTCCACCAAGACCCGGGGTGAAGTGTCCGGAAGCGGGAAGAAATTATGGAGGCAAAAAGGGACGGGACGGGCCCGCATCGGAAGCATCCGCAGTCCCCTGTGGCGCCACGGAGGGACGGTTCACGGGCCGCGCCCGCGTACATACGCCTACGCGTTCCCGGAAAAGAAGCGCCGCGGCGCCCTGCGCGGTGCGCTATCGGCCAAGCTCCAGGACGGCAAGCTGTTGGTGGTGGATGAGTTCAGCCTGGCAAACCACAGGACCAGGTCCCTGGCGGAAGTCCTGGCCCGCTTTGACATCCAGTCCACGCTGCTGGTGGTGGATTCCTTGCGGAACCGCAACTTGCTCCTTTCCAGCCGGAATCTCCCGGGGGTCACCCTGGCAGACTTGAGCAGCCTGAACATCCACGACGTGTTGTACCACGACCAACTGATGTTCTCTAAGCAGGCCATTCAGGCGCTGCAAAAGACTTTGAAGCCGTCGTGATCATGGACAAATACGATATCCTGCGGGCACCGATGATCACCGAGAAGAGCACCGCGCTCAAGGAGACCGATAGCGTGCTCACGTTCAAGGTGGATCGCCGGGCCAACAAACAGCAGATCAAAGAGGCCGTCGAGAGGCTCCTGAACGTAAAAGTGGACCAGGTCCGCACGGCCAACTTTCACGGGAAGTTGAAACGCATGGGCCGGAGCCGTGGCCACCGTCCCGACTGGAAGAAGGCATACGTGAAGCTCAAGGCGGGCCAGAAACTTCCCGAGTTCTTCGAAACGGTCTAATGAAGAGCAAACCTGAAACTTTGAAACCTGAAACCTAAAACCTCTGAGAGAGGGTTCCGAGTTTCAGGTTTCAGGTTTCGGGTTTCAGGTTTTTAAAAAATGGGAATCAAGACATTTAAGCCGACGCCGTTCAGCCGCCGCTTCCACACGGTGCAGACCTTTGAGGATCTGACCCGCAGGGAGCCCGAAAAGGCCCTGACGGAGCCCAAGAGGCGAACCAGTGGCCGGAGCAACAGGGGCCGGATCACGATCTGGCATCGCGGCGGGGGCCACAAGCGCCGGTACAGGGTCATCGACTTCAAGAGGGACAAGCGCAACGTCCTGGCCCGGGTGGCCACCGTCGAGTACGACCCCAATCGGTCGGCCCGGATCGCGTTGCTTCACTATGCGGACGGGGAGAAACGGTACATCATTGCTCCCGCGGGACTGCAGGTGGGCTCCACCGTGGTGGCGGGACCCGAGGCGGACATCATCCCCGGCAACAGCCTCCCGCTGAAGAACATTCCCCTGGGCACCATCATCCACAACATCGAGCTGCGCCCCGGGAAGGGGGGTCAGATGGTCCGCAGCGCAGGCGCCGGTGCCCAGCTCCTGGCCAAGGAGAACGAATACGCCCAGGTCAAGCTGCCCTCGGGCGAGGTGCGCAAGGTCCACGTGGAGTGCTACGCCACCATCGGCCAGGTGGGCAACCTGGACCACGAGAACGTGAGCGTGGGAAAGGCGGGCCGCCGGCGCTGGCTGGGGATCCGCCCCACCGTCCGGGGCACCGCCATGAACCCGGTGGATCATCCCCACGGCGGCGGGGAGGGCAAGACCTTCGGGAAGCACCCCACCACGCCGTGGGGCCAGCCGACGAAGGGTTACAAGACGCGGCGCAACAAGCGCACCCGGCGTTTTATCGTGAAACGCCGCAAATGAAAAACAAATCTAAAATCCAAAATCTAAAAGCAAGAGCCCTCCGGAATTTTGGATTTTGGGGTTTGGATTTAGAGGAATTATGGCTCGAAGCCTCAAAAAAGGGCCGTTCGTGGACGAGGCGCTGATGAAGAAGATCAGCGCCCTAAACCAGCGGCGGGAGAAGTCCGTGGTCAAGACCTGGTCCCGCCGGTCCACCATCGTGCCGGAGATGATCGGGCATACCCTAGCGGTCCACAACGGCAAAAAGTTCATCCCGGTGTACCTCACCGAGAACATGGTGGGCCACAAGTTGGGAGAGTTCTCCCCCACCCGCCAGTTCAGGGCCCACTCGTCCAAGGCAGAGAAGGCCACGGTGGTGAAGTGACGAGCGAGATGCTGAATGCCAATCGTCAAACCTCCATCGATGGACGATTGACCGTTGACGAGAAGCAGGCGTGATGGAAGCCAAGGCGATCGCCAGGTACATCAAGGGATCACCGCAGAAGGCGCGGCTGGTCGTGGACCTGATTCGGGGCAAGAAGGTGGGCGAGGCGCTCTCCATCCTGCGCTACACCCGGAAGCGCGCCGGGCGCCCCATCGAAAAGGTGCTGCGCTCCGCGATTGCCAACGCCGAGCAGAAGAAACCCACGCTGGATGTGGATGACCTGTTCATCTCCCGAGCCTGCGTGGATCTGGGACCGACCAAGTACCGCAAGCGCGTCCGGCCGGCGCCCATGGGCCGCGCGTACCGCCAGATGCGCCGGATGAGCCACATCACCATTCACGTCACGGATGGCGCCGCCGAAGGCAGCGAAAAAGAGGAGGCATAGTGGGACAGAAAGTTCATCCTTTTGGTTTTCGCCTGGGATACACCCGGACCTGGAGATCGCGGTGGTTCGCCAAGAAGGACTACGGCAAGCTGCTCCACGAGGACCTGACCATCAAAAAGAGCCTGAAGAAGCGGTTCTTCCACGCGGGAATCTCCAGGATCGAGACCGAGAGGGCAGCCAACAAGCTGACCCTCCTGATTTATACCTCCCGACCGGGCATCATCATCGGACGCAAGGGGTCCGAGATCGACAAGCTGAAGAATGACCTGCAGGCCGCCACCAAGCGGGAGGTGTTCATCAACATCCAGGAGATCGACAAGCCCGAGCTGGATGCCCAGCTGGTGGCCGAGTCCATCGCCCTGCAGCTGGAGAAGCGGGTGGCGTTCCGACGGGCCATGAAGCGGGCCGTGGACAGCACCCTGCGGTTCGGGGCCCAGGGAGTGAAAGTGCGCTGCGCCGGCCGCCTCAACGGCGCCGAGATCGCCCGCACCGAATGGTACCTGTTGGGAAGGCTTCCCTTGCATACTCTGCGCGCGGATATCGAGTACGGTTTCGCTGAAGCGTATACCACGTACGGCGTCATCGGCGTGAAGGTGTGGATCTACAAGGGTGAGATCTTTGAGGAGAAGAAGAAAACATAGTGGTCAGTTGTCAGTTGTCAGCGAAAGCTGAGCGCTGAACTGAAAACTGACAACTGATAACTGACGACTGCCATGTTGATGCCCTCGAAAGTCAAGTACCGGAAACAACAGCGTGGCCGGATGAAGGGCCTGGCCACCCGGGGGGCGGAAGTGCAGTTCGGCGAATATGGCCTGAAGGCCCTGGAGGCTGCGTGGATCACCGACAAGCAAATCGAGGCAGCCCGAATCGCCATGACCCGGTTCGTGAAGCGCGGGGGCAAGATCTGGATCCGGATTTTTCCGGACAAGCCCATCACCAAGAAGCCTGCGGAGACCCGCATGGGCAAGGGAAAGGGCGCTCCGGAAGGATGGGTGGCCGTGGTGAAACCGGGGCGGATCTTGTTCGAGATGGAAGGGGTGACGGAGGAAACGGCCCGGGAAGCCTTGCGGCTGGCGGCCAACAAGCTGCCCATTCCGACCAAGTTCGTCTCCCGGCCGGGAGGGTAACATGAAAGCCCACAAGCTGCGCGAGATGAGGACGGACGAATTGCGCCAGGAGGAACAGCACCTGGCAGACCAGCTCTTCCGGTTGCGGTTCCAGAAGGCAACAGGCCAGCTGGAGAAGGCCACCAAGATGAAGCTCGTCCGCCATGACTTGGCCCGGGTGAAGACCGTCCTCCGGGAGAAAGTGCGCGCCGGAGAAGCATGATGGAACAACAGACCAGGCCCCGGGCGAAAAAGAACACGAAGGTGGGCGTCGTGACGTCCAACTCCATGCAGAAGACGGTGGTGGTGCGGGTGGACCGGTTCGTCCAGGAACCCCTGTACAAGAAAATCATCCGCCGCACTGCCCGGTTTATGGCCCACGACGAGAAGAGCGAGTGCCAGGTGGGCGACAAAGTCCTGATCGTGGAGAGCCGGCCGCTGAGCCGGCGCAAGCGCTGGCGCGTCGCCCAGGTGCTCCAGCGGGCTACGTGAGGGCGCCTGAGGCAGGAACGAAAAGAAGCAACGGGTTGGTGACGCAGCCATGATTCAAATGCGAACGATCCTGGAGGTGGCGGACAATTCCGGCGCTCGCCGCATCTCCTGCATCTTGCCCATCGGCGGTTCCACCGGGCGGTTCGCGGGCCTGGGTGACGTCATCACGGCTTCCGTCAAGGAGGCCGCCCCCGAGGGCGCCGTCAAGAAGGGAGAAGTGGTCAAGGCGGTCATCGTTCGGACTCGGAAGGAGACCCGGCGCAAGGACGGTTCTTACATTCGGTTCGACCAGAACGCGGCGGTGCTCATCAACGACCAGCACGAGCCTCTCGGAACCCGGGTGTTTGGGCCCGTGGCCCGGGAGCTGCGGGACAGGCGGTTCATGAAGATCGTCTCCCTGGCCCCCGAGGTGCTCTAAGAACCGTCATTGGTCAAAGGTCAATCGTCATTCGTGTTTCACGTTTGGCGGGTGACGTTTGACGAGTGACGAATCGACGAGAAAAGAGCATGAGTCGATTGCACGTTAAGAAGGAAGACCAGGTGTTTGTCCTCAGCGGCAAGGACCGGGGAAAGACTGGCCGGGTGGTGAAGGTCTTTCCCGCGTCGGGGAAAGTGCTGGTGGAAAACGTCAACGTGCTCAAAAAGCATATCCGGCCCAACCCAGCCAAGAACATCCAGGGCGGAATCCTGCCGGAAGCGGCCCCGATTCCTCTATCCAAGGTGCAGGTCATCTGCAAGGAGTGCAGCGAGCACGCCCGGGTCGGGTTCAAGACCCATGAAGACGGCAAGAAGGTCCGGGTGTGCAAGAAGTGCGGCGCAGAGCTGGACTAAAGTGAAACCTGAAACTAAGGGCACTTAACGGTTGGCTTTCAGCTCTCAGTTTCACGTTTCAGGTTTTAGGTTTCAGAGTTTCAGGTTTAGAAGCTTTATGGCAAGGCTCAAAGGGCATTACAAGAAAGAGATCATCCCGGCGCTGACCAAACAGTTCAATTACAAGAACGTGATGGCGGTGCCCAGGCTGGAAAAGATCGTCGTCAACATGGGATTGGGCGACGCCCTTCAAAATCCCAAGGTGATGGACGTGGCGGGAGAGGAGATCGCGACCATCACCGGGCAGCGGCCCGTCGTCACCCGGGCCAAGAAGGCCATTTCCGCCTTCAAACTCCGGAAGGGTATGCCCATCGGTGCTTGTGTTGTCCTGCGAGGCGACAGGATGTACGAGTTCTTTGACCGTTTGGTGAACATCGCCTTGCCGCGGGTCCGCGATTTTAAGGGCGTGTCGGATAAATCTTTCGACGGCCGCGGAAACTTTACCCTCGGGTTGCGGGACCAGATGATCTTTCCCGAGGTGGACTACGCCAAGGTGGACAAGATCCGGGGCATGAACGTCACCATCTGCACCACGGCGAAAACTGATCACGAGGCGAAGCAGCTGCTCTCCCAGCTGGGAATGCCCTTTATAAAAAGAACGTAAATGCGAACCTAAAACTCTAAAACCTGAAACCTAAAACTAGGTAGCATGACATCTGGGTTTTGGGTTTCAAGTTTCAGGTTTTGGGTTTTGGGTTTTAAAAAGATATGGCCACTCAGGCTCGAATGGCGAAGACGCGGAGGAAGCCGAAGTTCAAGGTGCGCCAGCACAACCGGTGCCAGCGGTGCGGGCGCTCCCGGGGCTACCTGCGCAAGTTCGCTCTGTGCCGGATCTGTTTTCGCATGCTGGCCCTGTCCGGCGAGGTCCCGGGTGTGATCAAGGCCAGCTGGTAGCTTTCCCGCCGAGCGCCTCCAGCGCCATGGGCCACGAAAACATGGAGCGCGAGAGGAGCGGACGGCGGGACGCCATGGGAGTTGACGAGATGATGACCGATCCCATCGCCGATATGTTGACGCGAATCAAAAACGCCATCCGGGCCCGCCAGGAATCCGTGGACATCCCCGGATCCAGGTTAAAACTGGAGATCCTCAAAATCTTAAAGGACGAGGGCTACCTGGACAACTACAAGTTCACGAAAGACAACAAGCAGGGCACCATTACCGTGTTTCTGAAATACGGTGCCAACAAGGAGTCCGTCATCACAGAACTGGAACGGGTCAGCCGCCCCGGGCGGCGGGTGTATGCGCCGAAGGAAGGGATTCCGGCGGTGATGGGGGGGCTGGGCGTCAGCATCCTCTCCACTCCCAAAGGCGTCATGACCGGAAAGCGGGCAAAGCAGGAAGGTGTCGGCGGCGAGATCCTGTGCCAGGTCCACTGAGCTGAAACCTAAAACTCAAAACCATCCTCCTCGGGTTCTGGAGTTTCAGGTTTCAAGTTTCAGGTTTTGGGTTTCAGATTTTAGGTTTTCAGGTCGGAGCTTCAGAATGTCCAGAGTAGGAAAGAAGCCAATTAAGATTCCTGCTGGGGTCCAGGTGAAAGTGGATGGACAGAAGCTGGAGATTTCCGGTCCCAAAGGCAAGCTGGTGTGTCAGGTTCCCGAGGACGTTCGGTTTGAAACTACCGATGGCCAACTGGTGGCCACCCGATCCGGCGAGACCCGAGAGAAGAAAGCGTTGCACGGGTTGATGCGGACCTTGGCAGCCAACGCCATCCGGGGCGTCACCCAGGGATTTCGCAAAGAGCTGGACCTGGTGGGCATCGGTTACAAGGCGGATGCCAAAGGGAAATGGCTATTGCTGACTCTGGGCTACTCCCACCCGGTGGAGTTTCCTGTGCCCCCGGACATTCAGATTGCTGTGGAAAAACAAACCAAGCCCCTGCAGAACTACATCGCCACCATCATCGTGACGGGCCCGGACAAACAGAAGGTGGGCCAGGTGGCCGCCGATATCCGCGGCCTGCGCCCTCCGGATCCCTACAAAGGGAAGGGCATTCGCTACGCCAAGGAGGCCGTCAGGCTGAAGGTGGGCAAGAAGAGCGCCTGATGTTTAAACCTGAAACTCTGAAACCTGAAACCTAAAACTATCGCCAAAAAGTTTGAGCTTTTGGGTTTCAGGTTTCGGGTTTCAGGTTTCGGGTTTGAAATGAAAGCTACCAGGAGAATGGCCCGGCGGAGCATACACTTTCGAATCCGGAAGAAGCTCAAGGGCACTCAAGACCGGCCTCGAATGAACATCTTTCGGAGCGCGAAACACATTTATGTCCAGGTCATCGACGACTTTCGGGGCATGACCCTGGTCTCGGCCTCGACCGTGGACACATTGGTGCGAAAGGACGTCCGGAACGGCGGCAACGTGGAAGCTGCAAAACTCGTGGGCAAGACGGTGGCCGAACGAGCCCTGGCGAAGGGGATCGAGAAGGTGGTTTTCGACCGGGGCGGCTACCGATATCACGGCAGGATCAAGGCCCTGGCCGACGCTGCCCGGGAAGCCGGGATGAAATTCTAAAGAGAAACCTGAAACTGTAAAACCTGAGACCTGAAACCACTCGGAAAGGGTTGTGCGGAGGTTTCAGGTTTCGGGTTTCAAGTTTTGCATTTATCAGAGGGAGGAAAGATTGGAGCGGATTGATCCAAACCAACTGGAACTGAAGGATCACGTGGTCTCCATCAACCGCGTGACCAAGGTGGTCAAAGGGGGCAAGAACTTGAGCTTCAGCGCCTTGGTTGTGGTGGGTGACGAGAATGGCCACGTCGGCTACGGAATGGGGAAGGCGAAAGAGGTGCCGTCGGCGATTCAAAAGGCCGTGGAAAAGGCGCGAAAGACCTTGAAGAAGGTTCCCCTGGCAGGGACCACCATCCCCCATGCCATCACGGGGAAGTTCGGCGCCGGGATGGTGTTGCTCAAGCCCGCCGGCGAGGGCACGGGCGTCATCGCCGGTGGCCCGGTGCGGGCTGTCATGGAAGCGGCCGGCATTCGCAACGTGCTGACGAAGTCCCTCGGAACCACAAACCCCCACAACGTGGTCAAGGCCACCTTCAACGCCCTTGAAAGACTCGAGAGCCTCGAGGAGGTTGCCAAGCGTCGGGGCAAGGCGGTGGAGGAGTTGGCGCTATGACGGTCGCCAAGAAGGCACCGGAAAAGAGGGCAAAGAAGACCACACGGCCCCGGAAGCCAACTCAGGCCACCGTGAGGCTCCGCTATGTGCGGAGCGCCATCGGGGCCCACAAGAAGCACAAGATCATCATCAAGGGCTTGGGCTTCCGCAAGCTGAACCAGGTGGTGGAGCGGCCCGATACGCCCAATATCCGCGGGATGGTGGAGAAGGTCCGACACCTGGTGGAAGTGGTGTCGTCCTAGATGAGGTGCTCCGTCATGGCCATGGCGTTGAATTCGTTGAAGCCCCCGAAAGGAGCCACTCAGAAGCCCAAGCGAGTGGGCAGGGGACCCGGGTCCGGCCTGGCCAAGACTGCCGGGAGGGGCAGCAAGGGGCAAAAGTCCCGGGCGGGCTCGTCCGTCCGTCCGGGCTTCGAGGGTGGGCAGATGCCCCTCCACCGCCGGCTCCCCAAACGAGGGTTCACGAATATCTTCAAGACGGAGTATGCCATCGTCAACGTGGGCAAGCTCGATCGGTTCAAAGAGGGAATGCGCGTGGACGCGAAACAACTTCTGGAGCGCGGTTTGGTTCGGAATGACCGACTCCCGGTGAAGGTGTTGGGCCACGGCGACCTGAAAAAGAGCCTCACCGTCGTGGCTCACAAATTTAGCAAGTCGGCGGCGGAGAAGATCGCCCTCGCGGGAGGCAGGGTTGAACAAGCGACCGCGGAACCAACTCCCTCCCAGAGCCCAAAGACCGCCGCGCCCTAGAGAGACACCATGGACCATTAACGTTTGACGGTTGACGAACTATGGAACGCATCGCAGAGAGCATTAAGAATATCTGGAATATCCCCGAATTGAGGAAGCGAATCCTCTACATGCTGGGCTTGCTGGCGGTCTACCGAGTAGGGGCGTGGATCCCAACCCCCGGAATAGACGCCCAGGCGCTGGAGGACTTTTTCCAGCAACAGCAAGGAACCATTTTCGGCTTCCTGGACATCTTTTCCGGAGGGAACCTGCGACGGCTCAGCATCTTCGCCCTGGGGATCATGCCGTACATCACGGCGTCCATCATCTTGCAATTGTTGACCGTGGTGTGGCCCTACCTGGAGAAGCTTTCCAAGGAAGGAGAACTGGGGCGCAGGAAGATCACTCAATACACCCGTTACCTGACCGTTGCCCTCTGCATGTTCCAATCCCTGGCCACGGCCCTGGCATTGGAGCAGACAGCGGCCTCCGCGGGGCGCGCCGTGGTTCCCCATCCGGGCTGGGGCTTCCGCTTCATGAGCATGATCACCCTGACCACGGGCACCACGTTTATCATGTGGATCGGGGAACAGATCTCCCAGCGTGGCATCGGGAACGGCATTTCGTTGATCATCTTTGCGGGGATCGTGGTGGGCCTGCCCCAGGCCATCCAGGCCATCTATATCAACTTCCGGGAGCATACCTGGGGTGTGCCGACCATCCTGATCCTGCTGGCCATGATGCTGTTGGTGGTGGCTGCCATCGTGTTCGTGGAGCGGGGCCAGCGGAAGATCCCGGTACAGTATGCCAAGCGGGTGGTGGGACGCCGGGTCTACGGCGGCCAGTCCACCCACCTGCCCCTGCGGGTCAACTCCGGGGGAGTCATCCCGGTGATCTTTGCCGCCTCCATTGTCGCCTTCCCCACCACCCTGGGCGTCGTGGCCAAGTTCGGTTGGATGCAGGAGCTGTCCCGGCAGTTGGGGCAGGGGATGCCTCTGTACAACCTCATCTACGTGGTCGGAATCATCTTCTTTTGTTTCTTTTACGTGAGCATCATCTTCAACCCGGACGAGGTGGCGGAGAACCTGCGGAAGTACGGCGGCTTCATTCCAGGCATCCGACCGGGCAAGAACACGGCGCAGCACGTGGATCGGATCTTGAGCCGGCTGACGTTTGCGGGAGCCCTGTACCTGGTGGGTGTGTCCCTGCTGCCGGAGTTCCTGATGACCGGCTTCAAGGTGCAACCCGTTCCCGTCGTGGGTCCGGCCCTGGACGATTTCCTGAACCGGGCCGGGCTGGACTTTTTCACCACGGGCCTGGGCGTGACGTTTTACTTCGGTGGCACTTCCCTGCTGATCGTGGTGGGCGTAGCCATGGACACGGTTCAGCAAATCGAGTCGCAGCTCATCATGCGCCATTACGATGGGTTCTTGAAGAAGGGACGGATCCGGGGACGCCGTGGCTAAGGGCGGCCGCTGTGCTGCCAGGCGGCAGGCTGGCCTGTGTGGTGAAACGAGCAGTCATTTTGTTGGGTCCTCCGGGAGCCGGTAAGGGCACTCAGGCCAAGAAGCTGGAAGCAAAATACGGCCTGCCCCAGATTTCAACCGGCGACATCCTGCGGGAGGAGGCCCGAAAGGGAAGCGAGTTGGGGAAAAAGGCCCAGGCCATCATGGACCGGGGTGAGCTGGTGTCCGACCAAATCATGATGGACATCATCCGGGAGCGGGTGGCCCTCCCCGATTGCGCGCGGGGGTTCATCCTGGACGGCTTCCCCCGCACGGTCCGTCAGGCGGAGATGCTGGATCGCATGCTGAATGGGTCGGTGCGGCTGCAGGCCATCCACCTGCTCCTGGACGAAGAGACTTTGGTGCGTCGCCTCTCGGGACGCAGACAGTGCGCCCGGTGCGCACGCCTCTACAACGTGTATGCGTCGCCATCGCCGTCGGACGGGAGATGCCAAGCCTGCGGCGGGACGCTGGTGCAGCGGAGCGATGACCGCGAGGACGTGGTCCGTACGCGACTGGAAGTACACCGGCGCCAGACCGAACCGGTGATCCAGTACTACCAGAGCCGGAGCCACCTGAAGCACGTGGATGGCGACGGGGACGCCGATGAGATCTTTCGGCGTATTGCCGCCGTCGTCGAGGCGGTGTGAGCGTTGGGTGAATCGCCGGGACCCGTAGGATATGATCATCTGCAAGTCCCAAAAAGAAATGACGAAGATCCGAGAAGCGTGCCAGATCGTGGCCCGGCTCCTGAAAGAACTCCGTCCCCTGGTCCGGCCCGGGGTGACCACGAAGGAGCTGGACCGGTTTGCCGAGGACTTCATCCAGAGGGCGGGTGCCCGACCGGCGTTCAAGGGGTATCGCGGCTACCCGGCCACCCTGTGCACCTCGGTCAACGAGGCAGTGGTCCACGGCATCCCCAACGACTACAAGCTCCGGGAGGGAGACATCGTGGGCGTGGACGCCGGGGCGATCGTAGACAGCTACTACGGCGACGCGGCCGTTACCTTCCCGGTGGGGACCATCGTCCCTGAGGTGGAAAGATTGCTGCAGGTGACACGGGAGTCCCTGGAACTGGGGATCCAGCAGGTTCGAGTCGGCAACCGGGTCTCGGACATCGGGCACCGGATCCAGAAGTACGTGCAATCGTTCGGCTACTCCGTGGTCCGGGATTTCGTGGGCCACGGGATCGGGCAGGCCCTCCATGAGGACCCGCAGGTTCCCAATTTCGGGGAGCCCGGCCGCGGGCCCCGGCTGCGGGAGGGCATGGTGCTGGCCATCGAGCCCATGGTGAACATGAAGGGGCCCGAGGTACGGATCTTGTCGGATCGCTGGACCGCCGTTACCGCCGACGGCAGCTACTCGGCTCACTTTGAGCACACCGTCGCCTGCACCTCCAACGGGCCCGAAGTGCTCACCCGGTTGGACCATGGCGCCTGAGAAATCTTCGTCATTGGTCAATCGTCATTCGGTTCACGTTTGACGATTGACGATTGACGTTTGACTGAACGTTCTATGCCTAAGGAAGAGGCCATTGAGGTCATGGGGTATGTGAAGGAGACCCTGCCCAACGCCATGTTTCGCGTGGAGTTGGAGAACAAGCACCAGGTGCTGGCCCATATCTCAGGGAAGATGCGCAAGAACTTCATCCGCATTCTGCCTGGGGACCGGGTCCTGGTGGAACTCTCCCCCTATGACCTGTCCCGGGGACGGATCATTTACCGCTACAAATAGGTGAGGCGATGAAAGTCCGGGCGTCCGTCAGAAAGATTTGTGACAAATGCAAGATCGTTCACCGCAAGGGCGTGGTGCGGGTCATTTGCGTCAATCCCAAGCACAAGCAGCGGCAAGGATAGTAGTTGTCAGTCGTCAGTTTTCAGTTGTCAGCAAAAGCTGAAACCTGAAAACTGAAAACCAGGAGGTTTGAAACAGTGGCGAGAATCGCAGGCGTGGACATTCCTCCCAACAAGCGTTTGGAGGTGGGGCTGACCTACATCTTTGGCATCGGCCGGTCCCTGGCGAACCGGATCTGCCGGGACGCCGGCGTGGATATCCATAAGAGAGTCAAGGACCTGTCCGAGGATGAGATCGTCAAGGTCCGGAACCAGGTCCAGAACTACAAGATCGAAGGAGATCTGCGGAAGGACGTCCAGATGGACATCAAGCGGCTGATGGACATCGGCTGCTACCGCGGATTGCGCCACAGGCGGGGCCTCCCGGTGCGCGGCCAGCGAACCCACACCAACGCCCGCACCAGGAAGGGGCCCCGGCGCGCCATCCTGGCCAAGAAGAAAAAGGAGACAAAGTAGTGGTCGGTCCTTTGGGACGATGGACGTTTGAGCCGCGAGGAGTTTAGATGGTAGACAAGAAGCCGAAGCGTGCGGGAAAGAAAAAAGAGCGGAAGCTGGTCCCCCAAGGCCTGGCCCATATTCAGGCCACGTTCAACAACACCATCGTGAGCATCACGGACCTGCAGGGGAACCTGCTGGCTTCGGCCAGCGCGGGCTCCGTAGGATTCAAGGGGTCTAGGAAAGGGACGCCTTTTGCCGCCCAGCAGGCAGCCCAGTCTGCGGCCAATCAGGTCCGTGACTTTTACGGCATGAAGACCCTCGAGGTCCGGGTCAGGGGACCAGGGGCGGGGCGAGAGTCCGCCATCCGCGCCCTGCAGACGGCGGGATTGGAGGTGCGGGCCATCCGGGACGTGACCCCAATCCCCCACAACGGCTGCCGCCCGCCGAAGCGCCGTCGGGTGTGACAAATTAGAAACCTGAAACCTGAGACCGCAGAAACCAGGAGTTTCGAGTCTCAGGTTTCAGAGTTTCGGGTTTAAAAAACGAGGAGGTTAACCATTTGGCACGATATCGAGGAGCGGTCTGCAGGCTCTGCCGACGAGAGGGCATGAAGCTCTTTCTGAAGGGGGAACGTTGCTTCAAGGACTCCTGCGCCATCGAAAAACGGAGCGGGGCCCCTGGCCAGCATGGTCGGGACCGGCGTCCTAAGAAGGTGGTCGGCTACGGCCTGCAACTGCGGGAAAAGCAAAAGGTGAAGCGCATGTACGGCGTGCTGGAGCGCCAGTTCAAGCTGTATTTCGAACGGGCCGAGCGCCAGAGGGGGATCACGGGCGAGAACCTGCTCTCGTTCCTGGAGCGCCGCCTGGACAACGTGGTGCTCCGCCTGGGCTTTGCCACCTCCCACGCCCAGGCCCGGCAGCTGGTCAATCACGGCCACATCCAGGTCAAGGGCAGGAAAGTAGACGTTCCATCTTATTTGGTGGAGGAGGGGGACGTGGTCTCCGTTCGAGAGAGGAGCGCTCAGAACGAGCAGATCCGGTACTCGGTGGAGACCGTGTCGGGCCGGGGTGGCGTCCCCGACTGGCTGGAACTCGATTCGGAAAAGCTCCAGGGCTCCGTCAAGCGGGTGCCCCGGCGCGACGACATCCGCCTGCCTCTCAACGAGCAGTACATCGTCGAGTTGTACTCGAAGTGAACGGTCCCGCAGCCCCGGCCACACGCGACCCCATCTTGCGTGGGTCCGCGGCGCGGGCCAGGAGCAAGGACCATCGGACTCAAAAATAAATCGGAGATGTAACGAGAATGACTATCGCCTTTCAACGACCGAAAAGATTGCTGTGCAACGCGGAAAGCTTGACCGAAAAGTACAGTCACTATTACGCGCAACCGTTCGAGCGCGGTTACGGCACCACCATCGGGAACGCCCTGCGCCGCATTCTGCTTGCTTCCATCGAAGGGGCGGCCATCACCGCGGTCAAGATCGAGGGTGTCCTCCATGAGTTCTCTCCCATCCCGGGCGTGACCGAAGACGCCATCGACATCATCATGAACGCGAAACAAATCCCCCTGAAACTTCATGTGGATCACGCCAAGACGCTGTACCTGGAATCCACTGGCGCGGGAGAGCTCAAATCAGGAGACATCAAGCCGGACCCGGACGTAGAGATCATGGACCCCAACGTCCACATCGCCTCTGTCAACGAGGGCGGCAAGCTGAAGCTGGAGATGCGGGTGAAGCGCGGCCGCGGCTACGTCAGCTGCGATGAGAACTTCGACGACGACCTTCCCCTGGGCTATGTCCCCGTGGACTCCGTCCATTCCCCCGTGCGCAAGGTCAATTTCTACGTGGAGCCGGCCCGGGTGGGACAGGCCACCGACTACGACAAGCTCAACATCGAGGTCTGGACCAACGGCTGCATGTCTCCAGAGGAGGCACTGGGTCGAGCGGCCAAGATCCTGAAGGACCACATGTTTATCTTCATCAGCTTCGAGGAGCAGCCGGACACGGGCACCGAAGAAGAAAAGGTAGACATGGAAGCAGCCAAGAAGAACGAGTACCTGCAGAAGTCCGTGGACGAGCTGGAGCTGTCGGTCCGGTCGTACAACTGCCTGAAGAACGCCAACATCAGGACGATCGGCGAACTGGTGCAGAAATCCGAAGCCGAGATGCTCAAGACCAAGAACTTCGGTCGCAAGTCCTTGAACGAGATCAAGGAGATCCTGGTCGAGATGGGCCTGAACTTCGGCATGAAGGTGGACCAGCAGGGTCGTATTGTGGAAGAAGCAACGTAAAACACAAATCCGAAACTCTGAGACCCGAGACCTGAGACCTGAAACCAAGAGGTTCCTTCAGTTCTACGGCTCAGGTCTCAGGTTTCAGGTTTCAAAATGCGACACCGCGTGAAGGGAAAAAAGTTGGGCCGGGTCACCGAGCATCGGAACGCCATGTTCCGCACCATGGTTACCTCCTTCTTCGACCACGAGCACCTGGTAACCACGGTGCCCCGGGCCAAGGCCGTGCGTCCCGTCGCCGAGCAGATGATCACCCTGGGTAAGCGGGAGACCTTGCACGCCCGGCGGCAGGCGGCTCGTTTCATCCGAAAAAAGTCTGTCTTGCGAAAGCTCTTCGACGAGATCGCGCCCCGTTTCGCCGACCGGCCGGGCGGCTATACCCGCATCATCCGGTTGGGCTGGCGCAAGGGAGACGCGGCTGAGATGGCCCTCTTCGAGCTCCTGGGCAGCGAGCACCAGCCTGCCGAGGCGGATCGGAAGAAGAGCAAGAAGCCTGCGGCTCGCAGGGCAGAGAGCAAGGCCTGAGTGAAATTCTCGCCCGACAGTCCCCCCAGGAGCAGGCATTCGAAAACAGCTACGGGTAGCTTGAATCCCCGGGTTTCCCCTACCGCGTCAACTTCGAGTGACAAGTTTTGTCACTTGGAGCCCGCTTCCCCAGCATAAACCTTTTGTGGATGGTAAGTTCTACATTGGCTCGGGTTTTGCGGTTGGAAGCCGTATCGGGTGGACCCGGGCGGCGAGGTCGACCCATGGAGTGCGATTCCGGCAAGATCGCTGGCTACTTCGAGGATCAGTTGGACTTTGAGGCCTACCAGTGGCTTCAGGGGCATCTCAGGAGCTGCATCATCTGCAGTCATGTCGTGGAGATTCTTAGGGAGTTGCACCAGCTCTACGGCGAGGAAGGTCTTGATCTGCGTATCTTTCCCTCCTGAGCCCTGACACCGCGGCTCTAGCGGACTGCCTCTGAACAGTTCCGGCAGGCCACGACCGCTCCTTTACATCCCCTCACCCCTGTACTATAGTTTGCGCCCTGAAGGGACAGACTACCGAATTGGCCAATTCGGTAGTCTGTCCCTCCCGCTCTTCTATGAAGCCAGGCCTGATTCAAGGACGCTACCGGATCGTGCGGCGGCTGGGCCGCGGCAGCACGGGTGTCGTGTACCTGGTGGAAGATACCTGGAGCGACGACCGGCCGATCACCCTCAAGAAGTTCTCTCAGCTTTCGCCCGGCAAGCGGCTGCGCGACGGTTTCGCTCAGGAATTTCGCTTTCTTAAGGAACTCCGGCATCCCAATTTGGTCGCGGTGCACGACTTCGGGGTCATGGGCAAAGCCGAGACCCCCTTTTTCACCGCCGAATATGTAGAAGGAAAGGACCTCTTTTTTTCCACGGAGTCCGCGCCTTTGGACGACCTTTACCCCCTCATCGTCGAAGTGTGTCGCGCCCTGGAATACATCCATTCCAAGGGAGTCCTGCACGGAGACCTAAAGCCCGAGAACATCCTGGTGCGAGAAGGCCCGGGTCCCCGGGTGAAGCTGGTGGATTTCGGCCTGGCACGGATGCTCCCCTGGCGTCCGTCGTCCGGTATCTCCGGGACTCTGCACTACTGTGCTCCAGAGATCTTGTTGGGAACTCCCACCGATCACCGTGCGGACCTGTACGCCCTGGGCATGGTGCTCTACCAGGTGGTGGCTCGGCGTTTGCCGTTCGAGGAGAGAGATGTGGCCTATTTGGTACAAAAGCAGATCAATGTCCTTCCCGAGCGGCCGGGGTTTTTCCGGGAGGGGCTCTCTTCTGCCCTGGAGGAACTGATCCTGAAGCTGGTGGCCAAGCGTCCTGAGGATCGCTTCGCCGGTGCCAACGAGGTGATCGAGGCCCTGAACGCGGGATTGGGGACCCGCTTTGAGCTGGAGACCCGGGCCACGGAGGAGAGCTACGTATTTAGCGGCCACTTCGTCGGCCGGATCCGGGAGATGAAGCTGTTGCGGGAGGAATTGGATCGGCTCCAGGAGGAGGGCACCGGAAAGGTCCTGCTCATCTCGGGTGAGAGCGGTGTGGGCAAGAGCCGGCTCTTGCAGGAAATGCAGATCCTTGGCCAGCTGCGGGGCTTGTCCGTTTACGTGGGGAGTTGCTATGCGGGCAACACCTTCAGCGCATTCCGGGAGATCTTCCATTACCTCCTGCGCAGTGCACAGGGCGATCCGCGCCCCGAAGCCGGGGTGCCGGAACAGCTTGCGAGCTGGATCTCCCCCCCCTCCATCCCAGCGGTCCCTGTGCTTCGCGGCGAAAGGGAGAACCTGCTGGTTCAGGCGGCCGGATGGCTGGCCCGGGAGGCCTCCCACCGCCCGCTCATCCTGCACCTGCACGACCTGCACCAGGCCGATGAGCTGTCCATGGAATTGCTCCAGTACATCGCCAATGTCTTGAAGAGCTCCGCCCTCCTGGTCTGCGCAACCTACCGGGAAGAGGAAAGTACGCCCCGTCTGTCCCGGTTCATCCAGGTCAACAAGGCGGAAGGAATCCTGCAGGAGCTAGTCCTGGAACCCCTGGACCGGGACAACACCTTCCGCCTGATCCGATCCATGTTCGGGAGGTGCGCCTTTCCTGGGGACTTCCTGGATCTTGTGTATCGGGAGACGGAAGGGAACCCGTTCTATGTGGAAGAGTGCATGAAGTCGCTGGTGGCGGACCGAACCCTGGCGAAGACGCGGGGCCTCTGGCGAATCCATGTAAGCGAGCTCTCCGAACTCAGCCTCCCGGACACGGTGGCCCGGGCCTTTGTCCGACGACTGAACCGGCTTTCGGGCGAGGCGCAGCAGGTCGCCAGCAGCCTGGCCTTGTTTCACCAGCCCGCACCCTTCGCCTGGCTGCGGGACGTCACGGAGATGGAGGACGGCGCCTTGCGGGCGGCCCTGGGAGAACTCCAGCACCGGCAGGTGGTCCTCGCCCGGCCGGATGAGGATCGGGTGCTTTACGATTTCAAGCACCAGCAGATGAAATCATGGTTGTACGGTTCCCTGGAAACCAACGACCGGCTCCGGGCCCACCTGCGAATCGGCACAGTACTGGAGGATTTGCTGAAGCGGGAGGGCACGCTGAAGGAGCACGTCCTGGAAGTGGCCCATCATTTTCGCCAGGCCGACCACAAGGAGAAGTTGCGCGGCTATGCTCTGGGTGCTGCCGAACAGCTTCGGACCCTGTATGCCCACGAAGAAGCCCTTGGATGGTACCGGGTCGCGCTTCCTCTCCTGGGTCCGGAAGAGGACGAGCGACGAGTGGAGGTGCAGGAGAAGATCGGCTATCTCCTCTCGATCCTGGGAGAGGGGGAGGAGGCTTACCGCATCTTCTCGAACTTGCTGGAGCAGCCCTCCGTGCGCAGGAACCTGAGCAGGCAAGCCAAGCTCCGCAAGAAGCTTGCGAAGATTCACGAGCGCAGGACCGAGTTCAGCGAGGCCATCCGAATTCTGAAGGACATGCTGGAGCTGGTCCGCACCGAGGACAATCCCCGGATGAAGGCAGAGCTGCTGGGCTCCCTGGCCCTGCAACATTTTCGCCTGGGGGAGTACGACACCACCATCCACTACTGCCTGCAGGGCCTCGAGGAGATCCAGGGACTGGGGGAGAAGGGAGTCTGGGCAGGCGAGATCTACAACATGCTGGGTGCTTGTTACCAATATCAAGGGGAGCACCAGGAATCGCGCCGCTATTTCCAGAAGGGGCTGCAGGTGTACGAGGGCTTCCAACACCTCTACGGGATCGCAGGGATGCGTTTGAATCTGGGCAACGTGGCTTACGAAGAGGGCGACTTCGTGGAGGCCATCCAGTGCGCCGAGCAGGCTCTGGAAATCCAGAGGAAGATCGGCGACCGGCGCGGGATGACCATTTCCTGCATCAACCTCTCCAACTCCTATTGCAAGCAGGGTCTCCACGACCGTGCCCTGGAATTTTTGCAGGAGGCCCTCCGGATCAGCGACCTGCACCTCCACGACCGATTCCTGCAGTCGGAGATCGAAAAAGACCTGGGACAGAACCATTACTACCGGGGCGAATATGCACGAGCCCTGGAACTGTTCCAGTCCAGCCTGGCGCTGGCGGAAAAGAGCCAGACTCCCGAGGCCCGGTTCCAAAATCTCCTCTGGCTGGCCCGAATCTACCTGCAGCTGGACCAGCTCGAGCAGGCTGAACGGTTCCTGGATCTGGCGGCTCAAGCGGCCGCGCTGCCCCGGGAGCAGATCGAGGTGAATCTGCACCGCGCCCGGTGGTGGCGGCGCCGTGGAGACCTCCAGGAAGCCCGCAGCGCCCTGGAGAAGCTGATCACGGAGAGCAGCCGCCTCCGCATCCCCTTCTTGATCGCCGAGGTCGCCCTGGAACTGGCAGAGGTCTGCCTGGAGATGCGCGACCTGGAGGCAGCTGAAATCCAGTTGCGGCGGTCCCTTCAGCTCTCAGGGGAAAAGAACTTCGCGCATGCCCAGGTCCGGACTCTGATCGCGCGGGCCCGGGTGGCCGGGTCCCACGGACATGCCAGCGCAGCGGAGGAGGACTGCCGTCAGGCCTGGGAACTCTCAGAGCGGATCCGGTTCCCCGAAGGGGCATGGGAGGCGCTGGCCCTCTGGGCCAGCCTGGAAGCTCGCCAGAACCGCCCGGCGGCCCAGGATCGCTGGAAGCGCGCCGAGGCCTGCCTTCGGGATTGCAGCCTCTCCTGGCCCGAAGCCTATCGGGAGGCCGCCGTCAAAAGGAGACTGGAAAGCTTTCCCGTCCCCGTCGGCCCGGATCCCCAGGGCTTGGAGCAGGACCGCAGCCACTTCCTGACCCTCTTCCAGGTCAGTAAGATTCTCACCTCCATCTTGAGCCTGGATGAACTCGTGGAGCGCATCTTGGAGGTGGTGCTGGAGACCGTCAATGGGGAGCGGGCTGCCCTCTTCCTGGTGGATGCCTCCGGCCAGCCGGAGTTGCGCTTGATGCGGGACTGGATGGGAGCCCTCAAACCCCACGAGGCCCCAGTCAGCACCAGTGTCGTCGCTCACGTGGCCGAATCCCTCCAGCCCCTGATCTCCACCGATACCGATTCGGACCCCCGCCTGAAGGACCGCCGCAGCATCATCGACCTGGGAATCCGCATGGTCCTGTGTCTGCCCATCTGCCTCCAGGAGAAATTGCTGGGCGTCCTCTACCTGGACCGACGAACCGCTCGCGGCCAGTTTGCCGAGAAGGACATTGACCTGCTCAACTCCCTCTGCAACCTGTTCGCCGTGGCCCTGGAGAATGCTCGCCTGCACGAGATGCTCCGCCAGGAAAACCTTTCCTTGAAGGAGGAGGTGGAGAGCCGGTTCAAATACGACCGCATCATCGGCAAAAGCCTGCCCATGCTGGAGCTGTATCGCCGCCTGGACACGATCAGTCGTGCGGACGCCAACGTGCTCATCCTGGGCGAGAGCGGAACCGGCAAGGAACTGGTCGCCCGCGCGATCCACTTTCACAGTCCCCGTAAGAACAGGCGGTTCGTCGCCGTGGACTGCGGCGGCTTGCCTGAGCCCCTCATCGAGAGCGAATTGTTCGGCCACCGGAAGGGAGCCTTCACGGGCGCAGGGGGCGACAAGATGGGACTCTTCGAGCTGGCCGACGGGGGCACCGTGTTTCTGGATGAGATCGGGAACATGCCGAAGGCGCTCCAGGCCAAACTCCTGCGGGTCCTCCAGGAAAGAGAAGTCCGCCGGCTGGGCGAAAACCTCAGTCGCAAGATCGACGTCCGCATCATCGCGGCCACCCACCAGAACTTGCAGGCCATGATGCAGCGCGGGGAATTCCGTGAGGACCTCTATTACCGATTGAACGTCCTCCAGGTTCAACTTCCGCCGCTCCGGGAGCGGGGGCAGGACACCGTTTTCCTCGCCTTCTACTTCCTGAAGCAGCTCAACGAAAAGCACAACACTGCCAAGACCCTCTCCCGGGAACTTCAGGGCTGGCTCGAAAGCTACACCTTCCCCGGCAACGTTCGGGAGCTGGAAAACTTGATCGCCGCGGCTTATTACACCTCCAGCTCCAACCAGATCGATGCCCGCGACCTGCCGGTCTCAACCCCCACCCACGCACCCTCCCCCCCGAGTCCTGCGGAGGCCCCGGACCACCAGGCCGAAGAGCTTTTCTCCACCCTGCTGTCGCAACGCGGCAACTTCTGGAACGTCGTGAAGGAACCTTTCCTCAACCGCAGCCTCTCCCGTGCATGCGTCCGAGAGGTGGTCCGTAGAGGGCTGGTCCAAAGCAAAGGCCGCTACAAGAACCTGGTGCACCTGTTCAATCTGAAAGATTCGGAATATAAGGCCTTGATGAACTTTCTCCGCAAACAGGATTGCCTGGTGGATTTTCGCCCTTATCGCTCTTAGCAACCCGATCGTCGTTGCGTCTGCGTTTTTTCACACCGGCGGAAGACTTTTTTCAAAAAAAATCTCCTTTTTAGCCGACTTTGAATTTTGAGTGCACTTGGACATTTACGCAATTTTAGTATATTATTTATATAAGTTATTTATATTTAAGTATTAGCAGATACATATTTCAAGGTATGCTGTTTGGCACCTTGTTTGCGAGGTCTTCGGGCGTTGGCCTGATTTTACCGGGCTGAGGAGGGGCCGGGGATTCTCAACGGGGGGGGAAGGAATCCCCGGTCTCTCTTCCCCGCACACAGAGAGGTGAGGCGATGCGCGAGAGACAGGTTGCTACACTGGAAGAAGCGCAGAAAAACTTTCCGGACTCGGTGATCAAGCAAGCCACCAAACTTCGCTGGGTGGTGTTTCTGCCGTCCGGCCGGGTTCAGGGAGAGATCCGCAGATACAACCGTCAATTCCTGGTCTATCAGTACCTGCCGTCGGTTCGCCCCATGAAGTGGGCGGATGTCTATTAGCCGCTCCCGCTGTTCGGGGTCATTTCCATGAGCCCCGCTCCAACTTGTCGGGACGCGGTAAGCAACCGGGCGAACTCTCGCCGGTAGGTAGGGTTTGCTTTTCCCATCCTTTGGATATCGATTAGTCCGCCCAGCTTGCCGGTAGGCGCTCACCGTCTTCAGCGCCCCTTTTCATCCTGGTGCCGGGCACGAAGGGTGTTGTAGGTTAGAGGAGTGGTGCGCGTTGAAGGGGGCTCGGGCGAAAACTGACTCGGATTACCTTTGAGGAGTTATCCGTGTGGGTCTTCCTCTGGATCTGCGCGATGGCAGCTTCGCCCCCTCGTGAAGAGCTGGAACGGGCGCTCAATCAATGGTTGCAGCACCGGGTCCTGATCCTCAGGGAATGCGTCCGTGCGCCCACGGGGGTTCTCGAGTATGACGGCGAGGGCGGCCTCGCTGCGAAGCTCGCAGGGGCCGGGCACCTGGCGCCCGGAACGCCGGCGGAGGATTGCTCGCTATGGTTCCGCCGGGCCAGTCTTTCGGGCGATCAGGTCGTCGTCGTGACCGAGAAGGTCCGGACGCAACCGGGTAGGAAGAGAAGGACCTACCTTGCCTCTCGCAAGAGAATGGATGTGATTCGCGTCGTCATCCAATTCTCTGAGGCTCCGGATCTGGCCCGTGCAAAGAGGGCCCTGGCCGGAATTTTCCTCACCTCTGAGGAGGTCGAAGCCACTGGACGTGGCAAAAGGGACGGTCCCTGAACCTGTTGTGTCCGAGGTGCCCTGGCAAGGGTGAAGCCGATCTCCGTCCAGCCCGGGGCCGGGAATTACAACTTGTAGCCGATCTTACGGAGGAAGCCCTTGCGCTCCAGAACGTCCTTGTCTTGTTCCACGCCTTTTGGAGCATAGCCGTCTACTACCCCGAGAACGCCCCGTCCTTGTTCCGTCTCCGCCAGGACCACCTGCACGGGATTGGCTGTGGCGCAGAAAAGGGCGCAGATTTCCCAGCAATTCTTGATGCGGTCCAGGACGTTGATGGGATAGGCATCCCGGAGCAAAACCACGAACACGTGCCCGGCACCCAAGGCCAAAGCATTCTGGATGGCCGTCTGTTTCAGGGCGTCGTCGTTGCCCTCGGCCCGAACCAGGCAGGGACCTGAGGCCTCGTTAAAGGCCAGGCCGAACTTGGCCCCGGGCACGGTGTTGACGATGGCCTCGTGCAGGTCCTCCGCCGTCTTGATGAAGTGGGTCTGTCCCAGGATGAGATTGCACCCATCGGGAATCTGCATGGAGACGATCTTGAGTTCCATTCGGACCTCCTCTTTGCCGGCGATTTTATCGGTTTTACCGTCAAGCCACAACTGTTCCGGGGGCCGATGATTTATAGTGGGATCCATGCAGACGGTGATCGCGTCCAGGAGCAAGACCGTGGTGATCGACCGGGACGGCCCCTTCGTCATCATCGGCGAGCGTCTCAATCCCACAGGGCGACAGAAACTGGCGGAGGATCTGTGCAGCCTCCGCATGGACGTTGTCCGGCGGGAAGCGCTGGCGCAGGTGGAAGCGGGAGCTGACGCCTTGGACGTCAATGCAGGTATCCCTGGAGCGGACGAAGCCAGGCTTCTGGCAGAAGCGGTCCGTGCGGTCATGGGCGCGGTGGACGTGCCATTGTGCATCGATTCTTCCAGCGCCGAAGCCTTGGAGGCGGGGCTGGCAGTCTGCGAGGGCAAACCGCTGGTCAACTCCGTCACGGGTGAGGAGGCCTCTTTGAGCAGGGTCCTGCCCTTGGTCAAGAAGCACGGTGCCGCTGTCATCGGCCTGACCACCGATGAGCGGGGCATCCTCAACCACCCCGGGGAACGGTTGCGGATTGCCCGGAAGATCCTGCAGCGGGCCGCAGACTACAGTATTCCGCCCGAAGACGTGATCATCGATCCCCTGGCCCTGCCCGTGGGAGGGGGTCCCAGACGAGGGGTCGTAACGCTGGAGAGCATTCGTCTGCTAGCGACGGAGTTGAAGGTGAACGTCTCGGTAGGCGCCAGTAACGTCTCTTTCGGGTTGCCGAATCGGCTCGCGCTGAACGCGGCGTTTCTCCCCCTGGCGATGGGAGCCGGCTTGAGCTGTGCCCTTACCAACCCCCTGGTGTCGGAAACTCGCAGGGCAATCCTGGCCGCGGACTTGCTGCTGGGCAAGGAGGGAGCTCCGGCCCGGTGGCTGGAGCACCACCGGAAGTAGGTAAAGTCATAGGCGGCGGCACTCCCTCTGATCCAGGCCGCGCAGGCATGAGAAGGACAGCCGCCAGGGAAATCCTGAGGGGTTGGACGTGAAGGCGGGGCGGAATGCTTCTTCTGTCGTTGAATTGTGTGACGAATTTGAGAAAATGCTGGCAGCGGTGAAGGAAGGAGTCCCACCATGGTCAAGGCTTACTGGCAGTTATGGATCGCCCTGGCAACCTTCGCGCCAGCGGCTGTGGCGCAGGTCAGCGGGCCCGGCGAGGAACAGGTACTGGGGCTGCTGCGGCAGGAAAGCCCTTACACTTCCATTCCCAAAGATTTGTTCGATCAGCTGGGATGGGACTTGCCGGACGGCGGCGCCCACGTGAAGTCATTGGCAGATGCGGCTCCCGGCGGCGCTTTCGACCCACGCAAGCTGGAGGCGCTGCCAGCGGACAAGCTGGGGTACCGGGCAAAATGGCACGAGGTAAGGTACCCGTTCTACGGCCTGGATTGGGATATCCCGGGCCTCCACCTGGCGCCCAACCGCCCTCTGCCCGGAGCGCCCACGTTGGTGATCATTCATGGAGGTTCAGCCAATTGGTACGAGTTTTTCGTGGATCCCCTGAACCGACCCGGTCTCGGACAGTACCTGGCCCAGAAAGTGCCCGTGCTCCTGGTGACCATCCCGGGGAACTACAAGCATGGCGGGTGGACGGATCCTTACGGGGCACGTGTTCCGGCGTACCTGCTCCACAAGACCCTCTCCCCCGGTGAGGCCAAAGTCCGCAACGCGATCTACACCTTCCGTTTGGTCTCAGAAGGGGTCCGGCGCCTCATCGAGGCGGCCACCACCGGTCCCGTGGTCGTGGTGGGCCATTCCACCGGAGGGGAAATCCGGTTCATCCTGGAGGAGTCCAGCCTCAAGAACCGCATGGGAGGACTCTCCCTGGGATGGGGGACCGGCGGACCCGCCAGCCTGACCAAACTGTTCGATGAAAAAGAGGGAGATCGGGCCCGGAGCGTGGAACGGCTCCGGGAGTACCCCCTTGTCTGGATCCTGCGTCCCCGCAGCCCGGAAGGCTATGTGGGCAGCAAGTACATCGGGCCCTTGAACCCCACGGGGGGCGCGTCGGACCTGGAGGTGGCTCGCCGATGGTTCCAGCTCGAAGAGCGGCGCCGCCCGCAGTTCAAACAGGTGCTTCAGGACCTGGAGCATCAAGGAACAGACGAGCTTCGCCAGAAAGCGGAGAAGGAGGTGCGCCAGGCCCTGGAGGGGAATGGGCTCGGCATAAAGCCGGATCCGGTGATCGCGGACCTGTTTTCCACGAACCGGTCACCGCTTTCGGGCTACCGGAAAATGATTTGGGTGGTGGCCAGGCTGGACAACGGCCACTGGAACGCCAATCCGGAGAAGGCCCGGGAGCTTCAATTCGCCAACGAGTTCCGCCGGAGAAATCCAGCCATTCCCATCCGGGTTGCCCTCTTCGACGTTCCCATGACCCATTACGGTCATATCGAGAAACCCCGACAGGTGGCGGCTGGCCTCGTGGCGGCACTGCGGTGGCTCGTGGAGCCCTAGCGGGGCTGGACCGGCGTTCCCGGGACGGTCCGGCCAGGGGAGTCCCCACGATTTTGCTCGCCGTGGTGGGCTGCCTGTGCTACGCTAAGAGCACGTTTGAAAAAGCGAGCCCGACGACGAGAATCGGAGATTGACCGTTCGGTCCGCTCGTTCAATTTTCAAATAGTCCAGAGAAGAGCTGGGGGACGATGCCTAAAAAATTGTTCGTTGGAAATCTGCCGCGCGCCTACACCGACGGCGACCTGGAGGCATTCGTGACGTCATCCGGGATCGAGGTGGAATCGGCCCGCGTCATCCGGGATCTGGGAACCGGCCGATCCCGTGGGTTTGGATTCGTGGAGCTCAAGGAGAGCGAAGACCTCCACAAGGCCATTGCGGCCCTGAACGGAAAGGAGGCCGACGGGCGTGCCCTGCAGGTCAATGAAGCTCGGCCCCAGGCGCCCCGACGCGACGCCCGACCTGGAAAATCATTTGAGCGCAGCCGGCGCGAGCCCCGTTGGTAAGCCATCGCTCCACAGAAGGCCGAGGGGAAAGCATGCAGCACGCGGGGCCCGAAAGCGAAACTCCCTCCCGAAAGATCTCTCTTCGGTATCTGGGGTTCGAAGGGTCTGAGGAGGGCCGCTGGTATTACTTTGACGCTTGCCAGTTCGGCCAGCCCTCGCGACAGTTCTCCGTGCTGGTGAGAAGCGACGCCTTTGCTGGCGTCAACCGGATACGGTTTCAGGAGGCGGCCCAGATCTGCTTCCGGAAACTCGCGGCCGACCTCGCGGCGGAGGGTCCCGACACGCCTGTGGATGCGCAGTGCGTCCTGTCGGACGAGGCCATCGTGCACTTCCGGGACGCGCCGACGGGCTACGGGTCGCGCACGAGCCGAAAGACGTCCGGCTCCTCGGGATAGTGGCGCGCCAGCAGCCCGGCTATTCCCGCTTCACCCGCAACGTCTCATCGATCCTGAGTACGGGATGGGTTCCGGGTTCCGATCCTTGGTACCGCGCGGTCGCGGTGAAGCTTCCGCCCTCGAGGAGCACCGTGTATCGGTAGCCGCCTCGTCCGGTCCTGGAAGGGGAGAGGTCCCCCGACGAGACCAGCTCGGCCAGGGTGGCATACCTGTCGTTACGGGCCAGGTAGTTGCGCTCGGCCTGGGCGATGGCCAGCAGATCGCTCTGGACTGCGGTCAGCTGAATCTCCTGCAGGGGAGCAACTCCGCCAGGGGTCACGGGCACCAGGGCGCGGCTGTAAAAGTAATAACCCACGCCCAGAACCACCACCAGCGTCAGAAGCAGACCTGCAGGTCGCATGCATCCCTCCTAAAACCTGGAAGCGTCGGTCGCGGGGACTATCCTACGCCCGAGCCTCCGGAACATCAAGGGAGAGCTGGCCTGCTTGGCCCGCTGGCTCTTTCGCCGCAGCGGGCTTCAAAAGTCGGGCAGGCACAAGACACATGAAATGTCCGGCGGAGCGAACCATGGGCAGGTGCATCGCCGCGCTGCTGGCGATCTTCTGCGCTCTCGGGAACGATCCTGCTCGAGCACGCCCCGAAGCTGTTTCGGCGGCAACGCTGGAGGAGCAGGTGGAAATTCTGCGGGATCCGCAAGGGGTGGCTCACGTGTTTGCGCCGACGGACGAGGGGGTCTTCTACGGTGCCGGCTACGCCGCGGCGGAGGACCGGCTCCTGCAGATGGACTATGCCCCCCGCGTGCTCCAGGGAAGACTGACCGAAGTCCTGGGCGCGCGGGCGCTGGACTCGGACCGACTGATGCGTACCCTGGGTCTCTACCTGCACGCGCAAGAGATCATCCATCACCTGGACGAGGATGTCCAGATCTCCGCGACCTCTCCGCCGCTGTGGTACGAGATTCACCTCTCCGGCAAGACCTACCGGGTGCGTGGGCTGGGCGTGGCAGGCTGCCCCGGCATTCTGATCGGGTGGAACGACCACGTAGCCTGGGG
>JACQTF010000013.1 GCA_016210925.1 Acidobacteriota bacterium | reverse complement strand
GTCCTGATCTGTCAGTTCGAACTCCCCACCACGCAGTTTGCCGCCCGATTGGCCGACCTGCGACAACCTCTCGGAACTGCAGCCGATAACAACCTCTTTGTCGATACTCGTGCCGCAGGCCATCTGGTCAGCGCCCCTCAGGGCCTGAACCACTTCCTCGCTGCCGCCGGCACGGCCGCGGCCCAGGTGATTGTCCTGGACCCTCTCTACTCGGCCCACGACCAGGATGAAAACGACACCCGGGCCATGGCCGCCTTGTGCCAGTCGCTGTTGCGGCTCCGGGATCGTGCCAGGGCGGCCCTGATCGTGGTGCATCACGTGCGCAAATCGGCAAGCCGCTTCGAGATTGGCCGCGCCTTCCGCGGATCCAGCGCGCTCCATGCCGTCGGAGACACTTATATGCTCCTGACTCGCCCTTCCCCTCAACTCAACACGGTCGAACTTCGATTCCAGTTCCGATACACCGCCCCTCAGCAGCCGCGATTGCTTACGCTGGATCCGAACACACTGTGGTTCTCGGCCTCCGGCCAGGCGCCACCAGCGCCTTCATCCAGACGCAAGGTCGAAAGCGCCGATGTCCGCGACGCCCTGGCCAACATCGGACCACAAGCTCGCTATGGCGAACTGCGCCATCGGATCATGACCCTGACCCAGTGCTCCAAGAGAACGGCTCAACTGGCGATCACGCAGGCTTGTGAGGAAGGCATCATCGTGCGGGACAACGGACACTACCGCTTGGCACCGTGACACCCGTGACTTTGCTGCCGGGTCGCGCCGGCGGCAAGCCCTGCCCCGCGGGGAGCGGGGCCCGAGGCTGGGGCGACGGATCTGGGTCCCAGATCTGACAGCTGCTCTCAGTCCTGTCCCGCCGGATTCGAATCCAGGGTCCGGCGGGGCCCTCCCCACACCCTGGGAACAGATTCCGGAGTTTCAGCCCTCGGACAATCAACGCGACGGCGGCCCCGACGCACATCTTGTCGAGGCCCACCTTCCTCGGGGTTCCCACACTCCCGCCTTGGGATACGCCGTTTGCCTATACAGCCGAGTATCCTATCCCACCTGACTAGCTGCCTGAGAGTCCCTTAGGTGCGTATTCCGATGATCGTGGACAGTGATTCCGATCGATCGTGGACACCGTCGGAGCGTAGCGACGCTGGGTTTTGTTATCGTGACAGAAGTGTACAGCATCGTCAATCATCTCTGTGTCTTTCCGGGGGGCCGGGGGGCGCCGAGAGAAGGTCCTCTACCCAGCGCTTGAAGCCGCTGGAATCAAGCGCGGGCACCGTTCGCATGGGTTTCACATCTTCCGTCACTCTGCCGGCAGCATCGTCCACAGCAGAACCGGGAGTTTAAAGTGGCGCAGCAACAACTGGGGCACACGAGGCTCTCGACGACGGCCGACATCTACGTGCACACCAACGATGAGGACGCTGAGAAGGCGGCCGAAGCACTCGCCGAGGCCATCGCTCCGAGTTGCTCACTAATTGCTCACCAAACCACCTCTGGAAGCGGTCTGGTGAACTAAAAAAGAACCGACATGACCCGAACGCTAGCCCGTAACCAATGTAAAAAGGCCACCTTGCGGTGGCCTTGGCAAGATGAAGCATTGGTTGCGGGGGCCAGATTTGAACTGGCGACCTTTGGGTTATGAGCCCAACGAGCTACCGGACTGCTCCACCCCGCGATCTCAATTCACTCTAGCAAGTTCTGCGATTCAAGTCAAACGATAACCCGAGCCTAAAAAGACCCAAAAGATGCAAAGCCTGAAACCTGGCACGGCCGTCAGCCATCTATCTTGATCGAGGGCCTGGAGCTCACTCACAGCGCTCTTGTGGCCCTTTGGAAGTTCGGCTAAGATAGAGGTCTGCAAAGGGAAATCGCACATGGACTCTGAAAAACCGCAGCGAGCTGCGCCGGATCTTCGCGACCTCAAGCGGCAGGCTCAGCTTCTGTACCGGGAGCGGACCGAGGCGCCGATTCCCACATCGGACAGCCTCTCGATGAAGAAATATGCCTGGCTCTCGCTGGGCCTTGTCCTGGTCCTGGGCGTCCTGCTGTACGTGCTCGGGACTCGAGGCACGATCCCTCCCGAGCGGGAAAACAAGGTCCAAAGGCAGGGGGAGCTATCTTCTCCGTCGTCACTCCCCGAAGAGCCTGCTGCCCCGGCACCCGTCGCAAACCCGCAGCCGGCTCCTTCGTCCCGAGCGGAAGCCCCGGCAACGAAACCGGGACCTGCAGTCACTCTCAAGCCGGTTCTCAATAAAAAGGAGCCACACCTCCCGAAGACCCGAGCTCCCTCGGAGCCTTCTCAAGCCCACCCGGCCGCGGACGTGCCGGTTCGCACCACCGCGACGACGCCCCCTGAGGCCCCACCCGCCGCAGACCCGGCGGAGCGGGATCGGCAACGGCTGGCCCACGATATCGTCCTGGAAAAAAATCGCACGCTGGCCGAACTGATCTCCAAGCAGGACGATGCGCTCCGCTTCCAGCGCTGGGAAGCCCGCCCTGCCCGCGAGTCTGTTTACATCATCCAGTTCATCTTCCTGGATGAGAAATCCAACGCGCCGGCCAGCTACGTCTGGCAGGTGGACATCAACAGCGGAAAGGTCGTACCCCTCAGTCACCTGGCCCGCCAGCTTGCTTGACAGGTTCCCGGCCGCTTTCACGACTTTATTCCTCAGCTGGCGTATAATTCTCTGAGAAGCCTTGCTCGATCTATTTTTCCACCCGGGAGGTGCACATGACCATTCCCAGCAAGCTGAAAGACTTTCTCGACCAGAAGCAGGTTTCGTATCTGGCCCTGGTCCATCCACGCGCCTACACGGCGCAGGAGGTGGCCGCGGCGCTCCACGTGCCGGGCCAGGAACTGGCCAAGACCGTAGTGGTTCAGGCGGATGGCCGGTTCGTACTGACCGTGCTCCCCGCGTCCTACAGGCTCAACTTCGAAAAGCTCAGAGCCACACTGGGAGCAAAGGACGTGCGGCTGGCCACGGAGGGGGAGTTTGGCAAGCTCTTTCCCGAATGCGAGCTGGGTGGCATGGCGCCCTTCGGCAACCTGTACAACCTGCCGGTCTGGGTAGACACGTCCCTCACCCGCGACGAGGAGATCCTTTTTAACGCCGGGACCCACATCGACACCATCAAGATGAAGTACGTGGAATTCGACAAGCTGGTCCAACCTCGGGTCAGCACGTTCGCGGACCATCTCTGAGAAAATTGAAAACAAGAGGTCGAGTTCCAGCCGCCGGTGGTATAGTGGAAATCAGATCGCAGCCGGTTCCGAAAACGAGGCGAACATGGCTCCGACTCTTCGTGACAGGTACCGGGGGGCTCTGGTGGGCCTGGCCATCGGCGACGCGCTGGGCATGCCCGCCGAGTTCTTGACCCGGGACGACATTCGACGCTACTACGGCGAGATCCGCGACTTCACCCGGGCCCGTCCGGGGCACGCCAACGCCCACCTTCCCGAGGGCAGCTACACCGACGACACGCAGATCGCCATCCTGGTGGCCGAGTCCATCCTGAAACAGCAGCGGGTGGACCCTTCGGATCTGGCCTTGAATCTGCTCGCCTGGTATCAAGCGCCGGATACCTACCGGGCTCCGACGCTGGGGCTCATGAAAGCCTGCCGCAACCTTCAACAGGGCAAGCCCTGGAACCGGAGCGGCGTCTTCAGCGAAGGCGGAGCACCTGCCGCACGGATGGTGCCCGTCGCCCTGCTGAATTTTCGGAATCCAGCGAAGCTCCGGGAGGACGCCAGACTGGCCACTCTGGTGACCCACAATCATCCCAAGGCTATCGCGGGCGCTCAGGCCATGGCGTGTGCTTTCGCCCTCTGCCTGCAAAAGTCCAGCCTGCAAGCCCGCACGTTCGCAGGGCAGGTCGCCCAATTCGTGCGCGACCAGGACCAGGAGATGAGCGCAAAGATCCGGTGGCTTCCCACCCTCTTGAAGGGATCGGAGCGGGAGGCCCTTTTCGAAATCGGCACTTCGGCCTACGCCATCGATGCCGTGCCCGCTGCCCTTTTTTGTTTTCTCAAGCATCCGCGAAATTTCTCGCGGGCCGTTCTGACCGCGGCCAACGCCGGCGAGGACGCCGACACGGTAGCGGCACTCACGGGCGGCTTGTCGGGAGCCTTCCTCGGATACGCCGCACTGCCCAAAACCTGGGTGAATCGGGTGGAAAACGGGGAGCTGCTCGTGGGCCTGGCCGATGAGCTCCACGAAAAGGTCCACCGAGCGCAGCGGACTCAGTCCGCCTCGCAAGCCCCGCTGCCCTCTGGCAAGGCGGCCTCCACGAGCCATCGCTCGTAGGAAGACTCGTCGATCTCCTGCAGAAAACGGGAGGGCTTGTTCAGCGTGGCGTGGTAGCGGTTGTCTCGGACCAGGAGGGGATAACAGAGGTAGAGCTGATCCTTGGCGCGGGTCACCGCCACGTAGAAGAGACGGCGCTCCTCTTCCTCCCCTTCGGGATCCCGCAGGGCCCGGGCCGCCGGAAAGCGGCCGTCCGCCAGCCAGATGAGGAACACGGCGCCCCACTCCAGCCCCTTGGCTTGGTGGACGGTGGTGAGCCGGACGCGCTCGTCATCCTCGGGTCCCATGATCACGTCCTCGGCCTCCACGGTGCCCAACAATGCCAGGTCGCTCAGGAAGGACTCCGTACTCTCAAACCGGGCGGCATAGTTGCCCAGTTGGGTCAGGTCTTCCAAGCGCGCCTCGTAGTTGTCGAAGCGGGTTTGAAGGTACTGCTGGTATCCGAACTTGAGAATGAGGCGGATCATCTCCTGGGGCTCCCGCAACAACTCGGGCTCCTTCATCAAGTCGATCAGGGTCACGAAGTCCTGCCAGGGGCCGGAGGCCTGGCGGGGAACCAAGGCGTCGAAGGCGTGCTGGACCAAGTCCCGGACGGGATCCGGAGAGGCCGATACCGCTTTCCACAGGCGGTTGGCCGTGACGCTCCCAATGCGGGGCAGCAACTTGACCGCCCGCTTCCAGCCAATCTCATCTCTGGGATTGACCACCACCTTCATCAGGGCGATGACGTCCTTGACGTGCCGCTGCTCGAAGAACCGCAAGCCGGAGCTGATCGTGAAGGGAATGCCTCGCCGGGTGAGCTCCATCTGAAGCTCCATGGAATGGTAGTGGGAGCGGTACAGGACAGCGATCTCGTCCAGAGGGATGCCCTCGTCCCTCACTTCCAGTATCCGCTGGGCGACGAAACTCGCTTGTTCCAGGACGTCGTCCAGGCCAATGACGGCGGGCTTTCGACCAAAAACCTCCTCACCCGACGCGGAAGACATCGTGCTCCTGCGGTGGGCCCGCAAGACCTTGGGATACTGTCGCTGGTTGTGGGCAATGCTCAGGTTGGCCAGGTGCAGGATTTCCGGGGTGCTCCGATAGTTGGTCTCCAGGCGAAACAGCCGGGCGTCAGGATAGCGCTGGGGAAACTCCATGATGTTGGCGAAGTTCGCCCCCCGAAAGGAATAGATGCTTTGGGAGTCGTCGCCCACCACCATCACGTTGCGGTGATGCTCGCCGATCAGGTCCACGAGATCCGCCTGGATCTTGTTCGTGTCCTGGTATTCGTCCACCAGCACGTGCTGGAACCGGCGGCTGTACGACTGCCGCACCTCTTCCGAGTCCGCCAGCAACCGCTTTACGTTTCCCAGGAGGTCATCGTAGTCCATGAGGTTCGACCGCTGCTTCTTCTCCCGGTAGCGCTCAGCCACCCTCTCAATCTGCGAAAGCAACTCCTCCAAATAAGAGAACCGGGCGCTCACGATCTCTGAAACCGGCCTCAGCGTGTTAGCCGAGAGGCTCAAGACGGTGGCCAGCACGTCTCCCTTCGGGAAGCGCCGCTCCCTGAGATCGATCCCGACCTCTTCCACGCACGACTCCAGCAGGTCCTTGGAGTCTTCCCGGTCCAGGATGGTGTAGTTGTTGTCGTAGCCCAGGCGCTGGGCGTGGCGGCGGAGAATGAGGTTGGCGACATGGTGAAAGGTGCCGCCCCAGATCTTTTGAACGTCCTGCTTGACCAGCAACTCCACCCGGTGGATCATCTCCCGGGCCGCCCTGTTGGTAAAAGTCAGAAGGAGGATGCGCTCCGGCGGGACGCCCAGCTCCATCAGGCGTGCCACCCGGTAGGTGAGGGTTCGGGTCTTTCCGCTGCCGGCCCCGGCGATGACCAGCAAAGGTCCCGATCCTGCGGAGACCACCGCCCACTGCTCCTCGTTCAGGTACCGCTGGTAGTCAATGGCACGGTGGATCGCCGACGTGGTTTTCAGCGCGTACTTTTTCATCTGCCAGCATTATAGCAAGCAGCGGTCAGCCATCAGCGATCAGTTCTCAGCAAAAGATTGGGCTGAACGCTGAACGCTTTATAATTGAAAATGGTCACCAACCTTTCCGTCATGAAATCCAAGCAGGAACTCCGCCGCGAGATCTGGAGACGCCTGGAGCGGGAAAAGGCGGCGCGGTTTCCCGGGGCCGAAGGGAGAATCCCAAATTTCGTGGGCGCCGAGAAAGCCGCCCGTCGTGCGGCCGAACTGCCCATCTGGAAGCAAGCCCGTGTCCTGAAATGCAACCCCGACGCCCCTCAGCTCCCCGTGAGAAAGCTGGCGCTCGAGGAGGGGAAAAAGATCTACATGGCGGTGCCCCGGCTCCGGGAGTCACGCTGCTTCGTGGAGCTCGACCCGGGATGGTTGAAGGCTCTTCCCCGGGAGGCCGCCAGCATCCGGGGCGCCTTTCGGTTCGGCCGGCAAGTAACCCTTGAAGAAATGCAGCCCATCGATTTGGTGGTGGCCGGTTCCGTGGCGGTCAACCGCCTGGGAGCCCGCATCGGAAAGGGCGGGGGCTATTCCGACCTGGAGTTCGGACTCGCCCGCCAGCGAAAGCTTCTGACCGAGAAGACGCCGGTGCTCACCACGGTTCATCCCCTGCAGCTCGTCGAGGAAGAGATCCCCGTGCTTCCCCACGACATCCCCGTGGACTACATCATCCTGCCCGAGGAAATCATCGAGACGAACACTCGGCTGCCCAAGCCGCAGGGAATTTACTGGGAGTTTCTCGACGAGGAGAAAATCCAAGCCATCCCGGTCCTGGTAGAACTGAGGGGAAGGTAACGCTCTAACACAGCACGCATTTCTGGTAACGTGTAACTTGGATGTTCGCGCCGGAGAGGTTCGCTCAATGGATGACTGCCCACCAGCATGTGGACCGGCGCTTCGGTCATGTCTACCACTATCACTCCCGGAGCGACGCTCATTCCGTTGCCCTCTGTCAAGAGATCCTTAGAGATTTGGTCGAGGCTTGCCCGGTGCTCCGAGCACAGGCTGAGCGCGGCGAGATCGTCTACGCCATCAATGCACCTTCGTCTGGCCATCCGGCAAAGCGAAAACTCTGGACCTGGCGCTGGGTCCGCCGGCCGCCGCTCCAGACTTTCCCGGACCTCCCATTGGCAAAGGCGTCCTGGCTGAGGTGTTGATCTCTTGCGAAGCAAAGTCAGTCATGACGGAGCACGGGAAGTCGAAACCCCGCGTCTACGACGAACTGAGTTCCTCGCATGAAATCGTCCACCAGGGGCGGCCGGATGCCATCGCCGCCGGGGTCACGGTCGTGAACATTGCCACGACTTTCGTCTCTCCCTTGCGGCAGAAGCGCCGCGGTTCGGTCCATGTTACGCATCACAGACAGCCGACGGCGGCCGCTGGGGTGATCACACATCTACTTCCAATCCGCGATGGGGTCGGCCGCGTCGGCTTCGATGCCTATGCGACCCTCGTTATAGAGTGCGACAACGTGAATGACGTAGCGCTCTATACCACCCCTCCCGCGCCGCAGACCGGCGATCCAGACCACTATGAAACTTTCCTCCACCGAATCAGCCGGTTTTACGCTGAGTGGTTCTCAATCCTTCCTCGTCCAGAATGAGTCTTGGTATAGGCACTCCACCAAGCAGAGGAGGTTGACTAATCCGAAGTTCCTCGAATCTCCTGCCGGATCCTTCGCTCAGCCATCCGGAAATAATGGGGATCCACTTCGTTCCCGATGCTGTTACGCTCGGCCTTTATGGCAGCAACTACCGTGGAGCCAGTCCCCAAAAAGGGGTCGATCACGGTGTCTCCGACAAACGAGAACATCCGAATCAAGCGATAAGCGAGTTCAACAGGGAACGGCGCGGGGTGCTCCTTTGTGGAGGCTCCCGGCAGGTCGGTCCACATTGATCGGAACCACTTCCCGTGCTCCTCTTTCGTGAGCTTCGACCGACGGCGCTGGTCATCGCTCGGTTGGCGGTAACCGCCCGGCTTGCGAAGCATCAGGATGTATTCGATATCGTTCTTAATGATGGCGTTTGGCTCGTAAGGTTTTCCCAAGAACGAGGATCCGTTTTCGACCTCGTACCTGGCGTTCGCAATCTTGTGCCAGAAAATCGGGGTCAGGTAGTCGAAACCGATGCGACGGCAACGCACCGAGATGTCGGCGTGTAGCGGCACGACCATGTGCCGGCCCTTGTTCCGCCGGCGGGCGAGACACACATCTCCGACCACGCACACGAGGCGACCCCCAGGAACGAGCACCCGATAGCAATGGGTCCAGACCTTGTCGAGCTCGCTTTGAAACACCTCGTAATCCGCGATCCCACCGAGTTGGTCTGGGTGCTCATTGTATTCCTTCAGTGTCCAGTAGGGCGGAGAGGTGACGATCAGGTGAATTGACTCATCGGGAACCCAATCAAGCTTTCGTGCGTCGCCGAGATGCAGCCGGTGCTGTGTAGTGGTCCTCCATGCCTCCCATGTTTCCGCAACGTTGTGGCACCGCTTTTTGCTCACTGTCGTTACTGCCGTCATTCTCACTGCTTCTCCCTTTTAAGGACGTTGAATCAAAGGGGAAAAATGGGGACAGGCTACTCATTTCCAGCAGAAGGAGTTGCCGGGACATCAAATGCCGGGAAATGAGTAGCCTGTCCCCATTTTTCCCATTTTTAAACGGACAAATAGCCCACCGACGTCAGAAGAGGGAGGTGGTGCGCGGAAACAGGCGCCGATAGTCTTCGCCCCGCACCGGCACGATTCTGCACATCTCCGCCAGGCGAAAGCGAGTGCCCGGGTCCAGCTGCCGGATGAACCGCTCTGTATGGCTGAGCGGTTTCTCGTTGCCCGGCCGTCGGGGCCCCCGGCCGAACGTGGCAGCCCATCGCAATGGCCCACCGGTGAGAACGGTCAACTTCCGGGCGTTGTACCGGGCGTGGAGAAGGAAGCTGGCAGCTTCCAATCGGTCCGCCGTGGCGGGACCGGAACCGAAGTCGTCCAGCACCAGCAGGTCCGCGTCGGCCAGTTGCCGCCACACGTCGGGCTGGCCCGGCACGACGGCTGGAAGGGCTCGCCAGTCGCAAAACCGCAGGTTTTCTCCCCGCAGGGGAAAGATCTCCTTGAGGATGGCCACGGCCAGATGGGTCTTCCCCACACCCGCCGGACCGGTAAAGAACAGTCCGGAACTCCATCGCGGGTAGCGCTCGATGAAGCGGGCCGCTGCCTCACGGGCTTTCTGCAGCGTTGGGTTCAGCTCCTGAAATTTCTCCAACTCACACCGGTCATAGCGAGCAGGGACGCCCACCTCGTTTCTCAATCGCACGATCTTGGTCGCCTGACGGCAGATGCACGGCTTGGCCATGGAAGCCTGGCCTGCGGCCTGAACGATCTCCCAACCCGTTCCTTGGCAGATCGGACATTCCCGCCGAGTCTGCTTGGCCTGCGGTGTCTCCAAACGATTTAGAATTGCAGTGGACATCTGTTTCACCTCCGTTGGTCCCCGTAGTGTCCCCTTCGCCGCTCAAAGCCCCAGCTGGAACCGAACTGGCCCACCACCAGGCAGGGAGATGCCCGGCCCATCTCAGTACTTGCGCATCACGGCGACAACCACACCCTGGATTTGAACGTCGCCTCCGTCCAGGATGATCGACGGCAGGGTGGCGTTGGCCGGCTGTAACCGGACCCGCCCATCCGGCTCCCGGTAAAACTTCTTCAGGGTCACCTCGCCCTGGACCAGGGCCACCACCGTTTCGCCGTTCTGGGCTGTGGTCCGCTGGGCGACGATCACATGGTCCCCATCGGCGATGTGCTCGTCGATCATGGAATCGCCGCGAACCTTCAGGACGAAATGAGGCCCCGACCGGGACACCAGCGCCTCCGGCACCTTGAGCGGTTCCGCATGGGGGATGGCCTCGATGGGTCGGCCCGCAGCCACGTAGCCCAGGAGGGGAAGCTCCACTCCACCTTCGGAGCCGCTCACGATCTGGATGGACCGCGCCCGATTCGAGGACCTGCGGATGAAGCCGCGCTCCTCCAGAGCCGCCAGATGCTTGTAAACCGCGTTCAACGACGCGATGCCGAAGTGCCGGCCAATCTCCTCCAGGCTGGGAGAGTAGCCTTGGTCAGCGACGAACGCCTTGATGAACTCCAGGATCTCCTTCTGTCGCTTCGTCAGTTGCATGAAGTTATGCTAGGTGAAAATTAGGTGTAAGTCAAGTGAAAAAACACTGAAAATGGCGGGCAGTGGGAGCGGGTGAGATTGGGATGGGACGTGGTACGCAACTTCCCATCCGGATGATGAAATCCTGCTTCCTGAGCTCAGATGCGGACCTTACGGCCCGGGGAGCGAGCTGGCCTTTCGGAGAGCTGCACTTCCAGGGTCATGGTCTTTTTATCCCGGACGATCCTCAAGCTGACCTTGGCATCTCGATCCTTTTTCCGCAGCCCGGATCGCAGCTCCGAGGGATCGCGCACGGGGGTGCCGTCCAGGTCGGTGATCACGTCGCCGGCCTTCAAACCTGCTTTATCAGCCGGCGAGTTCTTGTTGACCAAGACCACCAGCACGCCCTCTTTGGCGCCGAAGTGTTCGGCCAACTGTTCATTGAGATCCTGGACTTGTATCCCCAGGCGCCCAGGCTCTCGCAAAAAGGGACCCTCGCCCTCAAACCCAAAATCAAATCTTGGGAGTCTGGGCACCTCAGACTGGAAGGCACGGAATCCCCGCGCTGCTCCCAGAGTGGCGGTGACATTCTTCTGCTCTTTGCCGCGACGCAGGGTGATCCCAACGCTCCGCTCCGCCGGGGTCTCCCGCACCACCCGGTTCAACTGGGTGGCGCTGCGGATTTTTTCCCCGTCGAACTCGACAATCAGGTCGCCCTCCTGGATACCTGCTTTCTCCGCGCCGCTTCCCTCCTCCACCTCGAGGACGCGGGCACCGGCCGGCGAACTCAGCCCATACCGAGCGGCTTCCTCAGCGGAAATGTCCTCGACTCGAATGCCGAGCCGCCCTCCCTCAGTGAAAATCTCCATCTGAGGCTGGCTGAAGGCCAAACCCCATAATGTCCACCAGGTACAGATCCCCAGAAGCCATCTTCGCGCCGTTGTCATGCCATGCTCCTTTCGCCGGTCGTAACTGGTCCAGATCAATCCCGCAAGATTCGGGGACCAGCATCGCCGGACTCCTCATACACGCGCCACCCGGACGTTTTGTTCCCCGGCCTCGGAGCACTCAATCGGCTGGACACGGATAGCCGAGGTAGCGTATTCTCCACGAATTAACCATGCCATTTGGAGGTCCTATGAAAATGCTCTTTCGGGCGGGTGTGGCGTCTTTGCACCTGGCTATCGGTTTGGCCCAGCAACCCGGCGCTACGGAGCCTGCGACGGCACCGACGTCAGCCTCCGAGCCGGTGATCCTGGCCGAGATCGGAGAGGTGAAGGTGACCTCGCAGGATCTCCAGAACTTCATCAGCACGTTCCCCGCCAACCTTCAAGCCCAGTTCCAGGGCGAGATGCGCAAGAACCTGGCCCGCCAAATGGTACTGGCACGCCTTTTCTCCAGGGCTGCAACGGAGCAAGGGCTGGACCGGGAACCGTCTGCCCGGCAGCGGATCGAGTTCGCCACGCAGCAAATCCTGACCAACGAGTACCTCCAGAAGCTTGCGTCCCAGATCGTGGTTCCCGATGAGGAGGCCCAAAAATACTACGACGACCACAAGGCCCAATACGTGCAATATAAGGTCCGCCACATCCTGGTCAAGACGGAGGAAGAAGCCCGCAGCGTCAAGGAGCAGCTCTCCCAGGGCGCGGAGTTTGAGGCGCTGGCCCGGGAGAAGTCTCAGGACGAAAACACCAAAAACCGGGGCGGCGAGATCGGATGGATCAGCAAGGGCCAGATCCCTGTTCCCGAGTTCGAGAACGCCGTGCTGACACTGGAGCCCCTAGGAATCACCGATCCCGTCAAGAGCCCTTTCGGATATCACGTCGCCCGCCTGGACGAGAAAAAGCAGAAGGAGTTCGGGGAAGCCAAATCCGAGATCGCCAACCAGCTCTCCCAAGAGAAGCGGAACGAACGCTTCGAGGCGGAACAGAAGAAACTGGAAGAACAGTTTAAAGTCGTCTGGCACCTGGAGGCACTCTCGCCCGCGCCCTGAACGAAAAAATAGCCTCCGGCATGGTCGAGCCCCGCACGTACCAGGCGGTATGTTCAATATGATCCAGAAAGGGCGGCAGGTGCGGGGTTACAATTTCGCCATGCGGAAGGCGCGCCTTCCTCTTCTGGCCCTGCTGCTGGCTCTCCTGTCCCTTTCCGGGACGATGAGCCCGCCGGAACTTCCGCCGGCGCAGATCTTTCCCCTTCGCGCGTTCTTTCGGGAGGGGCGCGAGATTCTTCTCGTGTACCCACAAGGCGCAGGCCACTATGCCGAAGCCGCGCGGCGGCTGCAGGACGGCCTCCGGCACAGGTTCCCCGCCAAGGTTCAGCCCGTGGCCGACGACCAGCTCTCGACGGGACAGTTCCAGGATGGTGTGGTGGTGGCGGGAATCCCCCGGCAGGAGGGAGGGCTCCGCGAGCTCTACACCCCGCTGCAGAAGCGACTCCCCCTGCAGTTTGGCCCGGGAGCTTTCCGGTTTGCCGGCACCTGGTACCGGGATCCGGAGGACCTGCTGCTGTTTTTCTACCCGAACCCCTTTCGACCCTCGGTGCCGGCGCTTTTCATCACGGGCAACAGCGACGCTCGCGTCGCCGCCTCTCTCGGAGATCGTTCGATCTTCCATGAGCTGCAGCACTACAACCTGTTTCGCGGCCGGCGGGTGCTCCGACGGGGCGGCTTCACCCGTCGCTGGACCTATGACCCTCGCCAGGACGACGACTGGGAACAACAGCGGGTGGACTTTTACGGGCGGCTCCGGGCCGTGGACACGCCCCACTACGCGGTTCACTATCCTCCCGGCCTGGCGCCCGACCCTGCTCTCCGGGCGCTGGCCGAAGACCGGGAGCGGCGGCTACAGGCCATGGCACGTACCCTGGGGAAACCGGAGCCGCCGGCGAAGCTGCACCTGTACCTTTATCCCGACCACGAGTCGAAGGGCCGGCTGACCCAGCGCACCGCCGGGGTTCATTGGGACGCGTCCACTCGGAGCATCCACCTGGTGTACGACCCGGAGCGCCTGGAATGGTCCTCCTATGCGGATGCGGCGCTGTTACTGGACGCCCTGGGCCTGCACTCGAACATCGAAGCGCTGGAACGCGGCCTCCCCATCTATCTCTCCGGAGGATGGCACGGGCGTTCCCCGGCCTCCTGGCTGGTTCGGCTGGAACGCGCGCGGGCCCTGCCGCCTCTGGAAATGCTCTGGTCCACCCCCGGCTTCCAGAGCCTTTCGTACCGCATCGCTTACCCCGTTTCCGCAGCCCTGGTCCAATGGCTGGTGGAAGAGCAAGGGCTGGCCGGCTTCCTGGAGAGCTTCCGCGCTTCCTCGCTACGGCCGGAACAGTTGGCGCCCCGCTGGGAGTCCTACGTCCGAAAGAAAGGCCCTTCCCTCGACCCCGGGAACCGCCCCGTGACGACCGGCCCGGTCCATGCCCACTCCAGCTTTCACCGGGGCATGAGCTACGCCCACACGGTGAGCCTCACCCGTGGATACCTTTCCCGGAAATCCAGGCAGTCCCTGGCGCGGCTCGCCGAGCTGGGAGTCAACTGGGTCTCCCTCATGCCCTTCGGCTTTCAAAAGGAGCCTGCGGATACGACCATCGCATGGTTCGGGAGTGGATCGGGGACCTCCTCGGCTGGGGAAACCGACGAGAGCGTGATCCAGGCCCATCGGGATGCCCATCTTCTGGGAATGGGGACACTGCTCAAGCCGCAGCTCTGGTTGCGCCAGGCGTGGACCGGAGACATCGCTCCCGCCTCCGAGGCGGGCTGGAAGAGGTGGTTCTCAAGCTACGAACAGTTCATCCTGCACTATGCCCTCCTGGCCGACGAGGAAGGCGTCGACATGCTTTGCATCGGGACCGAACTGGTCCAAGCCACTCTGACCCACCCGGCCGAATGGCGGCAACTGATCGGCAAGATCCGCCATCTCTACCGCGGTCCCCTCACCTACGCTGCCAACTGGGGACACGAGTTCGAGGAAATGAGCTTCTGGGACGAACTGGACTTCCTGGGGCTGGACAACTACTATCCCATTGCGAACGGCGCGGGGGACAACCTGGACCAGTTGGTGCGAGGCGCGGAAAAATCCGCACAGGCCATCGAGGGGGTGCAACAAAGGTTCGGAAAGCCCGTCTTGTTCACTGAGGTCGGATTTCGCAGCGCGGTCGGGTCCGGCACCGGGCGAGTGGGGAACCAAGCCCGCGTGGACCTGCGCCGCCAGGCAGAGTGCTTTGAAGCCATCTTTCGGGTTTTTTGGGATCGCCCTTGGTTCCGGGGCGCCTACTGGTGGAAATGGTTCAGCGATCCCACCCATGGCAACCCTCGCGACGATGACTTCACCTTCCGCGGCAAACCGGCGGAAAAGGTGCTGGCCGACTGGTATGGACGGGCCCGGTCGCCGCTTTAGCCTTCCGAACCAGACGTTTAATAGATTGATTTACAAGGGGTTATCGGGTAAGCTGAATTTGGGCTCGAATGCAACTTTTCGGAGGGACGGTCATCTTTCTCCTTCGAGGGCTTCGTTGAAGAGGCCAAAAACCGAAGCCAGGGCTGAGGATGAGCGCATTGGCGAACTCCAGGAATGGCTTCAGCGGTCCAAGCAGCAGGACCTGGAGGCCTTTCACCAACTCTACCAGCGATACTCGAAGAGGATTCTGAACTACATTTACAGGATGACGGGCTCGGTGGCAGACGCGGAGGACCTGACCCAGGAAACGTTTGTCTCCGCCTTCCAAAACTTGAAGAAGCTGAAGGATGACGGGAAGTTCGAATCCTGGCTCTTCACCATCGCCCGGAACAACGTGTACCAGCAGTTCCGAAAGAAGCAGATCCCCGTGGGCTCGCTGGACGCAGGCGGCGAAGAGGAGCGCTCGGAGTACGAGCGCATCGCGGCGCCGGTGCGGGACCCGCAGGAAGAAGCTCTCTACAGCGAGCTTCAGCACGTGGTCAACGAGGTCATCGAAGAGCTGCCGGAGAAATATCGCGAGGTGTTCGTCCTGTCAGCGATTCAGCACTATGACTACAAGCGGATCTCCGAGATCGTCGGGCGATCGCTGGCCTCGGTGAAAACCGACATTCACCGGGCCCGGCTGCGGGTCCGGGACAGGGTCAAAAGATATCTGGGTCAAAGTTCATGATGAACTGTCAAGGGTGCAGGGACGATTTGGTGGCGTACCTGGATGAGGAGCTGGAGCAGAGCATGCAGGCCCAGGTGGAAGACCATCTGGAGCGATGCGTTTCGTGCCGCCAGGAGCACGATTCTCTCCGGCAATCTTACGAATTCACGGAAACGTACCTCTCGTCCCTGGAACCGTCCCCGTATCTGTGGACCCGCATCTCCGCCGGCCTCCGCGGCGAGCCCATGCCGGTCCGGGCGCCCTGGAGTTGGCTGGCTGCACGGATCTCGAACTCTGCCGTGGCGGTGCGACTGGCGGCGGTGGCCATCCTGGTGCTGGGGGTGGGGAGCTCCTGGCTCTTTTACCACGAACGGAAACTGACGGGTCAGGCCCGCCAGGAGATGGTCCAGTTCGTCGCCGACTGGGAAGGGCTGGATGTCTCCCGCGTCAACCCCTTCCTGGCCCGCCACGAGCACCCGGTGGACGAGCTCGAGGCGAACCCGTTCATCGACCTGCACCACCACGACATCAAAAACCCGTTTCGACACGAGGAGCGATAGATGAGGAACAGGTCAACGCAGTGGACAAGCACCTGGGCCTGGATCTGCCTGCTGGCCCTGGGTACCGAGGCCCGGGCGTGGAGCCAGGAAGAGTCGGAGATGGAGAGGAAGCTCCATATTGCCGCCACCCAGCACGAGATCGTTGAGTTGCACGTCAAGAAAGGGGAGTACGACCGCGTCCTGCCCGAACTCCGGAAGATCCTGGAGCTTCGGTTTCCGCCCGGCCAGGAACAGCGCGTGGTCAAGGAGATCGAGTTCGTGGCCGACCAGCTCAAGCACAAGGGGAAGTACGATCTGGGACACCAGGTGGTGGAAGAAGGGCTCAAGTTCGTCAGTACCAACGAGAGCAAGGCTCACCTGTACAAGGTCCGGGGCTTTCTCTACAAGATGCAGGGAAACGAAGACAAGGCCCTTCAGATGTTCAAGCAGAGCCTCCTGGAGGAGAAAAAGCGGGACCGCAAATCCTCCTTCCCCTGGCGGGACTGATCCGCCCGGCATGCACGCGGATTGCTCCGATTAAAGAAAGCCTCCCGGTCATTCGTGTGTTCAATAACGACCTCGCCCTCAGAGCCGAAGGGTGACCGAAAGAAGCAAGACGCCTACCGCCAACCAATCACCCACGAGTGTACCTCTCAACGAAGGCAAACTTGACAGGAGCTCCCATACCATTTACGCTCCAAATGAACTCTGAATGCAGCAGGTTATGAGCGGTTTGTGCCCGATCTGGCTATAGGACAAAAACTACAGCTCTACATCTCCACAGACATTTTTGCCGAGTACAATGAGGTGCTCCGCCGGGCGAAATTCGCCATGGATCCGACGAAGATAGATGCTTCCTTGCGACTGGTTAAGGGCAAAGCAAGAAACATAAGACCAAGGCGGACACTCTCCCGCCTCCGTTGAGTTCCTTGACCGCAGCCAGGAAGAGCGGCGCGGTGGGACCAGCCCTGACCGGCAAAGAAAGGACCGCCTTCTCGATGGACTATGTAAAAGTGTATAATCCCACACTTAGGCGGTCAACGCGGAAATGGCAGCGCAAAAGGGGAAGCGAAAAAGGAGTTTCTGATGGACACGACGCGTCGCGATTTCTTGAAGACTGCAGCCACGGGTGCGGGCGCAGCGGCGGCGCACGATCTGGCTCACGCCCAGGACCATGACCACGATCACCCGGCAGTTCCTGCGGACCTCACGCTGCGCGTCAAGTCGCTCGAATCGCTGCTCGTCGAAAAGGGGCTGGTGGATCGGGCGGCGCTCGATGCCTTGGTGGATGCCTACGAGCATAAGATTGGCCCGCGCAATGGCGCGCGCGTAGTGGCCAAGGCTTGGACGGATCCTGCCTACAAACAGCGGCTGCTCGCGG
>JACQTF010000096.1 GCA_016210925.1 Acidobacteriota bacterium | reverse complement strand
TCCCCATTTTTCCTTCACGCTCGCGGCTCGGAGTTCTCATGATTCAACGTCCTTGTACCCCGTGTTACTGAGGCATTACCGACATCCGATAGGCCAGGATCGGCGCGCGGCAAGAGAGCTCACCGCGCTTCCATCTGGCGTTCCACAGCCCTTTCTGTTCTGGAACGGTTCAACAGCGCGGCCCGGGGCTTGAGGGACTGGATGTAAGCGATCAGGTCCCGCATCTCGTTGCCCTCGAACTTGGGCCAGGGCAGGCCCTTCTCCCGCAGGCGCTGCTCCATGACGGGGGCATGGTTCCACATGGCGGCAGCCAGATGGATAGGCGAGTCGATGGCCTCGGAGGTCGCCAGGTCCGGGCCCACCCGCTGCGCCTGAGCGCCCGCATGGCACTGGGAGCAGCCTTTTTGAGTGAAGAGGAAATTTCCCTTCCTCACGTCCCCGGGTTCATCGAAGTACCGGACAAAGTACAGGTAAGCAATGATGTCCGCCATCTCCGTGCCCGAAAACTCAATAAAGGGCAGGCCCAGGGCCATCATCCGGTCCCACATCCGGGGACCATGGTTCCAGAGGTTGCCCGCCATCTCCGTCACGCTGCGGTAAATGGCGCCGCGCCCCAGATCGGGCCCCACCTTGCCTCCCGCTCCCCGAACGGAGTGGCACTTGATGCAGCCCTTCTGGCGAAACAGCTTTTCACCCTCCTGAGGATTGCCCGGGGCCATGTACGAGGGGCGGCCCCGATCGGGGGTTGCGCTGCGGATGTAAGCCATCAAGTCGCCCATTTCTCGCCCCGCGAACAGCGGCATGGCTATCCATTTTTCGAGCCGCTTCGCGGTCATGCGCGGACCATGGTTCCACATGGCCTGGGCCAGTGAGATGGGAGACATTTGCCCCGCATACTTGTCCAGGGCCGGGCCGACAGCCCCTCCCTTGCCGCTTAACGAGTGGCAGCGAACGCAGCCCTTCAGGAAGAACAGCCGCTCTCCCTCCAGGGCGTTTCCCGGTTCATCAAAGTAATTTAAGTAATAAAGGTAGGCAATGAGGTTGGCCATCTCCTCGGGCTGGAAGGTAGGCCGCGGGATGTCCCTCTGCTTCATCACCTCGATCATGCGAGGGGAGTGGCTCCACAGGAGGCCCGCGAGCTGGAGCAGGCTCTTCCCTGAAGCGGCTTTCGCCAGGTCGGGCCCCAGGGTCCCACCGGAACCCCAGACCGAGTGACAGCTCACGCAGCCCTTGGCGGCAAAAACTTTCCTCCCATCGATGGGGTTGCCGGGAACCAGCGTGGCCTGGGGCGATGCCCTTCCACACCAGACCAACAACCAGAACCACCCAGTGACGAACGCAACGCTTGTTCTCTTCATCGGAAAGATCCTCGGAGTAAGTTCTCCACAGCCGCAGGCCGCCCCGCCGGGAGATAGCTTCGGATCCGCTCCGTGGTCTCCTCAACCGCTTTGGCCCGCCCCTCTTTGATTTCCCAGATGGAGACGATGGGAAAGAATTTGGTGAAGAGCACGTACAGCAGGATGAAGGCGGCAAAGCAGGCCGCCATGATGGCCCCTTCCACCCAAGTGGGGGTGTAGGACCCACGCTCGTAAGGCAACCGCGGGTTCATCAACGTCGGGACCACGATGGTGAACCTTTCCAGCCACATCCCGATGGTGACCGACAGGGACGCGATCACCGTCCCCTTCACCGTGCGGGTCCTCGGGTTGGCAAGAAGCACGAACGGAATCACAAAACAAAACGCCACCATGGACCAAAACGCGGGAGCGTAGCTTCCAGACACTTTGGTCCAGAAGACAGCCATGTGAGCGGGTTCGGCGCCGTAGTACGAGGTCAGATGCTCCGCGAAGGTGAAATACAACCAGAGGAGGGTCATGACCAGGAGCAAGATTCCCAGATGGTTGAAGTGGACGGGCTTCAGGTAGTCTTCCAGATGATAGACCCGGCGGATGACGGCCATGGCGATGATGAGGGCCGCGATGCCGGAGAAGATGGCACCCGCCACAAAGTAGGGGCCGAAGATGGTGCTGTGCCACATGGGCTGGATGGTCATGGCAAACACCCACGAGACCACCGTATGCACCGACACGGCGATGGGAATGACCAGGACCGCCATGATGGCCACTCCCCTCTCGAGAAGCCGGTGCTGGCGTGGGCTTCCGGTCCATCCCAGGGCCAGGAGCTGGTAGAACCGGCGCCGCTTCCCTGCGTGATCCCGGAGCAGGGCCAGGTCGGGAATGAGGGGAAGGTACAGGTAGATGGTGCTGGCGGTGAGGTAGACGCTGATGCTGGTCACGTCCCACAGCAGGGGCGATTCAAAGCGGCCGTGCTGCAACACAAAGATCGCCCGATCCGGCCGTCCCAGGTCGATGATGATGTTCCCCACGCCGAAGAACAGCACCAGGACCGTGATGACCTCGGCGGAGCGGGTGATGGCGCGCCGCCACTCGGCCTGGCACAGGCGCAGGATGGCCGAGATCAGGGTCCCCGCGTGGCTGATGCCGATGAAGAAGACGAAGTTGGTGATGTAGAAGCCCCAGAAGACGGGCCGGTTCAACCCGGTCACGCTCAAGCCGTCCCGGAGCTGCTGCGTGTAGGCATAGACACCCAGCAGGACGATCGCCGCCAGCACGGAGACGGCGATCCAGAAGGAGCGGCCCGTGACCAGGATGGGCCGAAAGAGGGCTGCGTCCTCTTCCCGCCGCAAAAAATCAGCTTCTGTGTGGCTCACGCCATTCCACCTCGGAAAGGTAAATGACTTTCGGTTCGGTGCCCAATTCCTCCAGCAGGCGGAAGGCTCGCGAGCTGCGGGCCAGTTGGGTCACGGTGCTGTGGGGATCGTCCAGGTCGCCGAAATACATGGCATCGGCGGGGCACGACTGAACGCAGGCCGGGACGTAGTCGCCGGGCCGTAGCTCTCTGCCCTCCGCGCGGGCCTGTTCCCTGGCCTTTTGCAGACGATGGTGGCAGAAGGTGCACTTTTCTACCACCCCCTTCGGCCGCCTGGGCACGTCCGGGTTCAGGCTGGCCAGCATCTCCGCCGGCCAGGACGGATCGGAAAAGTTGAAGTACTTAACCGTATACGGACAGGCGGCGGTGCAGTAGCGACAGCCGATGCAGCGGGAGTAGATCTGGCCCACCAGTCCTTCGTCGTTGCGGTAGGTAGCCCCCACAGGGCAGACCTTGGTGCAGGGCGGATGGTCGCACTGCATGCACGGTCTCGGGATAAACCGGGCCTTCACGTCCGGGTACTCCCCCTCCACGATCGTCAGGAGGTCCATCCACGAGATGGTCCGGTCGGGGATTTTGGAGACGGGGATGTTGTTCTCCGCTTTGCAGGCGTAGACGCACGTCTGGCACCCCGTGCACTTGTCCAGGTCGATGACCATCGCCCATCGCGCCACGTCGGTTTCCTCGTGCTCTCGTGCCGCAAGCCAGGTGCTGCGGCGGTACTTTACGCCTTCTGGAGCCGCACGCGAGTCAAGCAATCCACCGCTCGGCCCGTGTGGGGGTCGAACTCCTTCGCCTGCAGGCCCCGGAGTTCTTCGTCGGGCCGAAAGCCCAGCGGGATGCTCACCACCTCCGGCATCGCCGCCGCAAAGATCCTGGCCTTCAGCAGAGCCTTTCCCCGCGGCGACTGAACCCAAACCGAATCTCCGTCTTTGAGTCCCAGATCGCGTGCCGTCCTCGGGTGAATCTCCACCCAGGGGCCCCAGCCCGTCTTCAAGTGGGGCTCGGGATGCTCCAACAACCACGGTGGCCGGCCGGAATCTTGGCCGGCCATTGCGGCAGGTCTGTACAGGTTGAGGTACAAGGGATACTCCTGGACATCCCCCACGGTCCGTGGCGGCTCATAGTGAGGCAGCCAGGCTTCGTCTTCACCGGGTTGTCCGCGGGACTTCACCTCTTGCAGCCGAAGGGGCGCGAACTCGAATTTGCCGCTGGGGGTGGAGTAACGCTGGGGAACGGGCGGCGTGTGAGGTTCCCACCACCCACCCTTCGCCAACATCTGGCCCCAGAACTCCTCATACGACTCGGACCAGGGAATCCACCAACCGCGGGATTCCAGCGCCCGAAGTTGTTCGGCCTCAAACGGGTCGGCGAACAGCATCCCGCGGCGAGCCTCGAAGATGCCCTGGGCCCAGAATTTCAACAAGGCCTCTGAGTCATAAAACGGAAGTGCCGCCGCGACCTCGTCGCCGATCTTAGCGGCGATGCGCAGCAGGGAGTCTGCCGCAGGCAGGGTGTCGCGAAGGGGCGGCGCGACGGGCTTGCTGACTCCCAGGACGGATGCGCCGTTCCCGAGCCAGCAGTCCCCGAACTGCCAGCCCTCCGGAAACAGGGAGTCGGGGAGGACCAGGTCGGCCAGCTCGGCGGAAGCGTCGTCGAACGAGGAAAAGGTCACTACCAGGGGAACGCGGGCGAGCGCCGCGCGGAATCGCGCGGGGTCCGGCGAGAGGCTCTCCAGGTCACAATCGTGGAGGATCAGAGCGCCCAGCGGGTAGGGAGTCCCCCGCTCCAGATGCTCCATCAGGCCGCCGGGTGAATGAGCGAGGGTACCGGACGCACCGTCTATCCTCGGCTGGCCCTCGGCTATGGTGGGCTTCAGGGCTGTCTCCCAATCCTTGATGGGAATCGCGCCACGCAGGAGCATGCCACCCGGTTGCCGGACCCCGCCTACCAGGGCGTTAAGGGCATGAATGGCCATGGCGTTCTGCAAGCCGTTGGTGTGGCGCGTGGCCCCTTGCCCGATCACCGCGATAGCCGGTCGGTGTGCCGCAAATTCCTTGGCCACGCCGATCAGCACCTCGACGGGAACCCGCGTCAGCGCGGAGACGTCATCGGGACGGTAGCGCTGCTGAACGAAGGTGCGGAAGCCGGGGTGGGTCTGCCCAGCCGCGTCCTTCCAATCGGAAAAGCCAAACGTCTCGCCCTCCAGCAAGGCTTGATCGAATAGCTCTTCGCGAATCAAGACGTAAGCCAGGCCCAGGGCCAGGGCGCCCTCGGTGCCCGGACGAATGGGGATCCACTGGTTGCAGCGGGCCGCCGTGAGGGAGAAGCGACTGTCCACCTGGACCAGCTTGATCTGCGCCGCCGGCCCGCGCTGCCGCAGCCGGCCGAACGCCCTCTGGGCCTGCATGCCGTGGCTCCATTGGCCCAACAGGTCCGCCCCGAACGAGAGGATGTAGGAAGCGTTCTCCAGGTCATAGAGCGGCGCCTGGCGCTCTCCCTGCAGCAGGTATGAACTCAGTTCTGAGGCGGCCGCCGGATCGTCCCGGATGTAGTTGGGTGACCCGAACGCCTGGAGGAATCGCCGCCACAACCGTTCCACCAGGACGGAGGATGAGCCATCGAGCACGGCCAGCGTGTGAGACCGGCCTTCCGTTCGCAGCTTCTTCAACCAATCGGCGGCGGCTCCCAGGGCCTCTTCCCAGGAGGCGTGCTTCCACCTGGAAGAACCCTTTCCTCCGATCCGGAGGCGGGGCCCGCGGATGCGGTCCGCTCCGTAAAGGGACTGAAGAGCAGCGTGCCCCGTCGCGCACATCCTCCCCTGGTTCAGGGGATGCAGCGGATTTCCCTCCAGCTTGACCACACTTCCATCCACCACCCGCGCCAGCAATCCGCACCGGGAGGGACAGAGCTGGCAGACCGTGGGCGCCCAGCTCTCGGCGCCGTCCTGCCATTCTTCCAAGGAAACGGGAGCACGGGAGCAGCCGGTTGCGGCAGCAGCGCCCGCGAACCCCACGCTTTTCATGAACCGGCGTCTATCCATCGTTCCTCGGATGCCTTCACCCGATGCCCCAGGACGTCAGCGATGACAGGCAAGACAGTCCACGCTGGCCCCGCTGCGCTCGTGGCAGCCTACGCAGAAGTCCATGTCCAGGTTCACCAGGGGCCTGGCGGGCGGCTTGGCCTGAGATGCCATC
>JACQTF010000019.1 GCA_016210925.1 Acidobacteriota bacterium | reverse complement strand
CCCTGCCGGAGGGTGCCTTCCAGCGCAGCTCCGAATAGGCAAGTAAAAAATTCGTAGGGGTCAGAGCTTCCAGCGCGGTCTCGGGATGGGTCATCTTGTAGACCATGAATCCCGCGCCCGTGCCCAGCAGGATGAGTAGAGCCAGAAGGGTGGGCGAGAGGATCCGAACCGGGCGGCGCTCCAAAACGCTTGTGCGGGTGGGTTCCACATCTAATTCAAATCAAACATCTCGTCTGGCGCGGACTATATCAAACCTGATTCGCTGACGCAAATAATTTTTCCGCCCAAGCACTATATGTTGGATAGCTGAACTCAAACGCATCCATATTTTGTTATTTTTGAAACAATCTCGCGATACTCCTCAGGAGTGTTGATATTGCGAAAAATCGAGTCGTCAAAAACCGTCCCTTCCAAACTCAAGTACTTTACCCTTAAATGCTTAACGTCGTAAAGCCCGTCCACCTTACAAAATCCCCTGTCCAGCATCTTCCCAATGGGATTCAGACAGCTTTTCGCATAGACTGCGCAGAGAGGTTCCAGTCCTGACCTTGTCTTGGGGACCGTCATGTCCGAGTCGCACGAGAGGTCCAAAAGCCAGATCAGAAAATCAGTTCGCATCAGCGGCATGTCACAGGCCAGAAAGAGGTTCCGATGAGCGCTGCTGACGGCGAGGCCCGTATAGATGCCGCCCAGCGGCCCGCACTGAGGCCGAAGGTCCCGCTGCACCCGCACCAATGGCTGAAGAGGGATCGTTTCGGGTGAAGCCAGGACCGAGACTTTTTGGACCGCAGGGCGAATGACCCGGATCAGGTGCTCGATCAGAGTCTGGTGGCCCCAAGGGAGCAAGGCCTTCTGCCGACCCATCCGGCTGCTATTGCCTCCGGCCAGGATGAAGCCCTCGGCCAGCCCGGACACACGGATGGGAGAACGACGGAGCCCGTGGTGAGGGGAGGGAAGCGCCCGGCCTTTGCCGCCCATGACGGCTCAGCTTACCACAAGGTGGTCTTACGGGCCTGCTTTGCGGGCCTTCCGCTTGACCGCGCTTTGGACGTCAGCTATACTAGGTGGCGAGAGAAAATTCCCGACGCACTGAAAAGAGTTGGTTACTTCAGTCTTCCAGCCCTTTTCTTCACGAGACGATCGAGGCATTGGGATAGGATGACACGCAGGGCCGGATTCCATTTTCTCGTTTTTGGGGTGCTGGCGCTGGCCTCCGCCAGGGGAGCGGACTTCTTTCCGTTGGAGCAGGTGAAGCCAGGGATGAAGGCCGTGGGCCGGACGGTCTTTCAGGGCACCAAGGTGGAGGAGTTTCAAGCGGAGATCCTGGGCGTGCTGTCTAATATTGGGCCCAAGCAAAATGCCATTCTGGCCAGGCTGTCCGGTGAAACTCTGGACCGGACCGGGGTGTTCGCGGGCATGAGCGGATCTCCCGTTTACCTGGAAGGAAAGCTGCTGGGAGCGGTGGCCTTCGGATTTCCCTTCTCGAAGGACGCGATTGCGGGCATCACCCCGATCCAGGAGATGGTGGACCTGTTCGAGGAACCCGAAGTGGAGAAGAGAAGCGGGCCACGGAAGGTCCAGCTCTCCGAACTGGCGACTCCCTCGCCCCAGGTCCTGAGCCCTCCCTTCCAGACCCCCCAGCTCCCCGTGCCTGAACATGTGGCGAGCGCCCATCCCGTGCTGAGCAGGGTCAGCGGGCAGAGCCTGACGCCCATCGCCACGCCTCTGGTCCTCTCCGGGTTCAGCGCGCAGGCCATCAGCTTGTTCGCGCCGCAACTCCAGGCCCTGGGACTGGTACCGATGCAGACCGGAGGCAGCGGGTCGAGCTCCCTGCCCTTCGAGGGCAACCCAACGCTCGAGCCCGGTTCGTCCCTCAGCGTGCAACTGGTGCGGGGTGACATGGAGGCCAGCGCTTCGGGCACGGTCACCCACCGGGACGGGAACCGGGTGTACGCCTTCGGCCACCAGCTTCTCTTCATGGGGAGCACGGATCTTCCCATGAATACCGCCGAGGTGCTGACGATCCTGCCCAGCCTGCAGTCGTCCTCCAAGGTGACGGTCTCTCGGAGCTTCGTGGGCAGCATCAAGCAGGATCGTGCCACGGGAATTTACGGCGTCCTGGGCAGCCAGCCGCGGATGATCCCGGTGAAGATCCGCCTGCACACCAGCCGTAACGCTGTGCGCTCATATTCCTACGAGATGATCACCGACTCTTTCCTGACTCCCTTCCTACTGAACTTTACCGTGTTCAACACGATCCTCTCGTCGGAGCGGGGCATCGGCGGATCCACCATCCAGCTCCGGGGAAAAATCGTGTTGAAGGGCCAGGCGGATGCCGTTCGGATCGAGGACAGTTTCTCCTCTCCGAGCAACTCTCTCGCCTTCGCCTCCCTGGCAGTGGCGGCGCCGGTGCACCATCTGCTCTCCAGCGGCTTCGCGGAGGTGGATGTGCAGGACATCGACCTGGACATCTTCGTCTCTGAGAAAGAGCGGGAAGCGCTGCTGGACCGGGTCTGGTTCAACAAGTCCAAGGTGCGGCCCGGGGAGACCGTGGACCTCGCCGTCTTTCTCGTGAGGGAAAGCGGAGAAGACATCGTCCGGCAGGTTCCTGTTCGAATCCCGGAGGGCATCAATCCCGGCCCGCTGTCGCTGGTCATCAGCGACGGTGAGACGCTGGAGCGGGCCGACTCGCGTTACGAACCCCAGTACTTTATCCCGCGGGATTTGAAACAGCTCATCAAGGCCATCAACAACGTCAAGAAGCGCGACCGCTTGTACGTGCGCCTCTTCCGTACCGGCCAGGGCGCCATCATCAAGGGAGAAGGACTTCCGGATCTGCCACCTTCGATGGTCTCCATTTTCAGTTCCAGGCGCATGGCCGGGGGAATTCACCCCTTTAACCTCGTCATTTACGACGAGCAGGAAACCGACTCCACGGAATACGTGATCACCGGCCAGAGGATCGTGAACCTGGAAGTCATCCCTTGAGAGGTGGAGCCGGAGCCTTGCTCCCCGCTGCAGGAACACCGAACGATCAATGAAAAAATGGACCGTGGCCCTTCCGTGCATCCTCGCGGCGCACCTGTTTGCCGGCGCGCCGAAGTTTTGGGAAATCTCCACCCAGGCGGAATTCCTGAAGGGAAGGCTCAAGGGCCTGTCCCTGACCAGCGACGGAAAGTTGGTGCCGGCTCCCAGCCTCCAGGAACTCCACAACACGGGCAAGGCCTACCTGTTTTGCGCGGTGAACGACACCGTGGGTAACCTGTACGTGGGCAGCGGGCACGAGGGCCAGGTGTTCAAGATCACGCCCCAGGGCCAGGGGACGGCATACTACAAGGCCGCCGAGATCGATGTGTACGCCCTGGAGACCGACCTTCAGGATCGTCTCTTTGTGGGCAGCTCTCCCGACGGAAAGGTGTACCGCGTTACCGGTCCCCAGGAGGCCCAAGAATTCTTCGACCCCAAAGAAAAGTACATCTGGTCTTTGCTGGCTGACGGCAAAGACAATCTGTACGTGGGTACCGGTGGAAAGGGGATCCTCTACAAGGTGGACGCCAAGGGCAAGGGGGGCGTCTTTTACGACAGCGATGACACCCACATCATCTCCCTGGCTCGGGACATCGAAGGCAACCTGCTGGCCGGCACGGCGCCCAACGGCTACCTGTACCGGATCGATTCCGCGGGGAAGGGTTTCGTATTGCTCGACGCGCCGCAGAACGAAATCCGCAGCATCGCCGTGGACCGTTACGGGAACATCTACGCAGCGGCTCTAAGCGATACCGGGGCGGAGCTGAAGAAGGAGGAACCGAAAGCGATTCCACCGCCTTCCACCGGCGAGCCCACGGCCAGTGTCTCGGTCACCATCACAACGGAGGCCGCGGTAGAGCAGGAGCTGGCGCCGGGATTCCGGTCCGAGGCCCTGTCTCCAGCGGGGGAACGAAAGGGCGCTGTCCGTTCCGCTGTGTACAAGATCACCCGGGACCACTCGGTGGAGATGCTCTGGTCCTCCACCGAGGACATGGTGTACAGCTTGCTGATCCGTGCAGACGGAACGCTGCTGGCTTCCACAGGTCCTCAGGGCAGAGTGCTCTCGATCCACCCGGAAAAGACTTTCTCCATACTGGTGCAATCCCCAGAGGAGCAGATGACGGGCATCCTGGAAAAGGGCAACGAACTCATCGCCATCACCAGCAACCTGGGCAAGGTCTACCGCATCTCGCCGGAACGCTCCACTCAGGGAGAATACGAATCGGAGGTCCTAGATGCCAAGAGCGTCTCGTCCTGGGGGATGATCACCTGGAAGGTGAATAAGCCCAGCGGCGCCAGCATTGCCTTCTTCACCCGCTCTGGAAACACTCAAAAGCCGGACAAGACCTGGACGGATTGGGCGGGCCCTTACAAGAATCCTGACGGGGAGCACATCCAGAGCCCGCGAGCCCGTTACCTGACGTGGAAAGCGGTGTTTTCGGCCAGGCCTGAGGAGGCCAAGCTGATCAACGTCCAGAACGCGGTCGAATCGGTGCTGATCGCCTACCTCCAGCAGAACCTCCGACCCCAGGTCCAGTCCATCAACATCCTTCCCCCCAGCATTGCACTGCAGAAGATCGTGGTGCAGCTCCCACAGCAGGGAGGCAATCCCACCTCGTCGCGAAACTCACGCACCAACCTGCCCCCGAACCTGAGATCGGGATTGGGCATGCCCCGCGTGAACATCCCGCCACGGCGGGTGGCCCAGCCCGGGGCCCAGTCGTTTACCTGGGAGGCGACCGACGAGAACCAGGATGAGCTGACGTACTCCATCTATTACAAGGGGGAGAACGAATCGAACTGGAAGCTCCTGGAGGAGAAGTGGGAAGACACCTTCTACACCATCGACAGCAACACGCTGCCCGACGGCACCTATCTGGTTAAAGTGGTGGCGTCCGATTCCTCCTCCAATCCCTCTCAGGAGGCCTTGCTGGGGGAGCTGATCAGCAAGACCTTCGACATCAACAACACTCCTCCCAGCATCGAGATCCTCTCCAACCAGACCCTCACCCGCCGGGTGGAGGTGGCCTTTCGTGCCCAGGACCGCACCAGCCGAGTCTACCAGGCCGAGTATTCCTTGGATGGAGGGGAATGGCAGCTCATCTTTCCCAAGGATGGCATCGCGGATTCCAAGCAGGAAGACTTCACGCTAAAGACCGAAGAGCTCTCCAGCGGCGAACACACCTTGGGCCTGCGGGTGACCAACACGGTGGGCGTGACCGGGACCCACAAGCTCGTCCTGAAGATTCCCTAGTCGGGCCCTGCGAACCCAGCCTTCCCCTATTCCTCTTCCCATGGAAATATTGACATGGCCATATGGCTAAAGCTGCCAGTTGCCCCCACCGTTCCATGGTGACCCCCCCGATCAAATGATCGTGGCATCGGTCCGGCATCACAACGGAGGACTGATCACCAAGGACAACCACCTCCGCAACTATCCACACGTTCAGTCCCTTTGGTAGCTCTCACCAATCTGTGGAGGGCAATAGCTGTGCCATGTGCGGGAGGGCGGCTGGGCTTCCGGTGGCAGGTCAGTGGTTCGTTTCAACGTGATTTGGAGGTACGAGGCAGTGACGCGGGGCCCCGGCGAAGTTCGGAGAGCAGGGAGCGGGCCTCCGTTTCCGTGAGCCGCTGGACTTTTTCCAGCCGCTGAGAGATGGAAAGGAGAGCTTGAATGTACCGCTCCTCGCTGAATTCCCCACCCCTCACCATCCTCCGGGCCTGGTGGAAGGTGTCACGGATTTCCGGCGCCGGAACCTCGGGCGGCGCTTTCTGGATGAACGCCTCCTCCACCACGTACTGCAGCAGATCCACCCTGTATCGCTGGAACAGAAGGAAACCGGCCAGCGTGGCCAAAGCCAGCCCGGCCACGAAAAAGCGCACCCCGTGACTCTTCATCGCGGTTGTCTGTCCTACTGTCATTTGCTAGTATAGGCCGGAACCTATGGACGACGAACGGCAGGACACCGAAGCGCTGCCCGAGTGGCGCAAGGAGCTCAACAAGCGCCTCCTGGAGATTCAGCGACGACGCGGGCCCTCGGTTCCAAAGCCATCCACCGCCTCCCTGGAAGGCTCACCGCAAACTCCTTCCTCCACTCCCCGGGAAGGAGGGGTGAGAAACGAAGGGCCTCGCGCGTTGGAAGAACCCTCGGGAGCTCCACCTTCGTCCCAGGTGGTCTCGATGCCCTTCCGCCGGAAGCGGAAGCCGGGAGCCCAGCGAAGGCAGAGCGAAGAAGCGCACGCTCCGGAGTACCTCTCACCCCTGGAGCGTCCTCTCAAAAAAGAAGCGCCGGACGAACGGGGCCAGGACAAGACGGTGGAGCCGCTGGATTCGTGGTTCCGTCGCTCTGTCAGGGAACAGATCCGGCAGGATTTGGAGCCGTCCCAGAAGAAGCCGGACGGCACCATCCTGCTGTCCCGGACCCTGGCTGGTCTTCTGGACCTGGTGCTAGTTCTGATGCTGGCCGGCCTTTTCACGGTTCTGGGTTCCATGTTCTCCACGGTGGACGACCATGAGACGGCGTTATCCGCCTTGTTCTTCGTCCTCCTGGCCCTCTTCTATTTTATCTATTCGGTGTTCTTCCTGGTGGCCACGCGGCAGACGATCGGGATGATGCTGTCAGGGCTCGAAGTCCTCGACAACGACGGAGGTAAGCCCTCGCCTTCCCAGGCAGTCCTGCGCACTCTGGGCTTCTTCCTGGCAGCGGGAACGATGGCGGCTGGACTTCTCTGGGGCATCTTTGAGCCGGAAGGCCGCTGTTGGCAGGACCTGATCTCTCGAACCCGGGTACACCGCACCTAGCCCCGCTGGTCACCGGCCATTGGTCAACGGTGCTCGGTGGACGTGCACGATGCCGAGCGCCGTCTCGTCCAGAAAATGAAAGGCGCACCCTCGGGTCAGGTGCGCCTTCGAAAATTCAAAACTCTCCGGGTCAGGCCCGGATTACCCCTGCAGCGGTAGGACCTCCCTCACTTGTTGGCCGGCACGCTGGACAGGATCGCCCCGTTGCTGGTGCCGAACAGCTCGAAGGCGAAGAAGGGATCGGCGCTGGTGAGCTTCACGTACCCGCCTGCCTGGGAGAACGAGGGACCAAAGTACTCCGCCTCATCCAGCAACCGTGAGAGACGCTGCCCCGGCGCCAAAGTAACGGTCCTCTCCGCCGATTGGGTTCCGTCCGCCTTGAACACCGTAAGGGTGACCTGGATGGACTTGGTCAGGTCCGGGTTCAGGATGGAGATGCCCGTGAAGAACCCGAACAGACCTTGCGCCACGTGGGAGAAGATGGCGCTCCGGACGGACTGGGACTCCATGGGAAGGGACGCGATGAAGTTCCCCGCGTCGTCCCCGAAGCTCACGGAGCCGATGACAGGCGCGGTGCTCTCCGCTTTGAGCCAGCCGGTCCCGGTAAATCCCAGTTCCGTGCCCTTGCGGGAGAGCTTGGCGCGGGGATTGAGGGTCGTGGGCCCGAAGGTGCCCAGCGGCGTCCCGTTCTGGTTGAAGGCGCGCAGGGTAAGCGTCGCCGGGCTGGAACCGGCGTTGGTCACGTCGATCTGGGTGAAGAATCCCACCGTGCCCGAGACCAGCTGGGGCGAAAAAAGGTTGGTGGCGGCGGCAGCGACGCTGATGGAGTTCAGCGACCCGCGGCGCACGTTGTTTCCGAACATCTCGTTGCCCGCCAGCCCCACGCTCGATTGCACCTCCACGTGTCCCGCCGTCGCCAGGTTCACTCCGGAGAAGATGTCGCTCAGGTTCCGGCTCCCGGAGGAGGTGGCATAGCGGCCCCTGGCGGGAATGGAAGCGTTGACCGTGCTCAGGAGCGCGCCGCTTTCATCGTACAGACGCAGAGTAGGGTTGACGGTGGAGGACGTGGAATTGATCAGGTTGAACTCGGTAAAGGAACCAGGAGCGCGATCCAGGACGTTGAAGATGGACGTGGTGGCCGTGGAGCTGGTCACGTCGGACCCGTCGGTGAAGACAGAATTGGTGGAGTCCAGAAACAGGAAGAAGCCCACCGTCTCGGCTCCCTCCAGCACACGGGCTTCCACCCACGCCGGGGTCGTCTGCGGACTCCCGAAGAGCTGGCTGTCCACGATGGCGAGCTGCTCGCCGGGGAACAGGAACCGGCTCGCCGGGTTGACGATGCCTGTCCCCGACAGCACCGTGCCGTCGTTGCCATAGGCCGTCAACAGGATGTTTCCAGCCGCCGAGGCGGAGGGATTCGAAAAGGCCAGGCCCGTGAAAGTCGCTGCATCGTGCTGGACCCTGGGAAAGACCAGCGTGCGCTCCGGCGTGACCTCGAACCCTCCCATGAAGAGGGTGGCTTCCGACCGGTCGCTGGTGGAGATGAAAATGTTGCGGGGGCCTACGGCCGCATCCGCGGCCACGTTCACGTCCAGGGCAACCCCCGACCCCCCGCCCTGAAGGTCGAAGGTGCCCACCTTGGTCACCGTGAGCCCTGTCCCTGAAACCTCAACCACAGTGGCCTCGGTCTTGAATTGAGCGCTATCGCTGGCAAAGCCCACGCCCCACTTCTTGCCCCGGCCGGCCGCCAGCAAGCCGCCGGAGAAACTGGTCAACGAGTTCACGTCGGGGGCGATCCCCGCCAGGGTGACGTTCAGCCCCGCGGTACCCGCCGTGAGCGTGATGTTTTGGTTGTCGTTGGAGCCTCCGGCGGTCACCGACACGCTCTGGAGGGGAAGGTTGTTTCCACCGAGAAACGTGGACTTGAAATTCGTCGCCACCGTATTGTCGAAAATTCCACCAATATTCTCCTCGGTCACAGGTTGATCCAGTGGCTCCGCGACGACCTGATAGTTGCCGGGGGCCAGACCTTCCAGCGTGTAGGATCCGTCCCCAAGGCTTAAAGCGCTGGCCGCCGGACGCCCGGACGCGTCGATGGCAACTACGTGGGCGCCAAAGACCGGACTACCCCCCGCAGTCACCAGACCACGGATCTTTCCCGTGGTCCCCAGGAAGTTGCCGTCCGGGTTCTGGATCGAAGCCCCAATGACATCGTCCGTGCTCAGCGTCCGGGGCAGCAGCTTCCCTCGCCCCACAGTGGGAAACATGGTCGCCGCAAGAATCGGGGAATGGTCCAGTCCCAGCAGATGGCCTACCTCGTGAGTGGCGACCGCCTGGATGTCAAAGCGATCCCCATCTCCGTTGGTGGAGAAGAGCTGATTGGGGTTGAACCCGATGTCCGATTCCACAATCTCCCCTGCGGTCGTGGAGAAGGTCAGTGCGATGGCGAGGGCGTTGTTACCCTGGAACAAATCCGAGTCGGTGAACGTGATGAGGTTGATGTTGTCGTTCTTGGTTTTGGTCTCCGCCGAGTCGCTCTGGAAGTTAAACCGCGCCAGGCTGGTGGGGAGGTCCTGCCAGATCCGGTAGGAGTCCCGCATGGCCTCTCTCACATCGCTTCCCGCTTTGACGTTCGGCAGGCTGTCCGTCACCTCGGAGCTGAACCGCACCGTCAACGGAAACGCGGCATCGGGCCACTTCCGGAAGGTAGGGTTATTTTTGCTGGAACTCGGCACGGTGCTCCGCACAAACCCCAGGGCAGTGCCAGCCAGCAGGAAGATACAAGTCCAAGTCACGCCCATGATTTTGGTCAACTTCATGGCTCTCCTTCAACCCAGTCGGAACTCGGGTAGGCTACCTCCGGACCCGGGAAGCCAGGACTCTGACCCAGGACAGGAATTCTGCCAGCGTCTGGACACGAGGTTCCAGCCTCGCGGGCAGGCCGTCGGGTGTCACAATGGTCGCCCCCTCTGTCCGACGAACAACCACTTTTTGACCCCCCTCTGTTTGGACTTCGAACTTTCCCTGGGTGAATCCGAGGGTGCGGAAATCGCCCTGCCGGTCCAGGACCAGGAAGAGCACAACTTCCTCCCCGGGTTGAAACTCGGGAGCTCCCCCGACCGTCATGGTCATGTCCCCAACGGTCCCGCCAAGTTCCTTCACCACAATTCTTTCCCGCCAAGGGCCCTTCAGAGAATCGTCCACCCGAACGAGCGTATAGGTATAGATTTTTCCGCGCTCGTCGTCCCACGCGCTCCAAGACCTCTCCGCAAGGCCGTGGACAACGGCATCGGATCTTCCGGCCAGCTCCTCCAGGCTCATTTGCAGGACGATGGTGGCGCGGCTCTCGGTGCCATAACCCACCATGAACAAAAATAAAACTAATGACAAGCGTCTTCCCATGTTCCCTCCGCTTCGCGCTCTGTATAATGATGCCGTGGGGGCTTGAAGGTCACATTCTGACACCTTTGGATCGCCCTTGTCGCAGGATGCCAAAGCAATTCCTGTTCCCCATTGCCTGGACGTTTTGCTTCTGGTGGTCGAGCGCGCTTGCGATGGCGCAGGAGGTGGGCGCCGGGGAGGAAGCGCGATACGAACGGGAAAGGGAGCGCATGGTCCGGGAACAGATTGCCGGGCGAGACGTCCGCGATCGCGGTGTCCTGGAAGCCATGCGAAGAGTTCCTCGGCATCTCTTTGTGCCCCCCGAGTCAAGAGCTGACGCCTACGACGACCAGCCGCTCCCCATCGGCTACGGACAAACCATTTCCCAGCCTTACATCGTGGCCTACATGACCCAACTGCTGGACCTGAAGCCCGGGATGAAAGCGCTGGAGGTGGGGACCGGCTCCGGCTACCAGGCGGCAATACTCGCGCAACTCATCGACGAGGTGTACACCATCGAGATCATCGAAGCGCTCGGCAGGGAGGCGGCCGGGCGCTTGAAAAAGTTGGGTCATCAGGACGTGCGCGTCAAGATCGGAGACGGCTACTTCGGCTGGCCCGAGCATGGTCCCTTCGACGCGATCGTGGTGACTGCGGCGGCCAACCACATTCCGCCTCCGCTGCTGCAGCAGTTGAAGCCAGGCGGGCGCATGGCCATCCCCGTGGGAGGGCCGTTCCAGGTTCAAACCCTGATGCTGATCACAAAGTCCCCGGACGGCAAGGTGCGAACTCGAAGCCTGATGCCCGTGCGGTTTGTGCCCCTCGTGGGCCAGGGCTCCTCGCGGCCCTGAGGTGCCCCTCTCCACCCACCATGCTTTTTTACCTTGGAATCGCGCTGACCTCCGCCACGATCCTGGGCCTGGAGCTGGCCTTGATGCGCGTCTTCTCCATCACCCAGTGGCACCACTTCGCTTTCATGATCATCAGCCTGGCACTGCTCGGATTCGGGGCCAGCGGTACCTTCCTATCGCTTTTTCAACACAGATTTCGATCCCAGGGTCAACGGGTGCCGGCGGTGGCGGCCGTCGCAGGTTCGCTTTCCATCCTGCTCACCTTTTGGGTCTCCCAGCGGCTGCCCTTCAGTCTGCTGCGGATCATCTGGGACTGGCACCAATACGGATACTTGTTGCTTTTGTACCTGTTGTTCTCGGTGCCTTTCTTTCTGCTGGCCACAGTGGTGGGATGGGCCTTCCTGGAGCGACAGGAACGGATTTCGCGGATCTATTTTTTCGATTTGGCCGGAGCGGGGATCGGCGCTCTGGTCACACTGGCCGCCCTGTCGGTGCTGAAGCCGTCTCAGCTCCCGGCAGGGCTGTCGGTCCTCTCCATGGGAGCCGCTCTTTTCCTGGGGTGGTCCCTGGGACGGAGGTGGCAGCTCATGCTCGCAGCGGCGCTCCTGGTGCCGGTGGTCTTTCTGGTCCGGCCCCTGGGGTTGAACATCTCGCAGTACAAAGGCCTGAGTTACGCCCTTCAGCTTCCCGGGGCACGGCTGCTGGCGGAGCGGAACGGCCCGCTGGGCATGGTCCAGGTGGTGGACAGTCCGGCCATGCGCTACGCGCCGGAGCTGAGCCTGAATTTTCAGGGCACGCTCCCGCAGCGTCTCGGTGTGTACGTGGACGCGGAGCTGGCCAGTGCCATCACGCACTTTGACGGGCGCTGGGAAGTCATGGATTTTCTGGACTATTCTCCTCAGGCAGCCCCGTACCGGATATCGCCCAGGCGGTCGGTGCTGATCCTGGGGGCTGGCGCCGGGACCGAGGTCCTGGCGGCGCTCTTTCACCGGGCGCAATCGGTGGACGCCGTCGAACTGAACGGGCAACTGCTGGATCTGCTGCGCTCCCGGTTTTCCGACTTCGCGGGCGGGCTCTACACCCATCCTTCCGTGAGCTGGCACGTGGCGGAGGCTCGTGGATTCGCCGAGGCCCAGCGCCGCACCTACGACCTGATCCAGATCGCACCGCTGGATGCATTCGCGGCGTCCAGCGCGGGCGTCTTCGCCCTGGCGGAGAACTACGTCTATACCCGGGAGGCGTTCCGAAGGTACCTGGAGTTGCTGGAGCCCTCCGGGATCCTGGCCGTGACCCGCTGGGTCAAGTTGCCGCCCCGGGACAACTTGAAGACCTTCGCCACCGCTGTCGAGGCGCTCCGGACGCTGGGACTCGAGGCAGCCCCCCGCCTTTTCCTCCTCCGGAACTGGGGCAGCGCGACTCTCCTGGTGAAGAAGTCTCCCCTTTCCCCCGAGGAGGTGGCCCGGTTGAAGGATTTTTGCGAGCAACGGAGCTTCGATCTGGCTTACTACCCAGGCATCCTGCCGGAGGAAGCCAACCGTTTCCACCTCCTGGAACATCCCTACTACTACGAGGCGGCCCAGCAGATTCTCTCCCTGGAGCGCGAATCGTTCTATGAGAAGTACCGATTTCAAATCCGCCCCGCCACGGACGAGAAACCTTATTTCTTCCACTTTTTCAAGTGGGAGACCTTTCGCTACGTGTGGCAGGACCTGGGACGCCAGGGGATGGTTTTCGCGGAGTGGGGATCGTGGATCCAGGCGGCCACTCTCTTCCAGGCAGCGATGGCCAGCTTCGTCCTGATTCTTCTGCCCCTGTTCTTCCTACGCGAGAAACCGTCGGCGGCCAGTTCTCGATTTCGATGCCTGGTTTATTTCTCCTGCCTGGGGCTGGCGTACCTGTTCCTGGAAATCATGTACATCCAAAAATTCATCCTGTTCCTGGCGCATCCGGTCTACGCAGCCGCGGTGGTCCTGGCCTCCTTTTTGGTTTTTTCCGGGCTCGGGAGCCTTCGCACAGGCGGTCGCCCTGCCACGGTGCGCGGGCCGGTCTTGGGAATCACCTGCATTGCCGGCCTGGAGATTGTTTTCCTGGCGCTCGTTTTTCGCGCAGGCAGCTCGTTGGCCCTGGGGTGGAAGATGGTGCTCTCAGTGGTCTTGATTGCGCCCCTGGCCTTCTTCATGGGCCAGCCCTTCCCCCTGGGCCTGCGAGCGATCCGAGGGAACCGTAGCCTGGTGGCCTGGAGCTGGGGGATCAACGGGTTTTTCTCGGTGCTGAGCACCTTGCTGGCGCCCCTGCTGGCCATGACCTGGGGATTTCGTTCAGTGCTGGTGGCCGCACTGGCTCTCTACTGGCTGGCCTCCCGGTCGTTGCCGGCTCCACGCCAAAGACCGTCATTGGTCAATGGTCATTAGGCAATGGTCAAAACTCTCAGCCCGTGACGATTGACCATTGACCGTTGACGATTGACTTTATTGGGCCCAGGCGGGGACTTCTCCCAACTGGATCCCGAAGACGGGCAGGCCAACGAAGTACAACAAGAGCGTGATGAGCACGATCCCCAGGAGGTCTACTACCAGTCCGGCACGGGCCATCTGGGACAGCTTGACTCTCTCGCTGGCGAAGAGGATGGCGTTGGGAGGGGTGGCTGTGGGGAGCATGAACCCGCAGGAAGCCGCCAGGGTGGTAGGGAGCATCAAGAGAAAGGGGTGCACCCGCATGGCCACGGCCAGTGAGGCCATGAGAGGCAGGAAGGCGGCAGCGGTGGCGGTGTTGGAGTTGACCTCCGACAGGAGGGTTACGAGCGCGCAGATTCCCAGCACCATCACGATCACCGGCACCTCCGCCAGCCCGCGCAGTTCGGCGCCCACCCAGTCGGTCAAGCCCGACGTCTGAAAAGCCTCGGCGATAGCAAAGCCGCCCCCGAACAGGATCAGGATCCCCCAGGGGATGCGGGAGGCAAAAGGCCAGTCCAACAAAAACTCTCCCCGCTGCCGATCCACGGGAATGATGAACATCAAGGTGGACATGAAAATGGCCACCGACGAGTCGTGCACAAATCGTTCGATCCCCAGGAGGTTCGACCAGCCCGGGACCGTAAAGGTACCCAGAGGGATGTTGCTGCGAAAGATCCACAGCACCGCCGTGGTGGCGAAGATGGCCAGGACGTAACGCTCGCCTTTGCCCATGGGCCCCAGGGCTTGCAGCTCCCGCTCGACGACCGCCCGCTGTCCCCGGGTCCCTGCGTTCCGGAAGGGGAAGGCCAGGATCAGGAAAGCCCACGTGAGTGGGACAAAAACGAGGACCACCGGTACTCCCAGGAGCATCCATTGCAGGAAGCCGATCCGGGGTGCCTCGGGGAAGAGGGACCTGGCCATCCCGGCGAAGATCACATTGGGAAATGTCCCGACCAGCGTCCCAATGCCGCCGATGGAGGCCGCGTAAGCAACGCCCAGCACCAGAGCCGCGCCAAAATTTCGATCCGAGTAGCCCTCGCCCTCCAACTGAACCAGGACCGCCATCGTAATGGGGAGCATGAGCATGGCGGTGGCGGTGTTGGAGATCCAGAGGGAGAGGAACGCCGTGGCCACCATGAAGCCCAGGACCAGCCGACGGGGCTCGCTTCCGATCAGGGAGATGATGCGGAGCGCGATGCGGCGGTGCAGGTTCCACTTCTGCATGCCCTGGGCAATAAAGAAGCCGCCCATCATGAGGAACACGTAGTGGTCGGCGTACTGCACCGAAGTCTTCTCCACAGGAAGCACTCGCAAGCAGGGGAAGAGAAACAGAGGCAGCATGGAGGTGACCGCCAGGGGCAGGGCTTCGCTCATCCACCAAGTGGTCATCAGGACCACGACCGCCGCGGCCCGATGGGCTTCCACCTTCAGCCCCGCCGGCGTCGGCAGCCACAGCAGTGCGCCAAAAAGCGCGAGACCCAGCCAGAAGCCCACGCGCTTTCCCCAGCGAAGGGAAGGGGGAAGTTCGGGGAGTTCCTCGGAGGGGGGCGCAGCAGTGTTCATGGAACTTCACAATGGACTCAGAGGGTTTCCAGGAAGGCGTCCGCCTGCCGGCTCAAGCTTGCGCCGCAGGCTTCCTGAACGTCCGGCCTGGAAACGAGGGATCGGACAAGGGTCACCATGGCCCCCTTGACGTGACTGTCCGGGCCTTCCCTCTGCTGGGAGGGAGCGCGCTCCGACAGGAGGGTGAAGGCACGTGCCAGCTCCGGATCCCGCATCAACTCCTCCACACTGAAATGCTCCAGGACGGCTGCCAGGATTCGATAGAATTCCGGGCACTGCCGCTGATACACCACCAGCGTCTTCAGCATCAGGGCGTTCTCGTCCTCGTCGAAGCGAACCGGTGCCTCCTGCATGTGCAGGCGCTCCTTCCATAAAGGTTCCTGATCCAGAAGATGGGCAGGGGTCTCCTTTCGGCTGCTGAAGACCAGCACCACGATGGCACCTACCACCGCCAGCACCAGCGCGCCTGCCAGCAGTTCCGTGGAATGATCGGCCATCCAGGGAACAGCCACCTGGCGCGTCCAGTGAGTGACCTGCCCCCAGAGGGAGGAGAGCCTTTCCAAGCGAGTCTCCAGACGGGCGATGGAACGGCTGATTTTACCAGGAAGGAGAGGGGAGAACAAACTGAATCCCGGGGGTTCCCCAGGGGATAGCGCCATCGGGGGAACTGACAAAAAAGCTTGACAATACGGGAGGAAGAAATGTGACAATGTGCGCGCATTTTCACGTTGCTGTGATCAAGGCCATAACCATCCAGCGTCGGCTGTTTCTTTTGAACTTGGTCCTGCGGGGTCTTCTTTTTCAGCAGGCATTATCAAATCCGCAGATTACCCTTGCTTCTAACCAGTCTGCTTCGTTATACGAAACAGGCACGCCCGCTGGCTTCCCGTCCGGTGCTACACACAAGTAGCAATGTGGGGCCACCCGATATCGAATATGCCAGACAACTCGCAAAACAGGGGTATGTGAGCCTCGTCCCCTATTATTTCGACGCCTATGGCATTACGTTTAATACAAGACAAAATGCAACCACCGTCTATGCCGAGCAGCTTTATGCCGATTTCGTGAATCTCTTGCAATACCTGAGAGATAACTTCAACGCGAGAAAATCCGGCGCTGTTGGGTTCTCCATGGGTGGTTACTGGGCCCTGGTGCTCGCTGCCACAAAGCAGATTTCCGCGGGGGTCTCGTACTACGGAGCGCTTTCAGGCGGGGGGCCTGGCCTTAATCTAAGATACCGTTTTGAGGAGATTTTCGCCCGGGACAGCTCGCCCATTCTTATCCTTCACGGTTCGAACGACTCCACTGCACCGGTGGGTCTCGCCAACAATTTAGCAACAATCCTGGCAGGCAAGGGTAGCCCCCACGAACTGGTTATCTATCCAGGAGTGGAACACAGTTTCGACCGGGGAACGAACCTGGACCCGGCGGCACGTGACGATGCCTGGAACAGGACCCAGGCACTCCTGGGAAAGCATGTCAATCCCCTGCCAGTGACCATGCATTTTGCCCAGTTTGGCGACGGCCTGGGGTTCACTTCGGACCTGGTGCTGACCAATCCTTCGGCTACGGTCACCGCTTCGGGCAAAGTCGAGTTCTTTGACGATAACGGCCTGCCCCTGGTGGTAGGCATCTCAGGCTCGGGAGTCAAAAGTACTGTTGACATCTCCGTGCCGCCACTCGGTACCGCTACCATTTCCACCGATGGAAAGGGTGGGCTGGCGCTGGGCTCGGCCCGCGTGACTAGCGACAATCCCTTAGGAGGGGTAGTCCGCTTCAGTATTCCTGGAATCGGGATCGCGGGAGTGGGGGAGAGCCAACCGTTGAGCGGGTTCGTGACGCCGGTCCGGCGGAAGTCCGGCGGTATCAATACCGGGGTTGCGTTACGGAACACTGAGAGCACGGCTTTGACACTTAAGCTGACGTTGCGGAACAGGCAGGGTCAGGCGGTGGCTAATGGCACCCGGACCATTGAAAATTTTCCGGCCGGTGGGCACGTCGCAAAATTTATCAATGAGCTATTCCCGGATGCGGCTACCGACGATTTCGAAGGAACCTTGGTTGTCCAGGCCACAGGTGGGAAGGTCGGCGCCAGCTCACTGGAGCTGGGTCCTTCACCTGGGCAGTTTACTGCCCTTCCGGTGACCGCGCTGAAGTAACCACCCTGGCCTTAAAAGACCACGCCACCTACCACCGCCAAGCGGCACTTCAGCGAAATCTGCCTCGAAAGATCTTGTACCCGCGCGTAACGATCGGTCCAGGTGTAATTTGTTATAGACACAACCGCCGTCCCAACGGCGGTTGTGGTAACCTTCTATTTGAAGCGGTGCGGCGTCCCATGGCCCGGGGACGCGGCAGTCGAAACGGCGGTGGACATGAGGAAAGCGGTCTTACGCACAGCCTGTCAGGGGATCTTCGCCTTGGCCCTCGGTTTGGGCATGGGGGCTGTATCGCCCCAGGAAAGCCTTCCGGCCCGGGCAGAACGGCTGCACCGAGAGGCCCTGGTGGTGGACACCCACGCTGACACTTTGCAGCGCGTCCTGTTTGGAGGTGTCGATCTGGGCCAGCGGTTGTCCACCGGGCACCTGGACCTGCCCCGAATGAAAGAAGGGGGCCTGGACGCGCAGTTCTTCGCCGTCTGGGTAGACTCCGTTTTCAGCGGCCCCGTCGCCATCAAGCAGACGCTGCGGCTGATTGACTGCGTGAACCAGCTGGTGGCGCGTTACCCGGATCGGGTCGTCCTGGCCCGCACCGCCGAGGAAGTGGAAGCTGCGGCACTGAGTGGCAGGATCGCGGCGCTGATGGGCATCGAAGGGGGACACGCCATCGATGACGACCTGCGCGTGCTGCGGGTTTTCCACGGGCTGGGAGTCCGCTACATGACCTTGACGTGGTCCAATACCAATCATTGGGCGGATTCCTCGGGAGACAAGCGGGTCCACGGCGGGCTCACCGAGTTCGGTCGTCAGGTGGTGCGGGAAATGAACCGGATCGGGATGATCGTGGACATCTCCCACGTCTCCGACGAGACCTTCTACGAAGTCCTCCGGGTGACGAAACAGCCGGTGATCGCCTCCCATTCCTCCTGCCGGGCCTTGACCCAGGTGCCGCGGAACATGACCGACGACATGCTGCGGGCGCTGGCCAAAAATGGTGGAGTGATCGGGATCAACTTTTACTCGGCTTTCTTGGATTCCGAGTTCGCCCGGAAGTCCCGCGAGGGGGATGGCGGCCGTCGCATGCGGGAGCTGGCTCGAAAATACCGGGGGGACCCCGACCGGTTGGCGGCGGAGCGCTACAAGCTCTTCGAGAACCCCAGCTCGGTTCCGCCGCCGCCGCTGAAGGTCCTGATCGACCACATTCACCATGCGGTCCAGGTTGCTGGCGTGGACCACGTGGGGCTGGGTTCCGACTTCGACGGAATCGACTCGGCACCCCGGGGCATGGAGGACGTCACCCGCCTGCCGCAGATCACCAGCGAGCTTTTGCAGAGGGGATATGCAGAAAAGGAGGTTCGCAAGATCCTGGGCGAGAATTTCCTCCGGGTCTTGCGGGAGGTTACAGGACGTTGACCCCGATCCGTCCGCCAGCTATGTGATTCCCGCCCTTGAGGTCAGGAGGGTCTTCAGCGTCTGTATCCAATCTCTTTCTGGAAAAATCACAAGCACCGCGAAGCACAGCACCATGGAACGAAGGCTGCCTTCGTGAGCTCGCCCCATGACTCGAGGGACGGATCGGGGTTGACCGAACTTCCCAACCGGGACGCTCGTCCCACGCTTCCGGATCGCGTTCTCGCCGTCCTGGAGATCCTCCTGGCGGCCGGGCTCGTCACCGGCTCCCTGGCATGGGTACCTTTTGCCTCCGTGGGCCTTTCCCAGGAACAGCTCTACCGATCTCCTCGCTGGATCGCCTTATTTCTCCTCCTGGAAGCTTCCCTCTTGCTGCTGCTCCTCGGGTGCTGCCAGCATCTGCGGGGAAAATCTCTTAAGGAGCTGGGACTGAGACGGCAGGCGTACGGCGTCGAGGTCCGCTTGGGCATGGTCCTTGTCCCGCTCCTCTTCTTGATCAACCTGCTCATGGCCGGATTCTTCAAGTATTTCCTTCCCCGGCTTTTTGCCCCCCGCAATCCCTTGCTGGACATGGTGCGCACCCCGGGGGACCTGGCCTTGCTGGTGATCGCCGGGCTCCTCGCGGGAGGCATCAAAGAGGAGGTCCAGCGCGCTTTCATTCTAAGGCGCTTTGAAATGTTGCTGGGTAGCGCGGGCCTCGGGTTGG